>JADZFK010000141.1 GCA_020849945.1 Pirellulales bacterium | reverse complement strand
GGTGTTGCGATTGATACCGAGGCGGCTAGCAGCTTTGATCTGCACGCCGCCGCATTCGGCGAGCACTTGGGCGATGACTTCACGTTCCACGCGATCGACAATGCAGCTATGCACGTTGTCGGCCTCAAGGCCCGCTTCATTCATCCCTATGTGGACCAGTTCCTCGGTCATCGCGCCGAAGTCGAGTGCTACGCCAATTGCCCGGGGTGTTCGGCCGGTCGTTACGGCGGGGGGGAGCAAGTCGAGCGTCAACTCATCGCCGGGTGCCATGACGACGGCCCGTTCGACGTAGTTCTGCAACTCGCGCACGTTGCCAGGCCACGTATACTGCTGCAGCGCCGCCAAGGCCCGTGGGTCGATGTGCGCGACGCGCCGCTCGTTCTGCTCGCTGTAGATTTCCAGAAAATGCGCAACCAACTCGGGAATATCCTCGCGGCGTTCGCGGAGCGGCGGAAGGTGGATCGGGACGACGTTGAGTCGATAGTAAAGGTCCTCGCGAAATCGTCCTTCGGCGCACTCGGTCAGCAGGTCGCGGTTACTGGCGGCGATGACGCGAGTATCGACGCGAATCGTGTGCGTATCGCCCACGCGTTCGAATTCGCGTTCTTGCAGTGCTCGCAGTAATTTCACCTGCAAATGGGGCGTGGTCGAGTTGATTTCGTCGAGGAAAATGGTGCCCGTATGGGCGGCTTCGAATCGGCCGGTGCGATTATCGATCGCGCCGGTGAACGCGCCGCGCACGTGGCCGAACAGTTCGCTTTCCAGCAGGCTTTCGCTGAGCGCGCCGCAGTTGACTCGCACGAAAGGCCGATTGCGTCGCTGGCTTTGTTCGTGGATGGCGTGGGCGATCAGTTCCTTGCCGGTGCCGGTTTCGCCGAGCAGCAAGACCGAGGCGCGGCTCCGCGCCACTTGCCGGGTGACGCGGTACACCTCGATCATCGCGCGGCTGGAGCCGATGATGCCGGGCAACGGCTCGACCGGCGGCGCGAGAGTCGTATTGGCGGCGATTCGCATCATGGGCTGGGCGACGTTTCGGTGGAAAGGTGGTTCGATGCGGCAGGAGTTAAGGGCATGTGCTCGCGTTCGCGGAACGTGTAGAACGGGCGCTCTCCACCTCGCAGCATGGCAATCCACTTTCGCGCTTGCTCGGCTTGATCGATCCGCTCGTTGTCGGGCACTTGGTCGCGCGGAGCGAGCGCGGCTAACCGCTCGACGATGCTCGCCAGCGCGGCGGGGGAATGGGGCCGCGAAATGGCCAGCACGCGCGAGTGCTCGGTCGCCAACTTCTTGGCCTCTTGCAACCGCCCATCCGCGGCCAACAGCGCGATCGGCACGTCGCCCGTCGCGGGGCTTGTGCGCAGCTCGAACAGCGTTTGCCGTATATCGGGCACAATCGTGTTCATATCGATGAAGATCGCTTCGAGATCGGAAAGGGATCGGGCCGTGTCGACCGCATCGCGGCCACGATTGGAGGCGTGCGTGGCGAAGTGATGGGCAGCCAATTCGCCAGCCAGGTTGGTAGCCGCCGAGTTGGTGGGCATCGCAACCACGGCTTGCCGTTCGCCGTTCGCGCGAGCGAACCACTCGAGCGACTCGGCAACACGGCTTGAACCCGGGTACGGCGAGGCGGGATTGAGCGCGAGAATTGCTTCCAAGGCGGCAAAACGAACGCGGCGGCTCGGGCTATCGAGCGCGCGAACGAGGGGCGAGGGCTTGCCATCCACGGTTGAAAACACGTCGGCGCGGTGTTGTTCGCCCATCGCCGTTAGGAGTGATCGTGCGGCATGCGAGTAGCCCTTGGCGAGGGCCTCGGCCAGTGCTTCGTTCAACAACCGCGGTTCGGCTTTGGCAAGGTTTGGGGTCGAAGGCGGGGCGCTGGGGTCGGCAGTGAGGCCGGCCGCTTCGAGCCGCAAGACCAGGGCGGTTCGAGCGGCCACGAAATCGTCGGGCTGCAGGCGGGCCAGCTCGGTGGCCAGCCGCGCAATCCAGATGAGTTGGGCATCGTTCGCAAGAACCCGCGCCGAGGAAAGTTTCATGGTGGCATCATCCCACTTCCACAACTCGACTCGGCCATCCGCATCGACGGGAAACGGCGGCGTGCCGTGCTGATACCGGGCGATCGCTTGGGCGAGTGCATGAGCGGCCGTCGAACCGTTCGCGCCGTTGGAAAGGAATGGGCGAGCTTGGGGAACGGCCAATTTTTCGAGGAGAGTGCCCACCTCGGATCGTAGGGCGGAATCGTTCGTGGCCAGCATGGCGAGTAGCGGACCATCGACAAGCGGATGCATCAACTCTGCGGCATCGGCGAGCGTGGCGCGGCGTGTGGGGTCGGATTCGTGGGCCATGGTTTCGAGCGTTGCCGTAACACCCGCCTGACCCGCGGCGGCAAGGTCGTGCCGCGCCGCGATGCGGACCTCGGTCGAAGGATCGGCAAGTTGCTTTACCAGAGCGGCGATGCGTTGGGGTTTGGTCGCGGCGGTATGGGCGGCAGCAAGGCATGCGTCGGCAAACTTCGCGCCCTCTGGGGCCAGTTCCGCCGAACGAGCGAGCCGCAACAGATCGGCGGAACCGAACTCGGCCACGATCGCGGCTCGCTGTTCGTCGCGGACTTGCCGTTTCATCAGGTCGTCTAAAATTGGCTTGGCCAATTCTGGACGGCCAAGGTCGATGAGCCACAGCGTTGCCCGCACATAATCGCGCGGTTCTTGGCGAGGCAGTTCGAGCGCCGCGCGAATGGCCGGGTTCGTTTCGAGCAGGGGTTGGGGCGTTTCCGCAGCCGGTGGCGCAGCTTCGCCGGCGGCCGGCTGACTGGGTTGAGGCGGTTGCGATCGCACAGGGGCGGCCGTGGCCAGCAGCAAGATCACAATCATGCTGCCAGCGAGGAGGGAGGCGTGGAGGACTCGCATACGATGTTTCTCAACGGGGCTACGAGAGTCGTTGCCGCCAAAGTTCGAGTTGGTGGGCTACTTGGTGGGGATTGGTCGAACCGTAACTGCTGAAGGCGGCGACGGCCCGCTCGACGCCGAGCACTTCGTACACCGTTTCATCCAGCGCCGGATGGGCGGCTCGGAGTTCCTCGAGTGGCAGGCTGGCAAGCGGTACGCCCCGCTTCATCGCGCTGGCCACCAGCTTGCCGATGATCTCGTGCGCACTGCGTTGCGGCACACCGAGCTGGATGAGGTGTTCCATCAGCGTGGTGGCATCGAGGTAACCTTCTTCGAGCCTCGCGGCGATGCGTTCGCGATTCAGTGCGGCGCCGGCGACAAGCGGGGCGGCAAGTTCGAGGCAGGCCGATACGGTGTCAACCGAATCGAACAGCCGTTCCTTGTCTTCCTGCAAGTCGCGGTTGTAGGCGAGCGGCAAGCCCTTCACGAGGACGAGCAGGCTCATGAGATTGCCCACCACGCGGCCCGAGCGGCCCCGGATGAGTTCCAGCACATCGGGGTTGATCTTCTGCGGCATGATCGAAGAGCCTGTGCAGAACTCTTGCGGCAAACGGAGAAAACCAAACTCGGTGGTGGACCAGAGGATCCACTCCTCGGCCCATCCGCTCAGATGCGTGGCGATGGTGGCGAGACAACTGGCGAACTCGACGACGAAATCGCGGTCGCTGGAAGCATCGAGGCTGTTTGCCAGGATGCCGTCGAACTCGAGTTCATCGGCCACCATTTGGCGATCGATCGGGATGGAGGTACCGGCCAGCGCGGCCGCCCCAAGCGGCAGTTGGTTGACGCGAAGCCGGCAATCGGCCAGCCGTTGGCGATCGCGTTCGAGCTTCTCGCAGTAGGCAAGCCAATAGTGAATGGCGAGTACGGGCTGTGCCCGTTGCAGGTGCGTGTAGCCGGGCAACAGTGCGCCTGCGTCTTGGTCGGCGCGGCCGAGGAATGCGCGCTGGAGCGATTCGAGCCGGGCCGAGATGGTGTCGATTTCATCGCGGACCCAGAGACGCAAGTCGGTGGAAACCTGGTCGTTTCGGCTGCGGCCCGTGTGGAGCTTTCGGCCGACATCCCCGACGCGGTCGATGAGAGCCCGCTCGATGTTCATGTGGACGTCTTCAAGTTCTTGGCGGAAGAGGAAATCGCCAGAGGCGATTTGACGGCCAATTTCTTCGAGCCCGGTGACGATGAGGTGCCGTTCGTCGTCGGTGAGGATGCCCACCTTGGAGAGCATGTGGGCGTGGGCGATGGAGCCACGGATATCGTGGGCGTAAAGCCGCTGGTCAAAACGGACGCTTTCCGAGAATTTTTCGACACGGCGGTCAGTTGCCCGATCGAAAACGCCGCTCCAGGGTTTGGTGGCCAAGGCAGTTTACCAACTGGTTGGGGTGGGGAATCCACAAAAGTAGCCAATCGCTGAAAAGCTAGCAACATGTTTAGGGTAAACATGTTACGGCGAAGTGTCAATGAACGGGGGGCACGATTCGCCCAGGAAATAGGCAGCGGCTGTTTCCCCCCATGTAGGGAGGGGTTTGCGCCCCAATCTACCAGCCGGCGAAGCGAAACGTATTTGGGTTCATGCCATAGACCCCCTGCCGGAATGAGACGTTCGGGCTTCCCACATGGGCGGAAGAGCGAAAAGTTCCTTCGTTCCGAATCCTGTGCCAACGCGGTCGAGGCCGTGGTTTACCAAAGTAGCGGCCGGCTTTGCCGATTGGGGAATTTTTTCCGGCGGGGTAGTTGCTGCCGATTGTCAATGGAAGCATAATGAAAGCACATGAGGGTCGGTGGAGCGTTTCGCCCCCGGTCCCGTATTTATCTCTCTCGATTAATCGGCATTTCAACAGACAGGCCAGAACTAATGGAGATTTCGCGTCGCGGTAAGCGGCGTATGTGAATCGTCTTTATTCGGTCGCCCTTGGCGGCTATCCATTAGTCCTCGTTGGAAATGCACCATGTTCAATAACTGCCTTGCGGGGCGGGTGCGTTTCGTCGCGACGGCGTGCCTTGTGTGCGCTTGCGCTGCGAACGCCAATGCCGCCCATATTCCTGGAATGAGCCAGCTCGGAGGCTGGGTCTATGTCGATCGAAACAACGACGGCCACTTGGCCTTTGTCGGCGAGCCGAACCCCGAGTACGTGATCGGCGGTGTCACGGTTAGCCTGTACAAGAAGATCGGTTTTATAGAGTCCTTCGTGAATTCGATCGTGACCGACCCCTTCGGGCGTTATCTGTTCGAGAACATCATCCCCGGCACGTATGTGTTGCGCGAAACACAACCGGTGGAATTCGTGGACGGGCTCGATACACTCGGCGCTCTTTCGGGTCTCCTTGGTCAGCCGGTTCCGATTGGCGCTTCGCCGGGCGTGGCGTCGAACAACGCCTTTAGCGACATAGTGTTGACGGCAGATGTCGGCGGCGAAGGTTACAATTTTGGTGAGCGCGGTTATGCCATCGGCTATGCCTCGAAGCGGCAGCTCCTGACGACTTCGCAACCACCCAACACGAGCGTGCCCGAGCCGGCATTGATCTTCGTCGCGCTCTCGATTGCGTGTGGGGGAATGATGGCGCGACGGCAAAGGTGAGGATGGCTTGGAGGTTTGGTGAGGGTTACAGTCGGGCACGGCCCGCTGAAGCGGGCGGTGCCGGCGGGAGGGCGGTGCTGGCGGACGCGCGAGGATTGGTGTGCAGAAGAGGTGGGTTGGATCAATCCGCGCGGCGTAAGACGGCGAGCAGCGGCCTGTGGTCGGAGGCGACCGGCTCGTTGAGAACGCGGACTTCCACAACGCGCCATCGGCGGGTGGGCCGATAGAGAACGTAATCGATCCAGGCCCTTGGTTTCTGGGCCGGAAACGTTTTGATGGCGTACCGGGCCGGTCGATCGGCCTTGGGGCGCTTTGCGCTGGCCGAATCAAGCCCCGCGATGGCCCATTCCTTGGCGAGTTCTCGAATTGCAGGGCTTTCGGGCGGGGCGTTGAGGTCGCCGGCCAGCAGGGCCGGCAAGTTGCCCCACTTGCGGATTAATTCATTGATCGTGATCGCCGAATGGATCCGCTCGTCATCGGGCGGTCGAGAATCCAGGTGGGTGCAAAGGAAAAGCATTTCCGGTTTGCCCGCCGTGCTTCCTAGTTCAATGACTTGAACGCCCCGTTGTTCGGGGTTGTGTGGCGTGGGGGGGTAGAAGGATTTGAGTTTTACGCTCTTGCTAGAAAGCACGGGGAGGCGAGAGAGCACGGCCGTGCCATAGCCACCGCCCTCGAAATCGATATTTCGCCCGAACACAACGGTGAGCCCGGTAAGCCTGGCCAGTTCGGCGGGTTGATCGACGCCGCCGGACCGACGTGTTTGTTGATCGACCTCCTGCAGCGCGACCAGGTCGGGCCGCTCATCGAGCAGCACCTTGGCGATCCGCTCAAGATCAAACTTGCGGTCGATTCCTTCGCCATGATGAATGTTGTAGGTGATGATGCGAAGCTCGGCCGGCAGTTCGCCCGCGGGCAGGGGCGTTGGCCTGGGTTCTTCCCCGCGCAGAGAAGGAATCGCAATGTAGAATGCCGCGAGAACGATGCCTAGCACGAGGCATCGTCTCACAAGGCACCAAAATTTGGAAAGTGAAGAATGCATGGTGATGCCTTGCACCGGCCACCAGAATCACAATTTCCGCCAAGAGTCGAACTCGTCATCTTGCCTTTCTCACCACAAGAAGCCCCAGGGTCGGGGTGAGGGAGGCAGCTAGTCCAGAGTCTTCTTGGGCTTGGCGTCGTTCTTGCCGGTGACGGCGACGCGGCCGTACGATTTTGCCGTGCGGTTGTACTCGGTGGCGAACGCCTCGGCATCTTCGGGAGTGAAGGGCCGGTCGATCGTGCGCATGAACTTCCTATGTTCGTAAACGTGGACGACGTAATTGGCGGCCGGCTCGGGGCGTCCGTATTCGTCGACGGGTTCCTCTTCGGCCGGGGCCTCGGCTTCCAGGTCGCCCGGTTCTTCGTCGTCGAGTTCGGAATCCTCATCGTCGGAATCGACTTCGTCGTCGAGATCGTCATCCTCGTCCACGAAATCGAATTCTTCGTCGTACAGGTCTTCGTCTTCGTCGTGGGGCATGGCGACTATCCTTCCGGTTAAATTAGGTGCAGAATATCCCTTCGAGTATCAACGACCCGCCAGGGGTCGTCAACCAACGATCGTGCGGTGGCCGGGGCCAAGCACGTGGGGGAACGTGGGAAGGTGCCTTCCGATAATTCTCGTTTTTTACGCGGTCTTTATTCGGCGGGGTGGGGTGAGATGCGATGGCGATGGTGATCGGCGTTGACGAGGCCGGGTATGGGCCAAACCTTGGCCCGCTGGTGGTCGCGGCGACGGCCTGGCAGGTGGCCTGCGACGAGCCAGCGTCGGCCGATCTCTATGCACTCCTCCGCGATGCCGTGGCGCCGCGCCCGATCGCTGGGCGGGTTCCCATCGCCGATTCGAAGCAATTATACGCGAGCGGCCAGGGGCTTCGTGAACTGGAGCGTGGGGTTCACGCGGTACTCGGTGCGATGGGCCTATCGCCCGCAACCTGGCGCGAGTTGGTGGCGTACTTGGAAGCCGATCCGACCAACGACCATGCGAGGACCTGCTGGCCGACGGCCCACAACGCGCGACTGCCCACGGACGTAAAACAAGAAGAAGTCGGCGAGTTGGCTGCTCGGTTGGCAACGGTCGGCCAGCAGGTTGGGGTGGTGCCGCTGGCCGTTTGCGCTCGGCTGGTCTTCCCGGGCGAGTTCAACGACCTTGTGACCGAGTACGGCACCAAGGGGGCGGCCCTTTCCCACATTAGCGTGGGCCTGTTAAGAAAAGTCATCGACACCCTTTCCACACGCACGCCTCGCTCCTCACTCCTCGCCCCAACCTACGCCATTTGCGACAAGCATGGTGGCCGCAACTGTTATGCGGCGATCTTGCAGCATCACTTTCCCGAGCATTGGATCGAGCCGCAGCGAGAAACGCGGGCCGAGAGCCGGTACGAATGGGGCTTGCCAGCGGGGCGCACGTGCGTTTGTTTTCGTGCGAAGGGAGAGGCGTTTCTGCCGACGGCGATCGCCTCGATGACGGCCAAGTACCTGCGCGAGCTAGCGATGGAGGCCTTCAACACGTTTTGGAAGGCCCACCTGCCCCACCTTCGCCCGACGGCCGGCTACCCGCTCGATGCGAGGCGATTCCGAGCTGAAATCGAATCCACGCGACGAAAATTGAACATCGACCTCCACGCCCTGTGGCGAGACCGGTAGCAAGCGACATGTCGAACGATCGACCAGTAATCCACGAAGGACAAAGATTCCTATCGATGAGGATCTTCATGGCCTATTTCAGCGGAAGTTCCTGTTCTTCGCCGCGTCATGCGGCATGAGCTAACGCCACTTGAACGTCGTCCCGCTCAAGGTACGGATACGCCTGCAGAATGTCGTCGGTGCCGTGCCTGGCGGCGAGCAACCCTACGATCGTGCCAACAGTAACCGGAAGGCCGCGAATACACGTCTTGCCGCCCATGATCGCCG
>JADZFK010000140.1 GCA_020849945.1 Pirellulales bacterium | reverse complement strand
CCCGGTCAATGACCGGGGGCCTGGCGAATCACCCACCCCACGACAATCCCCCACCCCCGCGGTTAAATGTTCGCAACCATGAGCAAAATCATCGATTATTGCAATACCCCTACCCCGGGAAAACGCTGCAATTCCCGGCAGAATCGCCCGGCCTCCGTCGCAAAACTCGCCGATTATTGCATCCCAAAACACGTTTCCGCACCCGTTGCAATACGCGCAATATCCCCGGCATGCCTCCCAGCTCCCCCCCCCGTTGAGGAACCTGTTGTGGAACAGCTTACCGACCGTGCCCCTTGCTACTCGTAGCACGGACTCCAGTTTGTAACTCCCACGGACTAAAGTCCGTGCCACAACATGCGCACCAGCCGCTAACGACTATTGACTAACGACTAACGACTAACGACTTCCTAGCTCACGTGTTTGGTGCAGGTGGGGTCGCGGAGGGGTGGTAAGATGTGCCGTTCGTTCGGGCCGGGCGGGCTAATCGCAAGGTGTCAAAGTAATTCAAGGCAACAGGCCGATTTTAGAAACTAAGAAGCCAGAGAATCCGCGTGTTCACACGAACGGCGGGTTCCGCGGCGGCAAACCTAGGACGGGTTCGCCGTTGCCGTGGGCTTGTTCTTAGCTTGTTGCAGGGATGCAATTATGGACGCCGAAACTTTTTGGTTTCGCCTTCTCGCGCGAGGCCTCATGGGGATTGCCGCCATTTTTCCGGCCAGTTGCGTATTGGGCGCAGAGGCGGCCGCTCCGCAAGCTCCGCCTGGGTACCGAAATATATTCCTGAACGAAATCGAGCCAACACGCTATGCCGAGGCGGTCGGCGACTCCGGTGTTTTTGGCGAGTGCGAAGTCATTCACGAACGGTATGCCGATGGCCGTGTGCGGGTCGAGCGGCAAGTTACACTCAACAGCGAAGGCAGCTACGTCAATCATGGTGTTTGGCGTCAGTTCTCGAAGGATGCTCAGATCATTGCCGAGGGAAACTACACGTTTGGGCAACGTACCGGCATCTGGACTCGCTGGCTCGACCGAACCGACGCGGCACTGCTCAGCGAGTCACCCTTCAAGTTGTTCAAACCGCCCTTCATGTCGCAATCGCACTTCGTCGATGGCCAAATGGATGGGGAATGGGCGATCACCGATGCCAATGAGCGCAAAGTCATGGTCGTTTCGCTCAAAGCAGGGCGACGCGACGGGCTTTCGACGCTTTGGTTCCCGAATGGCACCGTGTATCGACAACTCAACTACAACGCCGGCTCGCCATCTGGCGACGTGTTGGAAGCCGATGCCAAGAGCGGCGAGTTGAAAGTCGTTGCCCGATACGAAAGCGGACGCGAACTCGTGGTGAAGACCGAATTCTATCCCAAAAATCGACAGAAGAAATCGGAGTCCGAGTACCTTTCCGCGCGGCTCGTCGAGAAAGCGGCCGACGATTACGGAGCGACGACTCTGGCGAAATACGTGCCCGATGGCAACAACATCCGCAATGGCCTTGCTCGAGCCTGGTATCCCAACGGCCAGTTACAACGCGAAGGCTACTACCTCGGAGACAAGAAGGTGGGCACGCTTTCTTACTGGCACGAGAATGGCCAGATTGCCGCGCGAGGCGCTTACCGCGACGACAAACGCGACGGCCGGTGGGAATGGTATCATGCGAATGGCCAGAAGGCGAATGTCGGTACCTACCGCACCGGCTGTCTGGTCGGTGAGTGGCGTTCGTGGGATGAACACGGCAAGTTGACCAAATCCAAATTCTATGGCGACTCCGCCCCCCCTGCTCTGCCCGCTGGACACACGGAAATCGCCCAGCGGATCGAACCTGCCGAACGGTTATGACCCGGGGTTCCAAGGAGGTCGGATCAGTCAAACTCGGATCAGTTTCGGTTTGGCTTGGTAGGTTCGCCGCGACCGCTGGCCGTGCGTGGGCCATCGGCTTTGATGTCGTAGCACCAAAGCGTTCCCCAACTGTGGATGTATAAGCATCCATTCGAAATCGCCGGGTACTCCCACGACTTTCCCACTCGGTTTGCTGGCTGGTCGGGCAGAGTGAAACGCCCGTGCTCCTGGTACCCTTCCGGAGACGCTTCGAGCAGGGAAACCTCACCTTCCTTCTCGCCGTGCAGGTAAAGCCGCCCCTCGGCAACGCAAAGCGACGCGGGCGAAACCGCGCGGTTCTTGGTCCACTTCACTTCCCCCGACTTGAACTCCACACACTGCGTAAGCTCGCCACCGGTGCCGTACAGATAATCGCCCAACAGCACGGCGCCGCCGATGGCCTTGGGTAGTTTGCGATCGAAGTAAACTTCCTCGGCCTCGATCTTGCCTTCGGCGGCCACCAGCTTTACCAGACCGCCGCCCGAGTAGTGGGTGCCTGTGTAGACGCAGCCATCGGCGGCAACTGGTGTGAGGATATTCGCGGGGCTGCCCTTCGCGGTGTGATCGTATCGCCACAGGAACTCGCCGGTCTTGGCATCGACACCAACAAGACCCTTGCCAAGGAACTGCACGTACTGATTCCGGCCCGCCGCTTGCATGACGATGATCGAGGCATACCCGGCCGGATCGCCTCCGGGGACTGGCGATTTCCATAGGACTTCGCCTGTGGTTTTGTTGAGAGCCAGAATCGTGGCTTCTTTGCCGCCGGGGGAAACGACCACCGCCTCGCCATCGACGAGCGGCGATTCGGAATAAGCCCAGATTCCTGGCTTGCCGCCGAACTCTTCTTTGACGTTCTTCTTCCACTTCACGTTGCCGGTGGCCGCCTCGACACATGCGAGGTCGCCATCTGAACTAAACGCAAAGACTAGATTGCCATCGACCGTCGGGGTGGAACGAGCGCCGGTGTACCTCGGGAACTGCTCTGGGCTTCCGACCTTTCCGAGCTTGGTGCTCCAGAGCGGCTTGCCATCCTTCGCACTCACGGCTTGGACATACTCGTCGTCGTTGCCACGATTGTTGACCAAGAAGATGCGGCCACCAGCGATTGCGGGCGAGCCATAACCCTCGCCAAGATCGTTCTGTTGCCAAAGGAGCTTGGGGCCTTCTTCAGGCCACTGTTGAAGCAGACCTGTTTCTGTGGAAATGCCATCGCGGTTAGGCCCGCGCCATTGTGGCCAATCGGCCGCATGAGCAAGAGGAATGAGAACGTTAGCCACAACCAGAGTCAAAATCGATCTTGGAATCATCGGTAACTCCCTGTGAACTAGGATGGTTGCCGTTGCGCGACACAGCCCTACCCGAGCGCCCCCTCGGCAGACTATCACCAACACCCAAGCCTCGCCGTGCCCTGGCGACCATCAATCGTATCACGTTGTGTCAAGCATTGGCAACGAGATTCTTAGGCAAGGCCCAGGGCCGATCACGTGTTGAAGCGGGGAGGAGTTGTGGCTAGGGACTCCTCGTTGTGGTAGGCGCTCTATTGATGACTGCGCTACCAATGAACCCTTACGGGTTGTTTAACCCGGAGCCAACGGCGACGGGATTCGAGGTTCTCCCTCGCCGCTGGCTCGGGGTTTAACGAACGATGGGTCCTTCGCTGCGCATGGATCAAAAGACGCCGATAACGCGAGAAATAGAAAAAACAGCTGGT
>JADZFK010000139.1 GCA_020849945.1 Pirellulales bacterium | reverse complement strand
TGCTTGAACCCTCCCCCAACGCCTCCGATTAAAAGAGAGAGGGGTTGTGAGACAATGCTTCATGCGATTTGCACAGTAGAAGGATCATGTCGGTCAGGTGGCCAATCTCATAAACATCCTGAAATAGGCACCCAGATCGCGATGCGATCTCTTGTCGGCATTGTTGACGGTCGGCGGCAGTGGTTGCAAGGCGGACGGCTTTTTCAGCGTAGTCGTCTGCACTGTCAACAATGAACGAACTGCCATGCCGTGGGTTGCCAGGGAAGTCGATCATTCCCATTTTGGCGTAGAGGGCCTGCGTAATTCGGCTGCGGAGGAACTTGCCCGGCCATGTGATGACGGGCGTTCCCATTGCCAGGGCTTCGTAACTTGAATTGCCGCCACCGAAGTGGATCGGGTCGAGCACGACATCGGCGAGGGCCAAGAGTTGCACGTAATCCGGATTGGGCAGCGGCGCGAGCCAGTGGATGCGGTCAGCCACATCCGGCATCACCCGAGCCAATCGCGTCTTGATAAGTCGTGTCCAATTCGCCGTGCGGCCTTCGATGAGGACGAGCTGCCCGCGCGGATCGCGTCGCAAGATATCGGCCAACACGCCATCGAACTCGGGATGGAACTTGAACAGTGTCTGCGGGCACAGATAGAGAGGCCGATCTGCTGCCAGGCTGAAGTCGCTCCGCTTTTTGGTTGGTTCGGTAAGGCGCGGCTGATCGTAATACGTGCCGAGGCTCGGCAGCCGCGCCAACGTTTCGGTGTAATGCGTATCGGCTTCGGGGATTTCCAAGAGATCGCTTGAGAGGAAATAGTCGATCGTGGGGCTGCCCGTTGTAACGGGGTGCCCCCAGGTGGCGCACTGGACGGGTGCCATTCGCGAAAACGCGAGGGTATACGTTAGCGCATCCATGCCGACATCGGTAAACAACAAGACGTCGAGTTTCTGATCGGCAACCAGTTGCCGAGCCTTGGCCACTTCGCGTGGCACGACGACATGCCGGTCTGCGGCGGCGCGAAATGCCTGGGCCATCTCGTCTTCGTGCTGGCCCACCGAAAGCACGACCACTTCAAACAGCCCGCGCGGCAAGTGCCGCACGCGGCCGAGGTTGAGCCGGCCGATGGTGTGGTCGCGGAAGTAGGCCGAGAGAAAACCGATTCGCAGGCGACTGCTGGCGTGGCCAATGCGTCGCCCTTGGCAGAGATCGACGCCACGATAGATTCTGCCGAGATTCGCGTGCAGGTCTCGATCGTTTTCGCCT
The DNA here is from genome assembly GCA_020849945.1 of Pirellulales bacterium. GTDB lineage: Bacteria > Planctomycetota > Planctomycetia > Pirellulales > Lacipirellulaceae > JABDGM01. Next base: position 2,053 of record JADZFK010000139.1, on the reverse strand, counting down.
TGATAAGCGGCAAAGAAATTCGTCGGCACGAGGGTGTTGGTCGTGTCGATCGCGAGCCCGTCGTCGGCCAGTTGTTTTACTTGGCTTACGAGTCGCTGGCGGCGCGCGTGCAGGTCTTCCACCGAATCATAGACCACGGGCAAGGCCGTGGCGATAAGGACATGGTTCACATCGGTGGGCTGAACCTTTTGAGCTTGCCGCAAGAAAGAGATGCCCTCATCGGTGTCCCCTTGCGCGACCAGCACATAGCCTAGGTTTTGCAGCGCGGGGCCAAAATGTGGGTCGGCGATGGCCGCCCGGCGATAATGCTCCAGCGCGTTTTCCTGGCGACCGGCTTCTTGCAGCGCATTGCCAAGGTGATTCCATATTTCCGCGGCGAGTGGTCGCGCGGACGCCGCTTGTTGTAAGAGCCGTAGCGCTTCGGGCATTCGCCGCTCGCGCTGCAGCGCGAGCGCCTGTTGCACCCAGCTTTGAACGGTGGAATCGGTCGGCGCGGCGTGCTGGGGGTGGGGTGCCTCGCGGGTGGGTCGGTCGGCCAGCAATTCTGTCTGATCGGGTCGCGGTACGATCCAAATATCCTGCGAATCATCTTGATCGGGCCGCGGGCCGCACAAGAAGGCCGCCCGCGCATTCGGAATCAGCTGGACATCAAAAATCTCTTCGACGCCCGTCTCAAATTCCAACGTCGCGATCGTTTGACCCGTCTGCAGATTCACGACGCCCACGCCGCACTTGAGTTCCTCGCGGCGTTCGGCGATCGGCACGCCGCCAAACACGGCCGTCTCGCGGATGCGCGACAGGCCCACGAACGCCAGCGGCCACGCAAAGGCAAGGCCGCGGGTGTAACCGGGCATCGTGGCCACGGTATCGCGCCGGCCGGTCGCTGGATCGACGACTTCCAGCGAACCGCAACCCGAGTGGAGCACCCACAACTGGTTGTTGTGCCAGCGAGGCGAATGGGGCATCGCCAGTCCGCGCGAGACGGCGCTGCCGCTGGCCACATCGAGCACACAACCCGACGTGCTCTTCGTAGGTCGCCAACCGGCCGGCTCGTTCGACTCGGCCATCACGGTCACAAATCGAGGTCGTCCCGCGTCCATCGCAAGGCCATTGAGGTGGCAGCGATCTTCACCAGCCAACTCGCGAATGAAGGGCGGACGCCAACGCGGCACAAAACTGTACTCGTCGTGCAGCGTAGCGAGGCACGAAAACAGCGTGTTCACCACCCACAGTTCGCCCGCCGCGCCCCAGGCCATTTCGTGGCAATGAATGCCGCCCGTTACGTGGGCCGAGCGAGCCAGGTAACACGCATCGTACCGACCGGCCGGCGCGAGCGTGGGCGCAATTTGCGGGTTGCTCTCGAAGAACCAAACTTGGCCCTTCGCTCCCACGGCCAACCGCCGCGGGCTAACGGCCACGCCCATCGCTTGATCGAAATTTAGAAACGAGAACTGCAAGCCCTTGTCGCCGGCAGTAACCGCGCCCAGTTTGCCCGCCTGATAAGTCGAAACCAACAGGGTCGCACCGATCTCCCGCAGTACATCGACAAACGACAGAGAGTGCCGGTATCGCACCTCGCGAAGTTTCGCCTCGAGCGGCTCGCTGGCATGCTCGCGCTCGCTACTCATCGCCGCCTGCCTGCCGAGCTAGGCACTTTGCGACGTGCGACCACTGCAAATTGAATGGCGTCATCTACATCAGCAAACACGTGATCAACCGCCGATGGATCGACCGTTTCAGAACCTGGCGTCAGTCCGCGTTCCAGCAGACTTGATAACGCAGAATACTTCTTGGCCGATCGCCCCGTTAATGCCAGCAGCGAATCAACGCGGCCGAGCGCGGCATCAACGGGCGAAGCCTTTCGCCCCAGCGGGCGATGAACGGGCCGGCGGCCACGCTCAACCACCGGCAACTGCAAATTGCCGAGCACATTTGCCCCCGCCGCCGCAACTACCGGCGCCGGTTCTGCAGCAGGTTCAGCGGACTCAGAACTAGGGACAACCTCGGAGCCAGAACCGGCCGCAAGCAAATTCGCCCCAGCAGCCACCGCCGC
>JADZFK010000138.1 GCA_020849945.1 Pirellulales bacterium | reverse complement strand
TTCGATGTTCTCGTGAAATCGGCGTCAGAGACGCCTCCCGCACATTTCAACCGCCGTCGCCGCTGGCTCCGGCTAAACAAAAAATGCCTCCATCCCGACCGCGAGCGGTATAGCCACCGGGCTCCACCGGCGGCTCCACTGCTGCCTTACTCCAAGCCCAGCTATGCCAACGCCGCCCGAAAAAAAAAGCAGTCCGGGTAGCTCGGCCGAGCTAGCACCGGACTGCGCCCCCTGGGAATGCGGTTCTCAATCTGGCTCGATTCAATTCCCTTCTCGTGCGATCAACCTCAGTGCCATCGACACTAGCGCCGCGCCCAATCTCGCACTTCCTGCCTGTTCGACCGGGCAACAGATTTATCGGCAAGCTGCGTAGGAACCTTTTGGCTACGCTTACCGATTCTGCGGCTTGTATCGCAAAGCGAAACTGCGAGATTTGCGGCAACTTTAACTCATCAAGTTTAACGATCAGGTCGATTTTGAGGGACTAAGGACGATGACTCGTCGTCGATGCTGCGCACTCCGTGCGTGCCAGCGGCGCTAGCTGCCGCGCCGCCCGTTGGCACCATCGACTTACAAAACACTAGCGGATGATTTCTCATGGATGCACTTTCGATCACCAATCTTGGTTTGGCATTAGCTGTAGTGGCGGCCACGCTCTGGGGCTTCAACGCCCTGCTGGGCAAGTGCCCTCGTGGCACGTTCTGGATCCTCGCCGCTTGCCTGTTCTCGTGGTCCTCGTTGTTGCCGTTCGTACTCCGCGATCCCGATACCAACACCCTTTCCCAAGGGCACGACCTACTCATCACCGTTCTCCGACTCTGCGCCGCGGTCGGTGCGGCCGTCGGCATGTTCGACTTGTTCCAACCACGCTCGATCGAGCAACGCCACCCGCTCGCCGACCTCATCCTGGGCCAACCGCTCATGTGGGGCGTGGTGATCGCCGCGAATTTCTTCGCCCTCCTAAGTCAGGGGATCATCCAAAGCCAGTTGCTTTCGCGCTACTGCGCCGGGCACCCCATCGAAATCATCGAACTGACCGTGTTCTTCATTGGCCTTTCCGCCCTCGTTCTGCGATTCTTAAATGTCGTGGGCCAATTCTCGTCGTTGCGCGCGATCCTACTACCCGCGGTTCCCAACGGCGGCAACACCGTGGCCGATTGCGATGCCCTCCTCGCCCAACTCGCCCAGCATTGCACCTTGGAAGATACCTTCCTTGTCCGCCGGCTCCGCGACGCCCTCGATTTCATCCGCCGCACCGGCTCGGCCGATACGCTCGATTCGCGCCTCCGACATCTGGAAGAGGTCGAGTCGGTTCGCATCAACGGCGCATACGCCACGGTGCGGATCATCATTTGGGCCATCCCGATCTTAGGCCTGTTGGGCACCGTCATCGGCATCACGATCGCCGTCGCAAATTTGAATCCCGAAACGCTCGAAGAATCGATGACCAAAGTCACCCACGGGTTGGGCGTGGCCTTCGATCACACCGCCACCGCCCTTTCGCTTACCATGATCCTGATGTTTACGAAGTCTGCCGTCGAACGCGTGGAAGACAAACTCCTCGGCCGCGTCGATGAGCGTGTCGCTCACGAACTAGTTGGCCGATTCCAGTCCACCGGCGAGGTTCCCGAGGCCAACCACTCCGATCCCAACGTCGCCGCGATCCGCCGCATGACCGACCAGGTGGTGTTGGCCATCGAATCGCTCGCGGGCCGGCAAGCCGACATTTGGAAGCACACCCTCGATCAAACCCAACTCCAATGGGCCGACGCAAGCATCGGTGCCGCTCGCACGCTCCGCGATTCCTTCGCAACCTCGGTGGCGGAAAGCATCACTTGCCTCGCCGAATCGATCAACCAAGGCGCAAAGCAACACGTAGACCGCCTCGTGGCCAGCTCGGCCCAACACGCCGAACAACTCGACCTGAGCACCCAAGTCACCACCGACCGGCTCCGAGAAGGCCTCGAAAAACTTGCCGAACTCCTGATCGAAGCCCTCGAACGGCACGGCGAAGTGCTGACCGCCAGTGAAAAGGAACTCGCCGCGGAAAACCGCCAGCACCTTACCGAGGTCGAGGCCGCCCTCGGCATCGCCATGACCAACGCGGCCGAACGGCAAGAACGCCTCATCCAACAAAGCGAACACCTCCTCAAAGAAATCCAGGTCGCCCTTGTGGAAGCAGCCAGCGCTACCGTCGAGCAACAGGAACAACTAATCCGACAAGCCGATGTCCTCCTCAAAGTCGTCGATGCCACTGGCCATATCCGCAAACTCGAAGAGTCGCTTTCCAGCAACTTGAACGCCGTGCAGAATGCCCACAACTTCGAAGAGATGGCCCTCAACCTTTCCGCCGCCATTCAGCTCCTCAGTGCCCGCCTCGGGCACCCACTCCACGTTCGGTCCCTTGATCTCGCTGGCGGTGAAGCCGCCAACCAAGCCGCATGAGCCGCCTCCGCGAACACGAAGTCTCTAGCCCGATTTCGCTGTTTCCCTTTATCGGGATTCTGCTCTGCACGATGGGCGCCTTGTTGGTCGTCCTCGTCGCGGTTAGCCGCAGCGCGCGCGACACGGCCCAAGAACACATCGAGGCCAACCGTACCGCCGCCAAACATGCCGACGGCGGCCTCTCCAAACAAATTGAGATGGTCCACGCCTACACCGGTAGCCTCGGCTCCGCCCGTCAACAGGCCGAACACAAACTCCACGAGGAACACCAACGACTCAGCCACGTCGAAGACCATATCCGCCGACTGCAAGAACGATTACGTTCCGTCCAAACGGCCGCGGTCGAACTCGACGCCCTCGAAAAAGACCACCTCGATGACCGCGCCCAAGCCGAGAGAGAACTCGGACGTCTCAACGAACTTGTCTCCGAGGCCGAAACCACGATCGGCTCTCTCCAAGAGGAAGCCCAGAAGGCTCCCGCTTCGTACGCGGTCGTGCCTTACGAAGGACCCAACGGCACGTTTCGTCGGCCCATGTATGTCGAGTGCGTCAAGGAAGGCGTTATCCTTCAGCCCGAAGGCGTGCTCGTGCCGGCCAACGACCTGCTGCCACCCTACGGCGCGGGCAACCCGCTGGCTTCCACGCTCCGCGCTTCCCGCGATTACTATGTTCGCCTCATCCCCAAGGAAGGGCAAAACCGCGATACCGAACCCTACCCCCTGCTCCTCGTTCGGCCCGCCGGCTTGGTCTCCTTCGACCGCGCTCGTCAAGCGATCGAGGCCGGCGATTTCGATCTCGGCTTCGAACTCGTGGAAGACGACTGGAAGCTGAAGTTCCCACAGCCTGATATCAATCTCGCGTCCATCCAGCAAGTGGCCCTGCAGCAAGCCCGCGCTCGGCAGGAAGTCCTTGCCGCGGCAGCTCCTCGCGCATACCGAGGCTCGGCCATCTCCGCCGACGAACGCTACGGCGTCAACGACGACGAACAACCGTTCCAAGAAGCCGAGGACGATTACGGCGAAATCTCAACCAACACTACAGCCAACGGCGCCTCCCCCCCCACCGTTCCTGCTGGCGTTCCCTCCGGCGTTCCCTCCGGCGTTCTCTCCGGCGTTCTCTCCGGCGTTCATTCCAGCGTTCCCTCCGGCGTCCTCTCCGGCGTTCCTGCTTCAGCAGGATCGAACGCCCCCCCCGGCGCCCCCTCCAGCGTCTCCCCCGGCGTCCCTTCCAGCATTCATTCCAGCGGCTCCCCCGGCGTTCCTGCTTCAGCAGGAACGAGCGGCCCCCCCAACGCACCCCCCTCCGACGCCCCTCGCGGTGTCGCCCCCGGCTCGCCAACCGCAAGCGACCTCGGCGCCCCCACCGAAACCAACTCGCCTCGCAACGTAAGTGTCATGGCCGGCGGCACCCCCGCCGGGCCAGGCTACTACGACGCCAATGCCGAATCAAACAAACGCATCATCACCAGCATGGCCGATTCCCGCGGAAACGATTGGGCCTTACGCCAAAAACCTCAACATGCGACCCCCGTTCGCCGCACGATTCGCATCGTCGTCCGCAACGACCAGCTCACGATCATGTCCGATGGTACGCCCTCGGCTAACGCGCCGGGAAAATCGATCCCCTTCCAGGGCGATACCGTCCTCGCCGTCGACGAACTCGTCAAGCATGTCCGGAACCAAATCGACGGTTGGGGCATGGCGGGCGACAGGCTCTACTGGCGCCCCGTCCTCCTCCTGAGCGTTGCCCCCGATGGCCCCCAACGCGCACGTGACCTCCAGCGACTCCTCCGCAACAGCGGCCTCGAAGTCCGAATCGATGATCCGGCCAACCCTGACGCCCAGCCCCGGAAGAACCCATGAAACGCGCCGAAATCGAAGCCGATCAAATGCCCGGCCAGGATTCCTTTCTGGACGTCATCACGAACATCGTCGGTATTCTCATTCTCCTCGTGCTTGTTGTCGGCCTTCGCACCAGCCATTCGGTCCGCAGCGATACCGACGAACTGCTTGCCGACCAAGCCCACAGCGAACAAGAGTTTCAGCAGGCCTACCGAAATGCACTAAACACCCAACGCGATGTCCGAAACCTCGTGGGTCGAGTCGGAAACGCCCATCTCGAAACCCAGTTCCGCGAAAGCGAACGCGCCTGGCTCGGCACCGCCATCGTCGAAGCCGAAAAAGAAATCGAAGCTCGACGCCAAAAGCTTTCCACCAACGATCAACGCGATTTCGACCTGCGGCACAAAATCGCCCTTGCTCAAGCAAAGCTCGACGACCTCACCCGCGAGCAAGTCGCCCTCATCTCGCGCGGCCCACCCACCGAATCACTCGAATGCCAACCCACTCCGGTCTCGCAGGCCGTCACCGGAAAAGAAATTCACGTGCTCCTCTCCGAAGACCATCTCGTGGTCGTGCCCTTCGATTCGCTCATGGAGCAAATGAAGAGCGATGCCCAGGCAAATGTCTGGCGACTTCGCACACAAGACCAAATGCAACGCACGATCGGACCCATCAGTGGCTTTCGGCTAAAATACTACTTCGTCAAGGAAGGACTCGTTGGACGAAATGCCGCCGGAGATTACATGGCCGGCCAAGCCTACAAGTTCTCGCACTGCCACATGCTACCGGAGGTTTCACCACCCGGCGAGCCGGCTGCCGATGCACTCGCCGCCAACTCCGAGTTCGTGCAGCAACTCCAGCAACATCGGCCAGAGGGCACGACCATCACCATCTGGACTTACCCCGGCAACTACGAACGGCTCCGCGAAATGAAACGTATCATCCGCCAAATGGGTTTCGCCATCGCCGTCCGCCCGCTGCCCCCAGGGATGCCCATCGGTGCCTCACGCCACGGAAGCAACTCACTCAGCGAATAACCCAACATGCTTTCCAGCACCTGTGAGGCATGCGGCCCAGGCCTTGCCTAAAAACTCCCCTCCCTTTTTGGGGAGGGTTCGCGGATCGCTGGATTCTTGGCCTTGCTCAATCCGCTACCCAAACCAGAACCGCTTTTGAGACAAAGCCTATCCTTATCCTATCTCATTCCGCCCGTCGTGCCCGTTGTGTCGTCGTGGTGAAAGTGTCTCAGCGCCGTCGTACTAACCCGTTTGCTTGGGCACTTTGATCTCGGTCGGGACCTTGCTCGCGCGGGGCTTCGTTATCGCTTTCAAGCCTGGCATCGCAAGCACCCCCGCCTGGGTCCGAGAATGGTTCACAACGTCCGCCAACGACCACGATTGCAATTCGCCCATTTGAACCTTGTGGGCCGAGGTAAGCGCCTTGGTGATCCGACTCCGCGTTCCCGAGGGCAAACATCCTAACGCGGTGTAATGGTCTTTACTCGGCGGATCGATCGCCTCGAAAACCTCCCGTAGGCTGATCTGGTCGGGCGACTTGGCCAACGAGTAGCCTCCCGAGGTTCCGCATGCGCTTGTCAGCACCCCTCCCTTCACCAGCTTGCAAAGAACTTGAAGCAAGAATCGAATCGGCAGCTTTCCCCGCTGGGCAAGCTCGCTACAAGGCACCGGGCAACGATCGTCCAACGTGGCCAAATACGTCGTCGCAAACAAGGCATACGCAATCGATTGCGATATTTTCATCACATCCTCTTCAGACTGCGAATCAATCGCACTCCAATCCTCTTGGTCCATCGCCCTCGCCTCGCTTGCGGGTTGAGATGCCAACTGCGAGACATTTGTCTATCACGTTTTTTGTAACAACGTCAAAGCCATTTTTTCTTCCAATTCAGTTCTTGCGGTGACACAGGCCTGTCACCGCTTACTACCACCCACCAGGGCTTACGCCTCCGTATTTCGCTCTCCTCCTGCGATTTATTGACGACTGCACTGCCAATGAACTCTTACGGAGTGTTTAACCCGGAGCCAACGGCGACGGGATGCAAGGTTCTCCCTCGCCGCTGGCTCGGGGTTAAACGAACGATGGGTCTTTCGCTGCCCATTGATCAATAGTCGTCCGCAAACCCGGCGATGAAACCCCGTTGCAAAGAAACCCCTGCAAGCTTCGATTCTCCGCAGAATCCGGGGGCACCAACGAATAGCGAGCGGTTGCCGTGGAGCGTCCCCTATTTAACAAACCGCAGTTTCAACGGAACTCCCGACAGAGAATCGCCATAAAAATCCTGGATTATTGCATGCCATCTCAAACTACCAAGCAGTGCCACCTAAATCGTTGTGTATACCACCTTGTCAGTTCTCCTACGCCCAACATCATTGCCATACCAGCACGGCACAAAACCCCCCTCCCTCCTCCCCCCCTCGCAACTCGCAACTCCAAGTGGCCAATAATTTTAGTGGAATCTTGTTCCGTATCCTGCTAAGATGCCCCCCACGTCTCACCAGCGACCCTCCGCTCTTTGACAATTCGATCATTTCGCACGGCAAACACACGGCTGATTCCTCGCGTTGGCCCCGCCACCGCTCCGCGCCATGCCGCCGCCGATTCTTGCTTTCCCCACCCCTCGCACAATAATCGCGCGAACAAGAGCAAAATCGACGATTATTGCAACACCCCCGCCCCGGAAAACGCTTCATTTTCCGGCAGAAACGCCCGGCACCCGTCGCAAATAGCGCCGATTATTGCATCCAAAAACACGTTTCCGCACCCGTTGCAATACGCGCAAAAACCCGTTTAGCCGCGACGCGAAGCGGAACGCGGCCCCCAGCGAAGGCACGAAAGGGATCAGCCGCCGGCGGAATCCGGCGGTTGCAAGATGGCGGAACCGCCAGCTTCGGCCGGCGGCTGCCAATCGTATCGCGGAGAATCGGCGGCGGTTATGCCGCCTCTTTCATGGCGGCGACGACATCGACGATCGCCTTCTTGCCGTCTTCGAATAGCATGAGCGTATTCTCCGCGGCGAACAGCGGATTGGGGATGCCCGCGAAGCCAGGGCTTAGGCTCCGCTTCACCACGACGACCGTGCGGGCTTCGCCCACATTCAGAATCGGCATTCCGGCGATCGGGCTTTTGGGATCGGTGTTGGCCAGCGGGTTCACCACGTCGTTCGCGCCGATGACGATCGCCACATCGGTTTGGCCGAAGCTCGGGTTGATCTCTTCCATCTCTTTGAGCTTGTCGTACGGGATATCGGCCTCGGCCAGCAGCACGTTCATGTGGCCCGGCATTCGGCCAGCAACGGGGTGAATCGCGAATTCAACTTCCGTGCCACGTTCTTCGAGCATGTTGAATAGGTCTCGCACCGCATGCTGGGCCTGCGATACCGCCATGCCATAACCCGGTACCACGACCACGCGTCGCACCCCATCAAGGATCATGGCCACGTCCTCGGCCGAGGCGCTCTTCACCTTGCCGCCGTACACGTCGTCGGCCGACGCCGTTTGGCTGGCATCCATGCGGCCGAAAAGGACATTCGTGAACGATCGGTTCATCGCTCGGCACATGATGATGGAAAGGATCAGGCCCGAGGAGCCATCGAGCGCGCCCGCGATGATGAGCAGGTAGTTGTTGAGCACGAACCCCATCAGGCTGGCGGAAAGGCCAGCGTACGAGTTGAGGAGCGAGATGACGGTGGGCATATCGGCACCGCCGATGGGCATCACCAGGCACAGGCCAAAGGCCAGCCCGAGCACGATCAACACGAGGAATAGCCAGGCATGGCCGGGCGACACGGTGAGAATAACCGAGATGCCCGCGGCCGAGGCCAGCAGGCCGATGTTGATCGCGTTCTGGTGGGGCAGCCCTTTGATCGAACTGGGGATGAGGTCTTGCAGTTTGCCAAACGCCACGAGGCTGCCGGTGAACGTGAGGCAGCCGAGCAGCACTTCCAAAGCCAAGATCGCCATTGTGAAGTGGTCGATTCCGCTTTCTTTGCCGAACAACTGGAAGTAGTGGGCGGTGCCAACAAGCGCGGCCGCCAGCGCGCCGAAGGCGTGAGAGAGCGCGGTCCGCTGCGGGACGGCGGTCATGGGCATCCACACGGCCATCGGCGCGCCGATGAGCGACCCGACGACGACGCCTACCAATATCCACAGGTACGAAACGGCTTGATAGATCAGCAGCGTACCCACGATGGCTACCGCCATGCCGATTTCGCCAGCCCGTACGCCGCGCCGCGCCGTGCGAGGATGACTCAGCCACTTGAGCGAAAGAATAAACAAGGCCGCCGCGATGAGATACGAAGCGATCCCCAACCACGAATTGGCCGCTTCATGCACGTTGCCAGCCGGAATTTCCGAAATCGTTCCGATCATCAATGCCGCGTTACTCACGGTTGTTAGTCTCCCGGCGGAACATCTTGAGCATGCGATCGGTGATCCAGAAACCACCCACAATGTTGATCGTGGCCGCCACAACGCCGAGCGTACATAACACGGTGTTGAAGGTCGTGTTTCCCTCGGCCATCACCTGGATGGCCGCCACGATCGAAATCGCCGAGATGGCATTCGTCAACGACATCAGCGGCGTATGCAACAACGGCGACACACGACGAATCACCTCCAAACCCAGAAACGTGGATAGGAGGAACACGAATAACTTAGGTCCGAGGTCCATGATGAGTTGTGAAATGTGAGTTGTGAGGGCTAAATACCGACGCGGTGACTACATCTTGAGTGAGCGAACATTAAACCACTATTTTCGTTGCGATGCTACGCACGGCGGACGATTTTCTTCCGCGGTTGCGTGGAACGAAGTGGGAGAGCCGTTCGTTCGTGTTGCTCATCGACCTGGGCCTGTTCAAATCGCCCCGGTCGAGCGAATCGGCCGGTCCGAACGGGCCAGAAATTGGCGTTGGCCGACCACCCACCCGGCGGTTGGCTTTCATGGGGATTCGGGATAGGAACGACGCATTTCGGCAGTTACCCCAATTGAAAGGCAACGGAAATGGCACTACAATCCAGTATTGATGTTGAGAATCGTTCTCAACATCAACGTAAACGCTTCGCAATCTGGGTCTTGGGCATGATGGAACTGGTCCCCATTTCGGTGCTCCGTAGCGGCCAAATGGCCGAAATTGGGCAGGTGTTGGGCACTCCGCAGCAGGTGCATCATCTGGAGGAATTGGGCCTGCGCGTGGGCGCTCGCCTGGAAATGATCCACACCGGCGCGCCGTGCATCATTCGCGTCGATGGCAGTAAAATTTGTTTTCGCGAAGATGATTCGACGCGGGTTCTGGTGCACGTGAGGAAGACGGCATGAAGCGGGCAGCGGCCGAGCTAAAGGTCGGCCAGGCGGCAATCGTAGAGCGGATCGTTGGCTCCGACGAGATCAGCCGCCGCATCTTGGAGATGGGCGTCACCCCCGGCGTCGAAATCCTTTGCCTTGGTGCCGCGCCACTGGGTGACCCGCTCGAGTTCGAACTCCGTGGCTATCGACTGAGCCTCCGCAAGAGCGAAGCCCAGCATATCGAGGTGCAGCTGATAGAAGGCTCGGAAGATGCCCCGCTTGGATGACCCGCCTGGGTGACTTGGGCCAATTACTTTATTGCGTAGCCACAGGGGCCACAGAGATTAACCGAACTATTAATAACTGCGCAGCGAAAGCCCCGTCGGTCGTCTAACCCCGAGCTAGCGGCGAGGAACAACCCGAATACCGTCGTCGTTGGCTCCAGGTTAAACAACGCCGATTTCGCGAGAAGTTGAATAAAGTTGGAAGTGCGACGTTCCTTCGGGTTCGGATATCCCACCTACAAATCATCCCCGTGTCTCCGACTTTGTGGTAAACCATCATGCCGGGTTCCTCGACGAGAACAATTCGTGTTGCCCTGGTCGGGAATCCGAACACGGGGAAGTCGACGCTGTTCACTGCCTTGGCGGGGGTTCGGCAGCGGGTAGGCAACTACCCAGGCGTGACGGTCGAAAAAAAGACCGGGCACATGCGCCATGCAGGCCACTCGTTTGAGTTGATCGATCTGCCAGGCACTTACAGTTTGGCGCCGCGTTCGCCCGACGAAATGGTGACGGTCGATGTGCTGCTGGGCCGGCGCGGCAACGTGGCGCCGCCCGACGTTGTGCTTTCCATCGTCGATGCCAGCAACCTCGAACGCAATTTGTATCTGGTGAGCCAGGTGCTCGCGCTTGGGCTGCCGATGGTGATCGCGCTAAACATGGTCGATCTCGCGCGCGAGCGGCAGATGGAGATCGATGTGGCGGGGCTGGCCGAGCGGCTGGGCGTGCCGGTGGTGGCCGTGCAGGCGAATCGTCGAACCGGACTGAAAGAGCTGCAAACCGCCTTAGCAGCGGCCGCAAGCGGTGGTGAAACATCCGCGGCCCCGGTCCGCGAGAACCCATTCCCCGCCTCGTTTCAACAGCACGCCACCGAGCTAGGAGCGTGGTTGAACGAGCGGTTGCCGGCACCGCTACCGCCGTTTCTAGTCGAGCGATTGCTGCTCGACGGGGGCGGATACCTGGAAAGCGAACTGCTGGATGGCCTGGCACAAGAAGGCGCCGAGCGGTTGCGCGTGGCGCGCGAATCGCTTGCGGCCGCGGGGATGCCCGTGCCGGCGGTCGAGGCAATGGCCCGGTACGATTGGATCGCGCGAACACTGCAAGGTGTTGCCCGTCGGCCCTCGGGCCACACGCGAACGACGAGCGATCGAATCGACGCCGTGCTGACTCACAAGGTTTGGGGAACGCTGATCTTCGGGCTCACCATGGCGACGCTTTTCACCTCGATCTTTGTGTTGGCGGCCCCGCTGATGAACGTCATCGATTCGGCCGTTGGGGGGCTTGCTAGTTTGGTCGAGGCGGGAATGGCGGAAGGGGCCTTGCAATCGCTGCTGGTCAACGGGGTGATCGGCGGCGTCGGGGCGGTCGTCGTCTTCTTGCCTCAGATTCTGATCCTGTTCATGTTCATCGCCGTGTTGGAAGATTGCGGATACATGGCGCGAGCGGCGTTTCTGATGGATCGCTTGATGGCTGGCGTGGGGCTGAGCGGCAAGTCGTTTATTCCGCTGCTTTCGTCGTTCGCGTGCGCGGTTCCGGGGATCATGGCAACGCGGGTGATCGAGAACCGGCGCGACCGTTTCGCCACGATCCTCATCGCCCCGCTCATGAGTTGCTCGGCACGGTTGCCGGTTTACGTGATCTTGATCGGTGCGTTTGTGCCCGCCCGCTACTTCTTGGGGGGCATCGTCGGGCTGCAAGGGCTGGTGCTGCTGGGGATGTACGCGGTGGGCGTGGTCGTGGCGATCGGCGTGGCATGGGGGTTGAAGAAGTCGATCTTGCGGGGAGAAACTCCGCCGTTTGTGCTCGAACTTCCCACCTACAAAATGCCATCGTTGCGGACGGTGGGGTTCCGGATGGCCGAACGCGGATGGTCATTTTTGGCCAGGGCTGGCACGGTGATCTTCGCTGTGACCATCGTCGTGTGGGCGCTTTCCTACTATCCGCGGAGCGAAGATCGCGTTGCCGCGGAGCTCGAGGCTCGGCGGGCCGCGCTGGCTGGCCATGCGGCCGCGCTGGCCGAGTTCGACTCTTCCGAGAACCTGGCGTACCTAAGGGCGAGCCTGCATCAGCGCTACAGCTTGCTCGGGCGCGCGGGCCAGTGGATCGAGCCGGCCGTTCGGCCGCTCGGTTGGGACTGGCGGATCGGCTGCGCGGTGATCGCCTCGTTCCCGGCTCGGGAGGTCGTGATGGGCGTGCTCGGCGTCATCTACAACCTGGGCAGCGATGTGGATGTTGGTGCCGAGAGCGATCAGCATCGGCTTCAGGCCCAGCTCCGAGCAGCCCGCTGGGACGACACGGGCGAGCCTGTTTACAATTTGCCCGTGGCCCTTTCGATCATGGTGTTCTTTGCCCTTTGTGCCCAATGCGCGGCCACGTTGGCCGTCATCCGCCGTGAAACAAATAGTTGGCGCTGGCCAACCTTTACGTTCGCTTACATGACGATACTCGCCTACGTCGGCGCGCTCGTGACGTACCAGGTTGCCAGCCGGTTGTTGTTGTAGCCGCAAGCGTTGGGCACGGTGCAGCGGGGTGAATCCGTAACTCACACTGGGGAGAGAAGTAGGTGCCGCAAGCCGAGCGGGACTATCCACCCAAGTGGTTGCAGGCAAGGTCGTTCCGTGTCCCGCTCGGCTTGCGGGACCTACTTGGTTCGCTTTGTTTCGATCATTCACTGGGTTGCAAAGGCTCGAGCAAGCAGGCCACGGCATAAGCGGCGGCGGCCTTGCTGACTTCGTTACCGAGCGAGGCGGTTAGGCTGGTGATGAAGGCCGAGGGCCACAGGCTTTCCACCGCCTTGCGGGCGAGGAATTCGCCCGTGCCGGAAATGACGATCCAATCGGGCGGGTGGTTAAAATTAGCCATACGCTGCCTTAGCGATTGTGACACCCGGTCGAGTTGCGCGTTACGGATGACTTCCGCCATTTTCAAGAAATCGGCTTCCTCGACCTCGGCCAGATCGGCGCAGATTTGTTTCGCTAGGCGTCGTTGGGAGCACTCGCGTGTGGCGGGTCTTCCGTCGGCGGCCGACGTGGCCCTGGGGTCTTCGGGTATCTCGCCCAACAGGATATAGGCATCGGCGGTCGTGGCGAAGAACTCGGCAGCGACCGGGCAGGATGCTTGTCTCCAGGGCAAGGTGCTCACCACGGCGCAAAGCGGAGTTCGCCCCACGCCCGTGTAAAGTAGTTCGTGGCACGCTAGCCGTTGCGTATCGGTTCGACCAAGGGCCGCAACCTGGCCATCGCGGATGGGGATGATGTCGGTGGTTGTCGATCCGATATCGACGACAAGCCCGAGGTTGCCCGCGGCATATCGAGAAGCGAACTCGGCGATCGCTCGCCAGTTGCTTGCGGCCGCGAGCATCGGTTTCTGAGATGCGAAATCGACCGAGACGAATTCACCATTCGTCAGGTAAACGAAAACGTGTCGGCCATCGGCCGGTTTCACGACTTCGCCGAGAATGAAGCGAACGCCCTCGGCTTTCGAGGCGAAGCAATCGCACAGTTCGCCGGTCATTGTCACGGCGAGGCAGTCGGATGGTGGAGCTTGAGCAATCAATTCAAGCAGTTTGGAAGCTAGTTTCTCCGGTGATTTCCAGAGCGGAAAAGCAAGGCTTTCGGCCCAACCATTTCGATGGGCCGCCTTGAGGTTTGCGCCGCCGATATCGAGCCCGAGGCAACTCATCGCAAATAACTCACGTTTCCGGCGGGGTCGAATTCCAAAGCCTGATCCGAAAAACGGATGCCTACGGTTTCGCCACTTGCGATACGGCACATGGCCTCGGCAAGGTTGGTGCGAGCGGCCGCCCGCAGACCTACGTAGGATGTGGTCAATCGAGGGTTGATCTCGATCACAAAGTCCTCGCTGCCGGCGGGATCGCTGCCGAGTACCAAATCGACGCCCACGTACCCCACGGCCCGAGGCAACGCCCCGACGGCTTTCAAGGCCAACGCCCGCGCACGCTCGGCTAACCCGGCCGCGAGCGGCAGCTCTCCGCCCAAGTAGCGGAAACGGCCATCTTGTGAAATACGCTGAACACAAGGCGATAACGCCACGCTGCCCGCAGGCCCCGAGAGCACTGCCGTGCTGGCCGCCAGACCAGGAACGTAGCGTTCGAGCCGACGGCGCCAAGCATACGCGGGCGGCGTGTCGGTTGCACTTCGCACAAAGTAAGTATCTTGCGAGCCCGCGCCATCAGCGGGTTTGACGACGGCAGGGTAAGGGAAATCGGCAGGCAGAGGAGCCTCGGGATCAAGCATACATCCGACCGGCACGGGAACGCCCGCCGCTTCCAGAACCTGGCAGGTGCGGTGCTTGTCGGCGGCAATTCGGATGAATGCAGACGCTGGCGACACGAGGCGGCCCCCTGCCGCTTCGACTCTTTTGGCCAACTTGAGCAGAATGTTGTCGAACTCTGGCGCGATGAGGACCGTGGCATCGGCTTGGTTCGCATATAGGTCGAATTGCTCGTCGCGGGCGGAGCGACTTAGCACTTCCACAGGCTCGCACGGCTCCAGCGTTAATTGAACGACGCGAGGGTCTCGCAACGCCATAACCTGGGTTCCGACGATGCGATGCAGATCGCGCACGAGCGCGCCGATCATCGCCCCGCCTTCGCGCAACAAGGAAGCGGGCAACGGGCCAGGTTCCTCGACCAAGCCGCCGCCGGTCGCCCACTCGTAAACGAAGACCTGCATTTGATTTCGGATTTCGGATTGCGGATTTCGGATTGAATCAATAATCCGCAATTATCCGCCTAGAAGATTCCCAACTGGTCGCGGGCGTCTTCGGTCATGCGGTCGGGTGTCCAGGGTGGTTCCATTACGAGCTTCACATCGACTTCGCCGACGCCGTCGAGTCGTTGCACCACGGCGTGCGATTGGCTGAGCAATTGAGGGCCTGCCGGGCATGCCGGACTGGTCATCGTCATCGCAACCTGAACGTTGGATGTTCCTTCCGGCTGTTCGTCGATCTTGATCTCGTAGATGAGTCCCAAGTCGACAATATTCACAAACAACTCGGGGTCAACCACGACTTTCAGCGCTTCACGAACCGTTTCTTCAGCAACGGGCATAATCGACACCTCTATTCCTCAACAGGTTCTGGAACAAACTCGACCCGTTCATAGATTTCCGCTAACGGCAACTCGGCGCCAATTTCCGTGAGGGGGATGACATCATCCATCGCATGATAATATTCTTGACCGAAGCCTAGTTCTGAACGGCGATAAACGGTTACCGCCGACAGCTCTTGTTCAATGAGAATATAAACACTTAGGGTTGGAATCGAGAGATAGCCTTCCTTTTTTTCAATTTGGTCGATACGACGCGTACTCTTCGATAGTACTTCGACAACCACAACCGGCCGATCCTGGAAGGAATCCTCTCCGCCATTTGGCAGGCATACGACCGAAGCGTCCGGGTAGTAGAATCGCACGCTTGTCGGGAGGAAAACGCGAACTTTAGTATCCGAATTGAAAGCCGCACAGGGCTTGCCGCGTAGCCGACCGTGCAGTGCTCCGATCACATTCGTAGCGATTAGATTGTGCGCGTTCGAGCCCCCCGCCATGGCATGGAGGAAGCCACCAAGAAACTCGTGCTTCTTTTGCGACTTCAACTCTTCAGCCAAGTACGTTTCAATCGTTACGGGCTGTCGTTTTTGTGCGGCACTCATACTTAAAGGATACGCCAAGCCGGCAGAATCTTCAATCTTGCCGGAACAGCAAGTTACGGCGGATACCAGACAGAGGACGGTCTTGGGGAAACCGCATAACATCGCAACTCAAGTTCTGAGCCGCACGAATACTTTCTCACCCTCGACCTTCACCTCATGCGCCGACGTCGGCTTCGTTGCGGGCAAGGTAAGGGCCGCGCCGGTTCGCAGGTCGAACTTTGCGCCGTGCCGAGGACAGGTGATTGTGCAAAGCAGTGGGTCGATAGGCCCTTCGCTGAGTGGGCCGCCATCGTGAGTGCAAACGTCGTCGAGCGCGTACCAGTGGCCGGCGGCGTGGATGAGCACGACCAACCGCTCGCCCAATTCCACGAGGGTCGAGCCTGGATCAACCACATCCGACACATTGGCCACCGCCACATACGGCTGCTCATTCATCACCATGCCACGATTCCTTCTCAATCCACCAACTCGTCGACCGACTCCGGAAATTTGCAAATAAGCGAGGGTGTTTGGGAATTGGATACACGGCCCCCGGCTTTGAGGCTTTGATTCTTGTTGCGGAAAGCGGGCAACCGATTACGGCACAAGTGGTGGAAATAACTGGTTAATCCAGCGGCCTGGCGGCCGCCGCTAACTCGAATCGACATTTCATCACATGCTCAAGGCCGGGGGCTGAAAGCGGGCTCCATTTCTCGGACACCCTTCAAATAAACGATTGGCCGGTAGACGCAAATTTTCTTTCGGAATTCCCAAGTGGCGTTCCTCGGTTCGGCAGTGAGATGCCCAACCACAAGCCGCGCGGCGTTTGCGACGGACATCCGAGCCATCACTATCACGCTACGACTGTTTCCTGAATATCGCTCACGCGTCGGCCGATCGCTTCGCCGAGCGCCTCTCGAACACTTTCGATCGTGATTCGGTCGAAGACTTGCTGAAAGAACCCGGCAACGATCATGCGGACGGCCTCTCGGCGGGTGTAACCGCGAGTCATGGCGTAGAACAACTGGTGGTCATCGACGCGACCGCTGGTGCTGCCATGGGTGCAGCGAACGTCGTCGGCCTCGATTTCGAGGCCTGGGATGGAATCGGCCCGCGCATGGCGCGAGAGCATGAGGTTGTCGTTTCGCTGGTAGGCATCGGTACGTTGGGCCTCGCGTTCGACCCGGATCATGCCCCGCCACACGGTGCGAGAATGATCTTGGAGCGCGGTTTTGTAGAGCAAATCACTCTTGCAGTAGGGTGCCTGGTGGTGCTGGTGCGTATTGTAGGAAAGGTGCTGGCGACCTTCGGTGAACATCACACCGTTAACTTGGGCTTCGGCATCGGGCCCGGTAAGTGCGACGTGTTGATTCACCTTGGCTAGCCGCGCGCCGAGTGCGCCGATCGTCCATTGGAGGCTTGCTTCGCGAGCCACGTGGGCTTTTTGATGAGCGAAGTGCCAAGCCTCTTGCCCCCAGTTTTGTAGGCTCACATAGCGTAAACGAGCGGCTGGTTCCAAGATGAGTTCGATCGACCCGCAGTGGAGGCCACTCCCCTCGGCCGAGGTGCTGGCTGTTTCTGAGAGGAAGGTTGCTTCCGCACCCGTTTCCAAGATGACGAGGGTTTTTCCCAGATCGACGCCGCGGGGCGCCATGGCCGATAGGGAATGGAGCGGCTCCTCGATCGCGACTCCTTTCGGCACGTAAAGCAAGGTGCCACCCGACCAACACGCCGCGTTAAGAGCCGAGAATTTATCTTTGAACGGATCGACGACGTGGCGTTCGAAGAACGGGCGCAGCAATTCGCCGTGTTCGCGCACGAGCTTCGCAAGGCTTCCGAACAACACGCCTTGCCTTGCCCAACGAGGCGCGAGTTCGGAGGCCACCGAGTGACTGTTCATCGCCACGGCATGCCCGGCGAGATCGACCCCAGCGGCCAACAGGGCATTGGGCAATTCGATATCCTGTGGCGAGATTGCACCGGTTGGCTCTGGCAGTTCGAATCGATCGAGCTTGAAGAGCCGGATGTCGGTGCGCATCCACTCTTCATCGTGGGTGGAGGGCATCGGCAGTTCGAGAAAGCTCGACCACGCTTTGAGCCGCAAATCGGTCAGCCAGGAGGGCTCGTTGCGCGCGGCGAGAAAGGCATCGAACGACGCCTGCGAAAAACCAGGGGACGCGATCGCGGTAGCCATTATTCTCCTAAACGCCTTTCACCAAACCAACTAACCGAACAATTCATCGACCGCGAATTTCCAACCGGGAACGGCGGGTTCAGCTTCGGCCAATTCAGCGCGGCGGTAAATGGTGGGCTGGTCGGGAGAACCGATCCGATAGACTCGAATCACGTCGTCACTCAACAAATCGACATCCCAAACTACCTTCGTGCCAGCCGCAAAGTAATCTGCTCGCTTCTGAACAATCTCACGTTCCGCAGGACGCCCATAGTCGCCTTCGCTACGGACCTCAACAGCAAATTCCGGAGCACCCTTCACAAACTCCATGTCTGGCGCCGCCTTGCTGAACGCGGCATCTGGCGAAAAACTCTTTCGATTCGGCAGATTCACTAAGAAGGCAACGTTATCCGGATAGGCATAGCCATGGGCATGCGCTTCGACCGCCCGTAAACTGCTGTAAATTGCGCCACTGGCTCGCCCTGGCCTCCCCCCTGTCGGACTCATGACAAAAATCCTCCCGTCAACGATTTCAGCCTTGCCGTCGATCCTAAAAAGCTCGGCAATCAAATGCTCGGTAGTGGGTTGGAATGCGGTGCTCATGGTGATGGCCCTTTGGACTGGCAGGTGCTAGCCGACGCTGCCTTCCATCTGCAATTCGATGAGGCGGTTCATTTCGACGGCGTACTCCATTGGCAGTTCTTTCACCAGCGGTTCGATAAACCCGCTGACGATCATCGAGCTGGCTTCGGCCTCGGTCAGGCCGCGGCTTTGCAGGTAGAAGAGCTGCTCCTCGCCAATGCGCGAAACGCTGGCCTCGTGTTCGACATGCACGTCCTGCTCTTCCACTTCGATATACGGATAAGTATCGCTCCGGCTGGCGGGGTCGAGGATCAGGGCGTCGCACACGACGTTACTCTTCGAGCCGATGGCGCCATCTTGCACCTTGCACAGGCCGCGATAGCTCGAACGGCCGCCGTTCTTGCTAATGCTCTTGGAGATAATGCGGCTCTTCGTGTGGGGGGCGCAGTGGACTACCTTGGCGCCGGCATCTTGGTGCTGGCCCTTCGAGGCGAACGCGATTGAGAGGATTTCCCCGCGAGCGCCTGGCTCCATCATGTACACGGCCGGGTATTTCATCGTGAGTCGGCTGCCGAGGTTGCCGTCGATCCATTCCATGAGCGAATCGCCGTAGGCCACGGCCCGCTTCGTCACGAGGTTGTAGATATTGTTCGCCCAGTTTTGGATCGTGGTGTAACGGCATCGTGCACCGCGTCGAACGACCACTTCCACCACGGCCGAGTGCAAACTCTCGGTCGAATACATGGGTGCGGTGCAGCCCTCGACATAATGCACCTCGGCCCCTTCATCGACGATGATCAGCGTTCGTTCGAACTGGCCCATTCGCTCGGCGTTGATTCGGAAATACGCCTGAAGGGGAAACTCGATCTTCACGCCTTTGGGAACGTAAATGAATGACCCGCCGGACCACACGGCCGAGTTAAGGGCGGCGAATTTATTGTCGCCCGGGGGAATGATCGTGCCCAGGTACTCTCGGACCAGGTCGCCGTGCTCGCGGACGGCCGTATCGGTATCGGTGAAGATGACACCCTTCTTGGCCAGGTCTTCCTTGAGCGAGCCGTAGACGACTTCGCTTTCGAACTGGGCTTTGACGCCCGCGAGGAATTTCTTTTCCGCTTCGGGAATGCCGAGTTTATCGAAGGTTTCCTTGATCTCGGCCGGAACATCGTCCCATGTTTTGCCTTGGTGATCGGTCGGCTTCAGGTAGTAGTAGATGTCTTGGAAGTCGAGCGCAATATCACCACCCCAGCGAGGCAATGGCCGCGACTCGAACAGTTTGAGCGAATTGAGCCGAAAATCGCGCATCCAGCGAGGCTCACCCTTCATTTCGGAAATTTCGGCGACGATTTGCGAGTTGAGCCCGCGCCGGGCTTTGAACACGGCATGGGAGGGGGTGACGAAATCATACTTATTGATTTCGCCAATTCCCGTCTCGTCGGATGCAATCAAATCGGTAGCCATGAGTATGTCCTATAACGCTTCACCACAACGGGCCGACGTGGTGAACCTATTGCAGTTCAAGCGACGCCTGCGGCCAATGTTTTGCCGGTGGACGACATTTCTTTTTCGACTGCCGCGTCCTCGGGATGCCGTTCGCGGACCTTTTCGTAGCCCTCGGTGTACAGTTCGCGGGCAAGTTCCACGCCGCCAGTTTCGACGATTCGGCCCCCCAGCATCACATGGGTGAAATCGGGCACATTGTGTTCGAGCAGCCGATCGTGATGCGTGATGATGAGGATTCCCATCTCGGCGCCGCCGATCTCGGCAATGCTTTGGCTGGCGAGCTTTACGGCATCGACATCGAGGCCGCTATCGGTCTCGTCGAGGATCGCGAACTTCGGGAGCAACATGGCCAACTGGAGAATCTCTGCCCGCTTCATCTCGCCGCCGGAAAAACCGTCGTTTACGTAGCGGCGGGCGAACTCTTCGTCCATCTTCAATTGAGCCATCTTCTCGCGCAGTTCCTTTCGGAATTCGCGCATCGGAATGAGTTGCTCGCCTTCTTTTCGGTTGGGATTGCGGACGTTCGTGGTGGCATGGCGCAGGAAGTCGGCCATCTTGACGCCGGGAATCGCCATCGGCCGCTGGAAGGCCATGAAAATACCGGCCCTGGCTCGTTCGCTTGCGTCCCATTCCAGAATGTTATCGCCATTAAGCTCGATGGTGCCCTCGGAAACATCGTAGCTTGGGTGCCCCATGATGACCCCGGCCAGCGTACTCTTGCCCGAGCCATTCGGACCCATCAATGCATGAACCTCGCCTCGACGGATCGTCAGGTTCACGCCGTTGAGGATCGGCTTCCCCTCCACGGCCACGTGGAGATTCGTAATTTTCAGCGTTTCAAGCATTGGGAGACTACAGGGGCAAATGGGGGTTAGCGGCGGACGAAGGCGTTAGGCGTTAGCTGTTACCTGTTAGCTGTTAGGCTGATGACTGATAACGAGTAACTAACGACTAACGACTAACGACTTAGATTTTCTACGCGGTGATTTTTTGGTGATCGAACACAGGCTCGTTGGTGGCGGGGGCCGATACGTATCCGCTGTGATGGGGGACGGGCAACTCGTCATCCACCTTGAGGCCGATGGCCGCGCCATGTTGGCGGGCGATTTTGTGGCCCTTGATTTTGTCTTGAATCCGCATCAACCCTTCCAACAGTGATTCGGGGCGCGGCGGGCAACCAGGCACGTACACATCTACCGGCACGACGAGATCCACGCCTTTCACCACATGGTAACCGTACTTGAAATACGGGCCGCCACCCACGGTGCAAGCGCCCATGGCGATCACGAATTTCGGATCGGGCATCATGTTGTAGAGCCGCCGCACGCGACTCGCCATTTTATAAGTGACCGTGCCGGCCACGATCATCAGATCGGCCTGACGGGGCGTGGCGCGAAACGCACCGGCGCCGAACCGATCCATATCGAACCGGCTAGCCCCCGCCGCCATCATTTCAATCGCACAGCAGGCCAGGCCGAAAGTGAGAGGCCACACGCTCGATTGCCGGGCCCAATTGATCGCTTGTTCGATTGTCGTCGTGATGACATTTTCTTCAAATCGCCCTTCAATCCATGGCTCGAACTGATTCATGAAACCGGCCTTTCCTTTACGCGATTCGTGGGGTGCTTGCGGGGATAACAAGAATCCATCATCATCGCCTATGAAATGCTTGGTGTGAAGGTGCAGCAGTTCGCTCCATCGAGTCGGCAGGTTGCGAGCCGCATCTCTTCCCCCAGCACTTCCGAGATCATCATCTTCTCCATTGCACAGATGCCGCGATCGGTCTTGGCAAGGTCGGGGTAGGGGCAAGCCAGGGCCGAAATCACCGGCAACGGAGGCGATTCATCCACCGCAAAGGGGATTTGCCGCTCCTCCATCATGCCCACGAGGGCATGCATCCGTTCGACAACCGATTCCCCCGACATGTTTCCGCGATATCGATCGACCAGCCGATTGGCAACGCGCTTAAGCAACCCACGGCGCACCGCTTCATCCTCGACGGCCCTCAACTCCTCCCACAGGACCGAGGCCATGTCGGCGAAGTTATCGCCAGCCGTTCGTTCGCCCTTGGCTGTGAGTGTGTAGCGATGGTTGGGCCGGCCACGGCCAATCCGCTCCGTCTTCCTTTCGATCAACCCTTCAGCCGCGAGCCGTGTGATGCGTTGTCGCACCGCAGTAGCAGTGACTCCCATTTGAGCGACAAGTTCAGAGACCGTGGCTGCCCCCCGCTTCCGCAGGATATCGAGCAGTTGTTCATCCGAGGTTTCTGGGGCAAGTTTCATGCGGAGCAGGGCGAATTGGGGGTGTGAAAGATTGGTTTCGTCTTTACAATAATCCTACAGAAGGGGCGAGTTTTGACAAGTGCCTATGTCAAAATTATCGGTTTTTGCCGCAACCCTTGTTCAGGCAAAGACTTACATTTTTAGCCGACATGCAGCTTACGCACCTGATCCCAGTCCTCCAGATTGCCGTTGGCCCCGTAATATTGATCTCTGGCGTGGGATTACTACTTCTTTCCATGACCAATCGGCTGGGGCGCACGATCGATCGGGCCCGCGAAATAGTCGATGTGCTTAACGGAGAAGCCGAAGACGCACCCCACGATCCTCGCCATGTCGCTCAGCTCGAAGTGCTTTGGCGACGCGCAAAGATATTGCGGACGGCGATCACTTTGGCAGCCATCAGTGCTCTGTTGGCTGCGTTACTGATTATCGTGCTCTTTCTCTGCGTTTTGCTGAAGTTTGAAATGGCTCTCGTCGTAGTTGCCGTTTTCGTCGGCTGTTTGGGTTCCATGATTGCCTCGCTCGTGTTCTTCATCCGCGATATTGATATTTCGCTCAAAGCACTCGACCTGGAGATACGTCACCACAAGCCGAAGTTCTCCAAGCAACTCAAGGCGAGCGAAGCAACCCATGGGCCGAATTTCTCGTTACGGAACTTGCGCCACGTTCTTGGAGCGACCACAACGTGTACGAAAAGAGCGGAACAGAAGAATCCGAGCCGGGAGGAACCGTGAGTAGCGTTGCGCATTGGGCCGGTTTAAAACTTGGCTCGGGATGTTGGCAAAGATAGCCCGGTCCTTTGGGCCGGGAAAGGGGCAACCGCTCGGTGACTGAGTGTGCTCGATCAGTTATTCCGTCCCGAAACGGGTCGGCTCATTATTGCTCCTTGTGAGCAACGATAAGTCGCGTGGGAACCATTCATGCACAACGTGTCGAAACTCGTGGGGGACTGAAGTTTTGCCCACGCGACTGCGGAACTCGCGTGCGCCCGGCCTTCCCTGAGCGTAGCAGCAAGCGAATTTTCGCATGAGTTGCGTGCCCTTGTAATCGCCGAAGCGTTCGCAGATAAGATCGAAGTGGCGCAACAGCAATGCGCGTTCTTCGGAGAGGCTAGGCGCAGGCGGCATCGGTTGACCGCTAAGCAATGCGGCCGCCTGACGAAAGAGCCAGGGCTTGGCGAGCGCCGCCCGGGCAATCATGACGCCATCCACATTGTAACGGCGGAAGGCATTCACGACCTTTTGGGGGCTATCCAAATCGCCGTTTCCAATCAGTGGGATTTGCCGCAGGTGGGGTTTGATGGCGGCGATGAGGTTCCAGTCGGCCGAGCCGCGAAACATGTCGGCCGCCGTTCGGCCATGCACCGTGAGGGCGGCCGCCCCAGCGTCTTCCACGACCTGAGCAATGTCGATGGCGTTGATTTTATCGCGAGAGCAGCCGAGGCGAATCTTGGCGGTCACCGGCGTCGGCGCGCAAGCGGCGACGACCCGCTCGATGATCTGGCCCATGCGGTTCGGCTCGCGGAGCAAGTAGGAACCGCTTTGGGCTTTTTGAACGACGTCGCGCACGGGGCAGCCGAAGTTGATATCCACCACGCTGACGTGAAACTCGTGGGCCAGCCTCGCGCCGACAGCGGCGAGCGTTTCGGGGTTGTTATCCCACATTTGCGCGGCGAGGGGCCTCGGCTCGTCGGCCACCCCCCATAAACGATCGGGGTGGTCGGCTTCATGATCTGCCAACCAGGCGAAGCCCCTGGCGCTCACCATCTCGGTGGCCAACAGGCCCGCGCCGCCAAGCTCGCGCACAATTTGGCGATAGGCAAAGTTCGTGTAGCCTGCCATCGGAGCTTGAAGAATTGGCGGATCGACCAGCACGGGGCCGATCCAGAGCGGGCGCAGCTTGAGCGGGCTCGGCGTCGATTCAGTCGACGAATCGGGCGAGGCGTTCGGTATCAACCTTGTCGCAACGAGTGGTCCCATGCGTAATATCGGCTTTGTGTGGAAACCTGTTCCGAATTGTGTAGCGGTTCAAGCAAGGCCAGTAAGGCCGGCAGGCCTTGAACCCTCCCCTAACCCCTCTCTAAAAGGGAGGGGAATTCGGGGGAGTTGGGGGGCAGAGCTTATTATGCACGAAACTTGCGGCAAGCCCAATGATAAGAAGGCTAATCGCGGGACGGTACGAGAACCGAGTGTTCGCTGGGCTCGAGTCGCTGCAAGGTTGTACCGCGGGGGGGAAGGTTTGAGCCCGATGCCGGCCGCACCGACGTATCTTGCCTCATGCCGTTCGATTCTGATACCGGCACTTGCCCCGAAACGGGAACTTCTCCGCCGACAAGCGTCGGTGGCGCCATCCGTTCGTCTTGAGACTGACGATTGTTCGGTGGCAACGAATTCGCGGGCCGGGTTGCCGTGGCCGTGGCGTTCGTTCGGATCAGCATGCTCGTTAGTTGGTCGGGCGAAAGTTGGCCAGGCGTTGCCAATTCGGCGTAGCGGATGATCCGGCGGTTGTAATCGCGGGCAATCTGCACGAACGCCCGGCGACGCAAAGCTAGCAGCTCTAACGCGCGTAGGCCGCCGGTGGCGTCGGTATTGCCGGCTCCGCTGGTGGCGACGCGGTCGTACCACTCTTCAGCCCGCGAGACGGCCATCGCGGCGTCTTTGAGTTCGGCATAACGTAACGGCAACAAGGCCGCCAATTCGCGTGCTTCTGAAGGGCCGCTGCCGTGGAATATTTCTTCGTAATGGGCGTCATAGCTTCCGCAATGGGGGAAATCGGCTGGCAGCGGGAGCATGGTCATGCCTCGTCCCATTAAACTGACCACGCGCATTTGAGCCGCCAACGCCGCCCGCTGCGAAGTGCCAACGCGCCGATTCAACTCGGCTTCGGAATCTTGCCACATCGACCCTGCGTGTTGGAGATAGTTTCTCAAGCGACTTAACTCTTCTTGTTCGCGTAAGCCCAGGTAATAATCGGCCACGCTGGAACACATATCCCAATAGGCTTCGATCCGCTGCGACTGATCGGCACGATCATGCGCACCGGCGACGGCATCGCGTAGCGAAAGAGGCTGGCCACGCAGTTGGGTGCCGACCGGGGGCGTGAGCATCGCCCGCATCATGCCGGAAGGTTTCATGGTGCTCGTTGCGGTTGGATTCGAGTATCCGTAGGTCGGTTGCCCGATGGGTTGCGAACCCCGTGGAAGCGAGCCGGAACTTGCCCCCGAACCCGCGCTTCCGTACGAACTGCCAGTCGTACTGGTGGGCGGATTGGCCAGTAAATGGGACGGCGGGTTGGCAGGAGCGCTTGCAGGCGGGTTGGCCGCCGAAGCGTTCACACCAATGCCGCCGTTCGTGCGTGTGTTGGCTACACCGTTCGTGCCAGTAGTTGCCGCGGGCGGCGCGGTGATGGCGCTACGGGCAGAGGCTGGGGGTGACGAAAACGGGTTACTGCCTGGTTGTGGGGGGTCGGGATATCGATCTTGGGCCTGCGAGGTGGCCCCGTTGCCCAAACCCAACGCAAGGAGCGAAGCCAACAACCCGATTCTCGCCACCAGACCGCCGTGGCAACAAGCATTGGCTATCAAGCGTAATCCTTTTTCATGCCTGAATTGGCTTGCGAGAAACATGGTACCTCCTTGGACGTTTGCCGAGCCGGGACGGCTCGGCTATGTGCTTGGAAGCGAGCCGGGACGGCTCGGCTGTATAGCCCGGCCGTTTCGGTCGGGCGAAATTCGGCCTTGGCAAGAGCTATCGTCAATCCAATTCTTCGAGCCAGACGCGAAGTTCGTTTTCGTATTCGCTGGCCAAGTCGCCGCGGACGAGTGTGCGTTGGAACTCGGCGAGGCCTTCGCTACCGGTGTCGGCCTGTTCGGCCGTGGCGTACCGCAACATGGGGTCGGGTGCCGTAAGCCGACGACAGATCGTCATCAACAGTTCGCTATGGCGGACCTCGGGGGGCAACACTTTGTGGAGCCACTGCGGCAAGGTACGTTTCCGATCGAGCAGAGCGGGCAAGTCGCGGCACTCGGCAAACAAGGGGCGCCCCGAGAGAAGCTCGACCAGCACGTATCCGACGCTCGCCAAGTCCGAGCGAGGCGTCATTTCCTCGCGGTCCAACACTTCGGGCGCGGCATACTGCGGGGTGCAGGTCTTCTGC
Source organism: Pirellulales bacterium (assembly GCA_020849945.1). Taxonomy (GTDB): domain Bacteria; phylum Planctomycetota; class Planctomycetia; order Pirellulales; family Lacipirellulaceae; genus JABDGM01. The sequence goes on along the minus strand of JADZFK010000138.1, from coordinate 37,878 downwards.
TGAGGCATATCGTTAAGGTCGAGCGCGGAGCCGATATCGATGATCTTCGCATTGCCGGTGCGTTTGATCATGATGTTCGAGGGTTTGATATCGCCGTGGACGATTTCCTCTCGATGCAGGGCCGCCAAGCCGGCCAGGCATTCGCGCACGATGGCCGCCGCCATGCCGGGCTTGAGCCGAATGTGGCTTGGCCCCGCCGTGGCAATGACGTTGTTGATGTAGTCCCAACGGCGTTGCCCCACACGAGCCTTGGCCCGATCGAGCATGGTAGGGGCCAAGAGCGAATCGAGGTCGTACCCATCGACCCATTCCATTTCGAGAACGCGAATGCGGCGCCGCTCGATGAAGTTCTGCACGTCGAGCAGATGATCGTGCTGAATGAGGGCCACGCGCGAACTGACCTTGGCCATCCGTTCCATCGCCTCGCGATAGCCGCGTTCATCGTGATATCGCTCGGGCGAGAAGAACTTGAGCGCCACGGGCAGCGTGAAGCCATCGGCCCCGCGCCGCTCGCTCAGGTACACGACGCCTTGGCCGCCCTTGCCGAGCAATCGCCGCAGTCGCAGATGCTCCGTCCACCCCAGCTTGGGCTGCTGGATCATGCGGAGGTAATTGTGAAGCAACTCGTGAGCGCGGCCTTCAGCCCGCTCGCCACCGCTAGGGCTAACTGTGCGAGTCCCTCGCAACAGAGTTGTCGTCAAACTCATAGAATGTGCCTCGTGGGTTCGATGCGAAAATTCCGTTTTCCGCGATAGATGCCGCTGCACCGAAGAGCAACTTTATCTAGACCCTGCATTTTACGACCGGGAATCCTCGCGCGCCTAGCCGAATAATTCGTGGCGTAATGCGGCCGTTTCAAGATAAACAAGCAGTTCGTTCGCTCTGCCAGGGCTGATCCGTTCTTCATGTTCACGACAGCGAGGACTCACGAAACCGAAGCGTCAGCGAGGGAATGGGTGCTTTTTCCCTCGCCGATGCTTCGGGCTGATTTCCAATCTACTACTCGCCCAATTTGAATAAATGCTCGGCCCTGCGCGTGGCGGCCAATTATTTGTGGCACGAGCTTTCGTAGGCTATACGATCGTGCATCCCAGGCGATGGAGCTTGCCCGAAGCAAGTTACTCATCGTCGTTCGAGCCGTCCGTTTCGACAAACGAATTCGCCTGCACGCGAATGCCTTGGCACGGGCTGCCGGTACGTTCGATAGCCGGGGTATCCAACCCCGAGAACAGGTTACCGGCGATGACGATGTCGTGCGTGCCATCGAGCACGATACCGCTGGCGGCCTGGTCGTCTGGCGGGCGTTTTTCCTTTGCGTCATCGATAACGCTATCGGAGAAATTATTCGCGCTGATGGTGATCCGGCTGCTGCCTGGGCCCGCGACCATCGCCCTCCGCGGATTGATCGTGAACGTATTCGCACTGACGGCGCAGCCGTGGGCATCGCGCAGTTCGATGCCGCCATTCTGGTTGTGGGCGATTACATTCGCACTCACGGAAATTCCGTAGCAATCGCGATCGAGCAAGACGCCCGTGCCCTTGCATTCCTCGATCATGTTGCTGGAGACGATCGAGCCATAAGTATTCTCGATCGTAACGCCATCGCCCAGGTGGTCATCAAGGTTGTTTCCGCTCATGCACAGGTTGAACGAATCGAGGCACTTGAGGGCATCCTTATTCTCCTCGAAATGGTTGCCACAAACGACGATATCGTGGCACTTGACGATGTGCAGCCCCGTGGCTTGGTTGTAGGAGAGGATCGAGTCGTTGATTCGCGGGTCCTCGTAGCAGTCGTCCAAGAAAACACCGTGCCGTCCGTGGTTGCTGATAGTACAGCCCTCGATGTGGATTTCCTGAATGCGGGCGGCCGATATGCCATCGCCGCTTTTGGGGTTTCCGGTGAGGCGTAGGTTGGCAAGCCGGATGCGCCACAGTTTTTCGTTACGTTTCTTGCCTTGCAACACGAAGGCTGGCTGGCCTTGCTCGTTGGCATTGTGAATGAGCGTGGCGGTGCCCGAGCCTTCGATCGCGACATCGCCGTGTACGATGATAAGGGGGGACGTAATTTCAAACTTGCCTGGCGGCACGCGGACCAAGCCGCCTTCATTCGGCAGGGCATCAATGGCCGCTTGAAGGCTGGGGTAATCGGCGGCCTCGATAACTGGCCTTGCCCCGGGCAATCTTGTGGTGTTCTTGCCCGTGACAACCCCCGGCTGGCCGTAGGCCGAAAACTCAACACACAACCCGAGTAGTGTTGCCAAACTGCCGATCGTAATGCAACATGACGCGAACTGCTTCCTCATGGTCTTCCTTATTCATGGCTCAAAGAACTGGTCGCAGAATTCGCAAGTGAATCGACTGAATCGAGCAACCACTGGGGATCAACAACAGAATCGACCTGCCAGGCCATTGTAATCAACGACGAGCCCATATCCTACGGCTTGGCCGCGGGGGCTTGCACGGGGTTATCGAGGTAGCGCCAGTTCTTGATGAACCCGATCAGGTCCGCCATCTCTTGAAGCGATAGGTTCTTCTCTAGCCCTTCGGGCATGAACGAAACACTATTCGATCGCAGTTCATCGATTTCCTCGCGACGGAACGTTTCCGTTTGCAACTCTTGCCGCCGAATGGTTACCGAGGTCGAAGTTTCGGCCGAGAGAACGCCTGTGAAAGCCTGGCCATCGGTCGTCGTCAAGGTATAACTGATGTAGTTTGCATCGACGGCCCGGTTAGGTTGAATGATGTCGGTAAGAATCTGGAGCGGTGTTCGTTCGCCCGAGTGAGAGATATCGGGCGCGAAGGACACCCCGACCCCCGCCACGCGGTGACACGCGGCGCAAGTTTTCTCGAAGACGGCCCGACCGCGGCGTGGATCGTGTTTCATATCGAGCGATTTCCGGTACGTTGCGAGCGCCTCCTCGCGGTCGGCTGGCACGAGTGTGGCAAGCAGTTTCTCGCTCCGCTGTTTAATGGTTGGCTCGGCGTGATTCAATAACAACTGAACGCCCGCCGGATCGAGTACCGACATCTTGAGTTGTTCGTTCTCCAGCAGATCGAGGAGTGCGTTCGTGCGATCGGGGTTTGTGTACACGCCATCCAAGACGGCCCGCCGCAACACGGGCGACAACTTCGCGATTTCGGCCAACAAGGCCTTCCACGCTTGAAGGTCGTCGCACCGCGTAAGCGCCCGCACAGCGCGCAACCGAATGGCTTGGTTGCGGTCTTCGAGCACAAGCGGTAGAAGCGTAGTGGCCGGCTCGGCCGAGCACGCCAACAAGTCGATCGCTTCGCAGCGGTCATCGAGTGGGAGTGCCGTGTTGAGCGATTCGAGTCGGGCTGCCGCGAAGAGTTCTTCGACGCGGGCGCGCGTCGATGCGTCGAGCGGGGCACAAAGCTCTTCGGACGAAAGGCCTTGCCGGGCGGCCTCGCCAAACAACCCAGCCACCCCCGCGCGACGGAATACGGGAGAAGCCATCAACGCATCGAGTGCAATGCGAGATTGCTCCGGATCGCGTGAAGCTGCCGCCAGACGCGAAAGCCGTACCACGAACTGTTCGGGATCGGTTGCGTTGGCATGCAGGCGGTAGGAGTTTTCGAGCACGTTCCGCAGAGCTTCGCCACCGCGTCGGCCCGCGGCGATGAGCATCGCATTTTCTTCCCAAGCGTCGGTAGCATACCGAGGCGGTTGGGGCAGCGGCAACGCCACCAGATACGCCTGGAATCGCACCCGCGAATCGGGTGAATCCACCAGCTCGCCAATCTTCGCGCGTAGCGACTCGGGCAACGGGGTCAGCGAATCGGCGGCAATGATCGCCTGCTCGACGATCCGCGGGTCGGCGTCGTCGCACAACTTGGCCAGCAGTTGGTCATCCAGTAGCCGAAGACCTTCGAGGAGCCGCACGGCGTGGATGCGTGCCAACGGCGAATCGTGCTGGCGGGCCACTTGGCGCAGAACGTGGGCGATCGACGGGTCCTGCCGTTCGAGCAGCAGCCGGGCCGCGGTTTCGCGCTGCCAGGAATTGCTTGCCCCGAGCATCTCGACCAGTTCGACGTTCGACTTGCCCGCAAAACTGGGCGACGGGCGGCGAGGCATCCCCTGCGCGGCAACCCGGTAAATTCGTCCGCGATCGTTGCCTGCCCGCAGGTTCGGTCGATCGCGGAGTTCTTCCGGCATCCACTCGGGGTGTTCGATGATCTGGCGGTACATATCGACGACGTAGAGTGCGCCATCGGGCCCAACCTCCAAATTCACGGGCCGAAACCACAAATCGCGCGAAGCGAGAAACTCGGCGCGACCACGCTCGAAACTTTCGGCAAACGACACCCCATTGGGCCGAATCGACTCGCGGTGGACCAGGTACCCCGTCGGCTCGCAAACGAACACGTTTCCGTACCAGGCGGGCGGCAGCACATCGCCGCGATAGATTTCGATGCCGCAAGCGGCCGTGAACTGGCCGACGTGGTGATGGTACGTAGTCCAAGTTCGTGCGATCGGGTAGATGGGCGTAACGTAATCGCCGTAGATCACATGTTCGAGAACTCGTTCGAACGACACGAGCGGATTCTTCTTGAGATGAAAATCATCGAGCACCATGTGAATCGCGGGGTCGCGGTTGGCACAGACGAAGCGGTTGCCGTAGTCGTCGAACGTGAGCCCGAATTGGGCTTCGCCGGTTGCCGCTTCAAATGATCGCGTAAGCGGATCGAAGCGGAAGTCCATGCCGCTGATCGAAATGGGTGGGGCCTTGGGGTTCTGGGCATCGAGGATCGTGCCGCCGCGCAGGCCTGCCGCCACGTGGATGTGGTTATCCAGCGCCAAGCGAGGGTGATTGGCCCGCAACTGCTCATTTAGAAGCGAAAAGCCGGTGTACCACGTTTCGCGAAGATCGGCCCGGTCGTCGCCGTCGGTATCCTTCATGTACGCCAATTCGCCGGCCATTGTGACAAACACGCCCCCCTTCCAGGGCTGCACACCGTTGGCGATCGTCAAGTCATCGGCAAACACGGTTGCCGTTTCGTAGAAGCCGTCGCCGTTGATATCTCTCAGGATCGAAATCCGCGACTTGGACGGAAACTCCTTCGTGGCACCGGTCGGGTAGTCGCGCATCTGGACGACCCACAAGCGGCCCTCCTCATCGAATCGTGCCGCCACGGGATCCAGGATGTTTGGCTCGCTCGCCACGAGTGTGACCGCAACGCCCGGCTCGAGCACGATTTGAGCAAGCGAGTCCCGCGGCGAAAGTGGCCGCGACTCAACGTTCCCCGCTTGTCCTTGGACGCCTTCCGCGGCAGCCTTCGCCGGTGCTTGCGTGGCGACCACCGTTGTTGCGGGTGGAAAGTTGGGAACGGGAGACTCGGATCGGGCACAGCCGATCGCCAAGCTCATACCAAGGCTTGCGATGAATGCTCTTTGTTTCTTGAAATGGCTGCTCCGATCCATGAAAACTATTGCTCCTCGGGGCACTGATGGTTCCGGCTCGCCCCTCGCTCCTCGCCCCTCGCAACTCAGTGCATCTCCGCAGCGACCGATCCGATCGCTCCGCGATAGTAATTAAACCGAACATGGGGGTGATCGGCCAAGAGCGACATGGGCACGCTTGTATCGGGAATCCGTTTGCCGATCATCAGAGCGGTAAGCCGCATGCCGAAGGGATTGTCGTGTGTGCCGGGGTGCCAGATGGAAACGACGTCGGCCTTCCAGGTTTCGACCGGCCCCACCGTGGCCGCCTGGATCGGTACCTGTGGCACGTAACCACCGCCCGATGTACGAGCGTTCTGGATAACGGTCATCGGGTGAAGATCGGCGATGCGAGTCTTCAGCTTCAAGTATTCGCCGGGGGGCGGCGGTTGGTGCTTCCACTCCCCCTCGCGCTTCGGCGGATCGTTGAATGCCCAGTGCTTGACTTCCCCCTGGCCACCTTGCATGACGGCACATCGCACGCCCTCGTAGCTGCGCGAATACTCGTCGAGTTGAGTGGGAAAGTGAATATTGTTCGCCGGCATCCTAAGCTCGGGCCGAATCCGGTTGAAGCACAGCTCCATATCGGCTTTGGCGAACGAGAGTGGGTGATCCATCGACACGGGCCGACCGTTCTCAATCCATTCGTCCATCCCCCAGAAATGGGCGTTGTTCAGATTCAGGCCCAGCGCGTTGACCATCCGGGCAACAAGCGGCAGTTGTTCGGTCGGGCCGATCGGGCCACATAGGCCCACCGGGTTGTCTGGCGTCGCCTGCTGCCATGCCCCGATGTATTCCAAGGCCTCGGCACAATAGAACTCCTCCAGCGTATCGTAGATCGCAACTTCAAATCCATTGCGCGATAACTGCAAGAGATCGTCGGCCGAGAGCCTCGCGGCATCGGCCAATAACTCTGTATCCAGTGTCGTGTAATCCCACCACTCGGGGGCAACCTTGCTGATCGCGCGGGCCATCGGACACCTCCAGTACTTTGCTCTCAAGCCTTCGATTCATTAATGCGCCACGAATGAAATTGGAGACAACAGGATACCTTCGCCGCCAAGGAAGACATCGCTTGGATTCACGCTCCAACAACGTTGGTGGCCGACAAGACGGTCGCCAGCACATCATCCTGCGGGAACGGATGGCCGCGATGTTGCACGAACGCCTCGGCAAACGGTACGCCGAATTGCCGACCACGTTCGGCACTGAATCGCATCATGGCTTCAAGGTACTCATCCATGCCGTGGTGCGAGCGAAGCCACTCGCGCTGCGAGGCATGGCAGGCCAGCATCTCGCATTTTCGCTCGATTTGGCCGCTGATATCCACCATCGTGGTTGGCCGCGCGGCCTCTTGTGTGTAGGGGTCGCGGCCTTCGACGGGGTCGCAGTAGTACAGCCACGGTATGGCCGAGCCCGGCACGAGCGGCACCGACGACGCATTCGGGATCGAGTAGGCAAACGCGCCAGCCCGCCCCAATAAGTGAACCACCTCGTGATCGAGCATGTAATCGTGCCGGGCATGGGTGAACAACAAGGTCGGTGCGACACGGCGCATCAGGTGGTATACCTTCTCAATCGTCGGCCGATCGAATACGACCTTCACGTCGGGCTCGTCGAGGCAATGATACGTGGCGCCGATTCGTTCAGCGGCGGCCGCTCCTTCCTGCCGTCGTATTGCCGCGATCTCTTCCCGCCCCAGGGTGGCCGATCCGCAATCGCCGCTCGCCACCGTTGCGATGTGGATTTCCCACCCCGCCGCGGCCAATCGAATGAGTGTGCCCGCGCACAGAATCTCCGCATCGTCTGGGTGGGCAAGCAAACTCAGCGCTACGCGCCGATGTGGGACCGAAGTCATCGGTAATGGCTCCTCGCAAGTGGGCAGAATTCAGCCCTCCCAATATAGCCGATACACCTAGGCCTGCAGAGGGGCGATGGGTGAGCTGTGAGTTGCGAGGAGGTGAGGGGTGTGGTGTGTGCTCGAGGCGTAAGGGACTAGGGGAGCTATTATCAAGCTGCTTGCCGTTCGGCCCACAATCGCTCGACAAGCTCCTCGACTTCGCGCATAAGTTGGGGGATCGCTTCTTCGGGGCCCGCACAATCGAGGTCGTGTACGTGCCAGTACTCGATCTCATCGCGGTAACTGGAAAAGTTTCGCTCGAATATCCAGCGATGCTCCGACTCCTTAACGGCAATCACGAGGTCGGCCGACGCGAGATCGGCCTCGCTCAACGGCCGCGGAAACCGCTCGACTGTGGCACAGGTGATCCCCAACGATTGCAGACGGGCTCGTGTGTGCTGCGAGATCGGGCCGTAGTTGCAGCCATCGATCGCCAAGCCGCGAGAATCGGCCTTCCACGCAAGGCCACGCGATGATGCTAGATGGTTAAAATAAACTTCTGCAAACCGGCTGCGATAGTAATTGCCAGTACACAAGAACAGTACGCGGTTTACCGATGTGGCACGACTTGGTTTCATATTCTTTTTTTCCGGGACTTCTCGCGGAATCGTTGATTCAGGCGGGCCTGGCTTTGCGTGCGAGGACGACCAGTTGTTTTCGGGTATCCGGAAACTGAAAATCCATTAGCCCCCGGCAGAGGCGGGAGCTTCCCCGTGAAAAAAACTGATTGGCCCCCGCTTTACATACCCCTACGTTGCAAACGATCATGCCATGCACAACAATCTCTAGATGATTGAAGAAAGAAGAAGGTACACCCGGGCGGTGCGTGGGGAAAGATCAAATACCGAGGACGATTACATGGTTTTCACAGGGTGTAACGATGTCAATGCGGCTACCCGGTTTCCCTGGACCTTTTCCTTATGTTGGTTTGTGGCCATGCGGATCGCTACCCTCGCCACCATACTGGCTGCCGGCGGCCAAGCGGCCGAAGCGGCGGAGAACACCTGGCTCGAATGCAAAGGCCAGAACGGCCCCGGCGAGGGCAAACACGTCGTGCTGATTTCGGGCGATGAAGAATATCGCTCTGAAGAGGCACTTGCTCAACTTGGCAAAATCCTTGCCACGCAGCACGGGTTCGATTGCACCGTGCTCTTCGCCATCGATCCGAAAAGCGGGATCATTGATCCGAACAATCGGCGGAACATTCCCGGCCTTGCCGCGCTCGACCGAGCCGACTTGATGATTATCTTCACGCGTCGGCGCGATCTGCCTGACGAACAGATGGAAGTCATCGACCGGTACCTGAAGGCCGGCAAGCCGGTGCTTGGCATTCGCACTGCCACGCACGCCTTCATACCGGGCCCCGAGTCGAAGTGGGCCCATTACAGCGATGCTTACGAAGGGACGCTGAACGAATGGCATGGCGGTTTCGGCCGCGTTGTGCTCGGGGAACATTGGGTCGCGCATCACGGCCGCCATCGCCACGAAAGCACGCGCGGTAGGATTGCCCCAGGTGCCGCCAAGCACCCGATCTTGCGTGGAATTGGGGATGGCCAAATTTGGGGTCCTACCGACGTCTATGCCGTGCGGCTGCCGTTGCCGGGCGATTCGCAATCACTCGTATTGGGGCAGTGCGTTACGCGAAAAGGGAAGTACGACGAAAACGACACGCTCTACGGCATGCGACCCGACGACGGCCCGTCCGTCGCCGGGCCAAAGAACGACCCCATGATGCCCATCGCCTGGACCCGAACCTACCAAATACCCGGCGGGAAGCCCGGCCGCGCGTTCACGAGCACGATTGGTGCCTCGGTCGACCTGCTTAACGATGCCACTCGCCGACTGCTCGTCAACGCGGTTTACTGGTGTGTGGGGTTGGAAGAAACGATTCCGCAAGCAGGGGCAAGTGTCCATCTCGTCGGCAAGTTCAACCCGACAAAATACGGAAGCGATCCAGACCCCAGCTATTGGCTGAAGCGCAAGCTCACTGTCGACGAACTTCGCCGCAATTGAGATGGCGGTAACGACGCTTGTTGGTTCTCGCCCTGCCTTCTCGACACGGAACGGTGAATCCGCTTGGTTTCATCGTCGCGTATATTTCGATCGTAATAGATGGTCGTGGTGCCGTTTCGAAAAAGCAAAGTGGCCTGCTCGCCCGGCGAGCGGAAATGTCAACTCGCGGAGAGGCTGTAATCTTTTTGAATGTTTACAACCTATTGCGAAACAAGTGGCGAAGATATCTCGTTCAAACGGCGGCTACGAGGCCGCCGCTAACTCGAATTAACGTTTCATTACAAGCTCGGAGCGAGATGAGTACTTTGAAACGGACCTACTACCTGACAGATTTCTCCTATTGCAATTTGCTTGAGAAGCGCATAATTGGAGTGGGCGGCAGCCGATGCCATAAATTCCGATAGAGTGGATTCCGAACCTAACCATCCGCTGCGATCGCTCGCTGAAACGGCCTTGCCCTTGGCGGAACCTTGTCGCGCTTCCATACACTTGCCGAACCTATCCTTGCGTTTGGGGAGTTTCCATGCATTCAAGATTTTTTTCGCTTCCCTTGGCAGTCGTTGCGGCGATCGCCTGCCTTGCAACCGAGGCACCTTTCGCACTAGCCGATCAGACGTCCGACGAAGCGGCCATCCGTGCCAATGCGGGGAAATACGTTGAGGCCTACAATCGTCGCGATGCCAGGACCATGGCCTCGATGTGGTCGCCGGATGCGGTCTACACCGACAAGGAAACTGGCGTCAGCGTCGTTGGTCGAGAGGCCCTTACGAAACTCTTTGACGATGTCTTCGCCGGGGCCGAGGATGCCAAACTGAAGGTCAACATCGAGTCGGTCGAGTTCGTCTCGCCAAATGTGGCAATCGAAAAAGGAGCGGCTGAAGTCAGCTATTCCAAGTCTCCGGTGGAGAAGACTCAATACGCGGCCGTGCATGTTCGACGCGACGGCCAATGGCTTCTCGACCGTGTGACCGAAACGAATACCCCTGAACGCCCTGGCGAACCGCCCCCTTCCAACTATGAACATCTTAAGGAATTGGAGTGGATGATTGGCACCTGGATCGATCGTAGCGACAACTCGACGATCGCCACCGAATGCTCGTGGACGAAAAACCGCAACTTCATGACCCGTTCGTTCTCGATGACGGTCGACGATGAGGTGAAGCACTCGGGAATGCAGATTGTCGGCTGGGACCCGGTGGCGAAGCAGATTCGCTCCTGGGTCTTCGATTCCGATGGCAGCTACAATCAGGGTACTTGGACTCGCAAGGGAGATGCGTGGCTCATCCAGCAACGAGGCACACTTCCGGATGGGGGCATGACCTCGGCCACGAACATCATCAAACGCTTGGATAACGACTCCTTCACTTGGCAATCGACCGACCGCGTGGTGGACAATGAGATACAACCCAATACGGAAGAAGTACTAATCGTCCGCCAGGCAGAAGAGTAATACTAGGCTTTGTTTCAAGACCGGTTCTGATTCGGGTAGCGGTTCGAGCAACGCCAAGAATCCGGCGATCCGCGAACCCTCCCCCACCCCCTCCCTGATAAGGAGGTGAGCTTTGAGACAAGGCCAATACTCAAACTTAACTGCTTTCCGCCGTATTGATTCGCCCACGAATTCATCCAACGAACCACTTCTTTCTTCTTTTTTCCACTTTTTTCCACTTCTTCACTCACCCCAGGCTTGGCGTAATTGGCACGTTTGCTCGCAAGACCGTCCTTTCCGCTTCGTTGCTCCGTTCTTCTTTGGCCATGCCTCAACGCACATACCGATTGGCAGGTGGTATCATGAAACGCGCTGGATTGGTTGCCGTGCTCCTTGCGGTATTTGTTCATGGGTTCCTCGTAACTGGAGCGATGTACGCACGCGGTGGTCGTGGGGGAGGCGGAGGCGGGTTTAGTGGTGGAGGCCGCGGAGGCGGCGGGGCGGGCGGGGCCCGACCAAGTGGTGGGTTCAGTGGCGGCAGCATGGCAGGTCGCACCCCTAGCATGTCGCGTCCTAGTTCGAAACCGGCAATGAAAATGCCGAGCGGTGGTCGGCAATCGTTTGGAAACTTGCCAACGCCCGGCACGCGGCCGGGTGGGTCTGCGTCGGGCAGTCGGCCAACATCGAGCCTACCCAATCGGCCCAGTTCCGGTATTTCTGGTCGGCCGGGAGGCAGTATTTCAAATCGGCCCGCCGCTGGGTTGAATCGTCCGGGTAGCATCGGGAATGCGAACGCGCGCCCTGGCGAGATATCGCGAGCGGGCAATCTCCCCTCGCGGAACGACTTGAACAAGTTCCTCGATCTGCCGACCGGCAGTGGCCAACTTCCGTCGTTCGGCAGCTCGGCCGCCCGACCTTCCACGCGTGAAGCCGGAGCCGGTAACGCGGCGGAACAATTCCTTCGCGATCGCCCCACTTCGTTCCCTGGCACTAAGGACCTAGCTACAAATCGTCCCTCGACGCTGCCTGGCACAATTCCATCGCGCCCGGGGCCAGGCAACCTGCGCCCGGGGGTTGGCGAAGGAAATCGCCCAGGTAGTGGCGAAGGATTACGGCCTGGTGGCGGCGAGGGGTTGCGACCTGGCGGAGGGCAACGCCCCGAACGGATTCCCGATCGCGACCAGTGGAAGGACTGGCGGAACGACCATCGCAACAACGTGTGGAATCATTGGCACGATAATGGACACACCTTCAGCAATTGGTACAACCACGACTGGTGGGACCACCACCACTGTTACTATCCGTACAACGCCGGTTTCAACTACTGGGCCTGGGCTGCTTGGCCGAGTGTCATCGGCTGGGTTGGCTATGGCTGGAGCCAGCCCGTGTACTACTACTATGGCGATAACGTGTACTACGAGAACGACACGGTTTACTACGGAGACCAACCCGTCGCAACCTCCGAGGAGTATGCGCAACAGGCCGCGGCCATCGCTTCCAGCGAGCCGGCCTCCAAACCCGCACCGGAGGATTGGATGCCTCTCGGCGTTTTCGCCATTACGACCGATGGCAAACCTGGCGAGGCCGATCCTTCTCAGTACCTTCAACTGGCGGTCAGCAAGCAAGGCGTTCTTTCCGGCACGTTGCAGAATTCGCTCACCGATTCCGCTCAGTCCATCGAAGGCATGGTTGACAAACAAACGCAACGCGCCGCCTGGACTCTCGCCGGCAAGTCGTGGCCCATCATGGAAACCGGAATCTCCAACCTCACCCAAGACACCACACCTGTCCTGGTCCACTTCGCCGATGGAACCACACAACAATGGCTCCTCGTGCGACTCGATCAACCGAAAACCGAGAGCGGCAAGTGATGCATCCTTTTTCCCAGGAGAACTGCAAAGTCGATATTCCGTCTATTTGGAATAGCAAGCGCTGCTGATACCCGATATCGAGTCAACCACGAATCATTGGAAAACGTGCCTCGCTTGCAACGCAATCGCATCACCGACAGCCCTGAAAATAATGACTTTGCAGTTCTCCTGTCCTTTTTCCAGTGGTGCATCGTTGCAGAAGCAAGGACGAGCTGAGCAAAGCAACGGGGCTAGCACTAATGCGAGTGTGCAAGCCGAACGCTGCTGGTGCATTCATTAACAACGCCATCGATGCCCCTTTCTCCTTGAAGTTAGCCGCGAGGTGACGCTTTGCAGAGGGACACTGGTTTCGGAGTCGGTAGAAGCCGCGTCGGGCCATGCACGATTCATTCCTCAAAGTGGTGGCTCACCCAGATACTGATGCTGAGTGCTATCGTTAACATGATCAGCATTCGCAGCATGCCACTCAGAAACGCTTGATCCCCGGCAGTTGCAAGGATTGGCACGGCATTCATCATAGCCGCTCACTTATCGGCGACGGCTGAGTAACAGACTCGTTAATGCCATTCCGAACAGGCCCGCCACTGGTTCTGGCACGGCCGTACGGGTGCTCTCAAGAACGGCAGCGCCATCGAAACTTCCTGCGCTGTCGCCGAAGCGGCCGCGCCAGAAAGCATAGTCATCCTCCTCAACCAACTTTCCGTTGTTGCCATCGGCACCGAGGTCCGTCGTCGAGCCGAAGGTCTTTCGCCAAACAATATAGTCGGCAGCGTCCACGGTGCCATTGGCGTTGTAGTCCCACGGAAGCTGGGTAAGGTTTGCGGGATAATTTGCAGAACCTATCGTGGAAGTGAGGTTAGCCCCGTACGGCACGAACTGATTTGTTTGAACGAAATCATCCGAGCCGACCGGCGAATCGTGGTAGGCGCCCGATTGCCGATACCCATCGGCAATGCTCGTGAAGCCGGAGAGGGGGTTGTTAGTAAGGTTGGTGATGTGCCAGTCTGCCGCGGTTTGGCCGGTGGAGTTGCCCCAACGCGCAACCATTTCAACTTCAAAACCCAAACCCACGTAAACTTGATCGATCGTGATGTTAGGCTCAAACGTAACCGTCGTTGGTACGCCACCATCTAGGAACGAGTACTGCTGCCCTGGAATCTCGGGACCGAAGTTGATCTTGGCATAGGTCCGACCGTAGATGGCCTCGCCTGGACCAGAAGTGTCTGACAGTTCGCTGAACACGCCGATGGAGTCGAGGATATCCCAAGCGTGGCCTCCGCCCGGCAAGTCGGGTACGCCATTCGGGTAGTCGAGGCCATCGTGATCCGAAGCGTTCATATCCCCGTTGTTATCCACAAAGCCATCAAGCTCTTGACCTAGAACCGGTGCGGAAGCTCCGGCGTTGATTCGAACCAGCATGGCGGTGAAGCCGCTGTTTTCAATCTTCCCGGGTTCGCTGCTGTACAATGCGCTCGAACGAGCGCCGATGTCGTTATCGCTGGCCGTGGTTCCCCAGTAGTTGCCTGTGCCCGACATAATCGGGTTGAACACACCATTCGGTACGTTCGAGTAAGGGCTATTCTTCTGGCGAAGCGAGAGAAACCCGTTCGTGCTAAGCGAGCGGCCATTCAAATCGAACATAAACTCAATTTGGCCAGGTTTGAGCGTATCGGCCGCGTCATTTTCGCATTCGAGTAGTACGAGATAGTGATTATCAAGCGACATGTTCGGCGTCCCTCGCAGTTCAATGTACTCTTGGGAATTGTCGCCTGAGGAACCGGGGGGATCGAAGTAGATCTCGTTGATAAGAAGCTCGCCAGAAACCTGGGAGGGAACCGCCGCCAAGGCTATGAACTGTAAGAATAGAATGTTGAACATTGACCGATAATGTCGCAAGAGCATGGCAACACCTGGGTGATTGATTAGATTGCTAAGTTGACTTGCCTTCCCGCTTAGGCTCGCTTCACCTCTCGATGCAAATCGAGAAGACTCCCACGCTGCACACTGCGGAATGCAGGGGGAATGGTGAGTTAGTGTCGCAGGCAATTGTGAACTCCTCGTTAAAGAAATGTGAATTCGTGATGCCGCACCTTGCCAGCACTTCGTTTTGACTTACGATGCACGAAACCTGCTTTGCATCTGCGAATTCACGTGGGCCTACGTTTGCCTCAAGCTTCGCTAGATGAGTCAAAAGGAGCTATTAGGGATAAGCTCACCCTACGAAGGAAACGATCGATGCAATGTGAGATATTACGACGCAAGTACGGGGGTTCTATTTCGATTGGACGAAACGTAAAGACGATATTTACCAGGCCGGAAATTACGACAGACGACCCAATCGTGCATCGCTGCCCGAACATTCCGAGAAATTCACTAAGAGTTCCATCATTCGCACGCCCAGCGGCCTTACTGAATGACGAAGCACAAATGACGAATGACCAGATTCCGTCATTCGACATTCATCATTCGGGAGCTTGTGGTTCTTGTCCGCCTTGGCTCGGCGGATCTACCGTCCTACATGGCTTCACCCTTGTGGAACTCTTGGTCGTGATCGCGATCATTGGCATTTTGGTGGCGCTTCTGTTGCCGGCGATTGAGGCTGCCCGCGAGGCGGCTCGGCGAGCACAGTGCACGAACAATCTCAAGCAAATCTCGCTCAGCTTGTTAACCTTTCACGACGCTCATAAGCAGTTTCCTCGGGGTGCCTATACGAACCCTTCGAAGAACCACGCGAACGCGGAAGATGGCTTAGGCTGGGCGACGAAAACGCTTCCCTACATCGAGGAGCAGGCACTTTACGATCGGATCGTTCACAACGGCATACCCGGCTACGATGGCGATCCGTGGCGCGAGCGAGATGAAGCGAACATGGGTGGAATCTTTAAGGCCGCTCATTCCGCCGGCAAACGCCCCTTCAGCGGCGGTGATACCGTGCTCACGGCGTTTCGCTGCCCTTCGGTCGATTTGCCGAAACACGCACCCGACAATTCGTACTACGGTGGCTCTGGCGAGCCCATCAACATGGGCTACGCCGGCATGCATTACAAAGCCTCACGCGGTTACTGCGATCGAGGCATGTATTGGCGCTCGGCAGAAGGACACAGCAACCAAACCTGTAACGCCATCGATACCAACGGGGATGGGACACTCGACACGATCATCAAGCCGCCCTTTTCACGAGTTCGCATTCAAGACGTGCTTGACGGCACAAGCAAAACGATCGCCATCGGAGAGGCCTCCTATTTTTCGAGTGGTAATGGAACTAACCGTGGCGATTTTCCGATCTGGATGGGAACCGCCTGGGAAGATGGCAGCTCGCTTTTCAAGACGCAGGACATCATCAATTGCAACATTGCAGGGGTGCGTTCATTCCCGCTTTCCAAACTGGAAATTGCCCAATTGCCGGCGGGCAAAGGCTCCGATGATTGCGCCTTCAGTTGGCATGTTGGCGTTGTGTTGTTCGCCTTCGTCGATGGTTCCGTCCACAGTGTTACCGAAAACCTCGAACTGCGGACTTTCGCACTACTCGGCGATCGCATGGATGGGGAGGTCATAGGCTCGATCGAATAAGCTTTTCTGTTGCCGATCGTTGCCCCCCTTTTTCGTTCGCCGAAGTAGCTTTCGTTCAATAGCTCGTAGTGCGAGCTTTTTTCTTTGCCTGGATATTACATGAGATTCGTTTGTCCTGTGCTCTTAATTGTCGCAGCGTTTGTCGGGTGTTCCTCGCAACCCTACGAATTGGCCTCGGTCACCGGTACGGTTCGGATTGGTAATCAACCGGTGTGTGGCGGAAAGATCATGTTCGCGCCGATTGCCCAAGGGGATCTGCGTAACGCAGGCAAGCCTGCCTTTGGCCAACTGACCGAGCAAGGGCACTTTACGCTGACGACTTTTTCCGCGGAGGATGGAGCGATCGTGGGAGACCATTGGGTTACACTGTTTCGCGATGAAGAGACGCAGCCAATTCATTCTGGAGCCGCACCTGCTGGCGCGGCAGGCTTCCTCGCCACTGTCCGCCTTCCCAGCGGGCGCATCGCGGTACCCAGCAAGGTATCCGTGTTACCGAACCAGCTGAATGTGATTGATATCAATCTAACGCCCGAAGAAGCTAAAAAGTACGGCCGCGAAGATGATTAGTTCGCATCGCTGCTTTGGTACGCCTCTGCCGACAACGAACCTTCTCTTCGCCCGTATGAGATAATACTTCGTAAAGGTATCACTGGGTAAGTGCGTTGCCACGAACTTGACTTCGCGCACCGTATGATCCGACCAACGAACATATCGGCGAGCCCAGCAGAGTGACCAAGAAGAAAAGAGGCAGTGGCCGCCCCGTGGAAGTGGGCGGCCACTGCTGTTTGCCTTGAGCAGAGAGGAGAATCGCGGTGTGGAGTCAAGGCAAACGGAGTTCAGTAGTTCAACTCTTCAACTCACACTTTCACACTCGATGACTGGAAGAATACACGCCCCGCTTTAAGTTCAGGTGAAGTTCATGCGAATTCTTGGCGCACAATCTTCAATCGTAGTTTCTTGCAACTCTCGCAACTTCTTCACGTTCAGGCGTTACCGTATGGCTCATGAGACACGCGAGGTCCGCGGGTCCAATCGGTAAACACCCTATGGAGAAGCCTGATGAAACGAAATTTCTTCACCAGAACCTGTCTGCTGGCGTTCGCTTGTATTACGATGAGCGCGAACGCTTCAGCAGCTACCATCGCTCAATGGGATTTCAATTCCAATCCCAGCGATTCAAACACCTCGACCGGCATCACGACGCCAACCATCGGCTCGGGAATAATCGGCACGGTCGGAGGCACCACGGTTACCTTTGCTTCGGGCGATGCCAGTGGTGGCTCGACCGACCCAAACGTTGGCGATGATAGTGCCTTCAACGTAACGACGTGGCCCGCCCAAGGAACCGGAAACAAGACGGCCGGGATCCAATTCGCCACAAGTACAGCCGGTTACGAGAACATCTTGGTTACCTTCGACGAACGGCATAGTAACACCTCGGCCAACACGACCCGCCTGCAATACACGCTTGATGCAACGGCAGGTTCTCCTGTATGGGTTGATGGCCCGCAGTTCACTTTCGTACCGCAAGCGAGCGGCACGGGCGATACGTGGTTCAACAACCGCTCCGCCGATCTCTCGTCGGTCGCCGGACTGGATAACAACGCGAATGCTGCCTTCCGGGTCGTGACCGAGTTCGACCCAGCGTTGGGTGGCACTGCGTATCTCGCCTCACGCTCGACTTCCACCTATGGAACCACCGGCACGCTCCGTTACGATATGATCACCGTCTCCGGTTCGATCGTAGTCCCCGAAGCGGCGAGTGTTTCGTTATTGTGCCTGGCCCTAAGTACCCTGGCAATCGCACGGCGTGGACGCATGAGCGTGAAGTAGGCGGAAGCCGGAGGTATTACTCCTGCACCACCACAAACACCACCCGGCGGTTACAAGAAACCGACCAGTCGTATTCCGAGATACGCAGCCGTAATGGGCAGGCAAAGCATTGACTGGTGGAAGTCCGTGGAGTGAATGCAACCCGCTGGGCCGAACAACGGCCCCGTGGGTTGTTCCATTTCATCGGCGCAACAAAGGTCGGTACCACCGCTGGCCCGTCGAAACGAGCAACAGAAAGGAGACCACGAGGGCTGCCAATGTGTTGGGTTCAGGAATCGTGGTGCCTGATAACAAACCGCTGCCATTCGACACCGATGCTCCGAAGTGAGAACGCCAAGTGGCAAGGTCCGCACTGGTAACTTGGAGATCGCCGTTTCCATCGGCCAACAGCCCGGCGCCAGTTTGACCGAGCGTACTACGCCAGAACACATAATCGGCCCCATCGACCGTGCCATCCTGATTGAAATCGCCTTGAGACGTAAGCGTGGGCGGAAGGATGGCGGCGGCGGTGCCGATCCACAAGTTGCTGACCGTGAAGTTGGTCTGGTTGCTGCTCGAGAACTGCACGTCGGTGATCAACGGGTTAAAGCCGACGCCGCTCGTTGCAGTGAGCATCCAATTGAAAGAAGGATCGGTGAAGTTGGCAACCAGTGATCCGGTGCCGAAAAACGAGACCTGCAACGTGTTGGCTGCCGCGCCGTTGCCGCTGATTTTGCCGACGAGCAGATACGTTGTGTTTGGTGCAAACCCGGCGGAAATAACGTCTTGCCCGGCGGCATCGGCCACATGATTGAGCGAAACCGTCTGCTGCAAACCAAGAACGCCAACGTTGAACTGCGTTGCCCCGGTGCCATCGAGGAAATCGAGTGTCAGCTTGCGGTTCGGCGAAGCCAGTTGCGAGCCAGAGAGAGACCCGGTGTTCTCGCGGACCAGGAAGGTGAAGTAGGTTTCTTGGTTTTGGGCAAGGTCGATAGGTTGACTCAGGTCGGCGTTCATCGAACGCGTTTGCGCATTCACGCCGGCAGTTACTTCGGCGGCGTTCTGGTACCGCATGGTAACGAACGAGTTACTGCGTTGACTTGCTCCCGCCCCGGTGCCGGTCCAACTCAGATAGTTGGTTGCCTCCTGCTTGAAGTTGCCCGTTTCGATGAGTTTATTCTGGGCATCGCGGGCGGCGCGCCAGCGGCCGTTCACGCCAACCGCGTTGGTGAAGCTCTCGAACGTGCCGGAGTAAGCAAGCCGATCGGGAAGTGTGATGCCGAGGGTGTTGTACCGACCAGCAAGCCAATCGGCATCGGCTTGGTTGACGAAGCCGTTGCCGTCGCGATCGCCATTCTCCCAATTGGCGGCCAGGTAATAGGCATCGAACTCGGCGGCGGTCGCCATGCCGGTGTTGGTGCGGGCCATGCCTTGGTTGTTCGCCATGATCGTGGCATCGGTAGCATTGATCTTGCCATCGAGATTGAGGTCTGGCGCTTCGCGCTTCACCATCGCGTAATGATGCATAACCCGATGCAAGCTCATCGTGCCGGTGGCGTCGTAGTGCATGGTCCAACTCATCATGCCCGGCATGTTGCGGTCAAGCGCAAGCTGTGTCTTGGCTCGGACCTGTTCGCGGCTTTCGATTTCCCAGGTGTTCGTGCCATCCGTCCAGGTTTCGGCGTTGTAGGCCAAGTTAGGCGTGGCCGCGACGATGCTCTTGAGTGTTTTTGTGGTTGGCCCCGATCCCCAGGTTCCCACGCCAAGGACGAGCTGCTCGTTTTTGAACGCCTTTTCAGCTCCTTGGGCCGTCAGGGCAAGCTTGCCATTGGCGAAGCTGGCGTTTGAACTTGCGCCGTAATGGTAGCCCATGATGAAAAGTTGGTCGTACGTACGGGCATCGAACGTGGAAGTGTCGTCCCAATCCGAGTCGGTGCTGCCGAAATCGTCGACGGAAACTTCCATGCCGAGCGGGTTGATGACGGCTCGCATGTCTTTGGCAAGTTGCGTGTAGTTGGCCCATTGGGTATCGGTGCTGGGGCGTTCGTAATCGAAATTGAAGCCCTTCATATTATTCGTCTGAAGGAGATTCTTGACGTTGTTTACGAACGTGGCCCGCAGCGAAGGGCTGGCACCGATCGTATTCCAAACGAGGTCGTAATCGTTGCTCGAAGCGGGGTCGTACACTTCAAACATGCTCATGTGAAGGCGGAAGCCGTAGGTGGTGGCGT
Organism: Pirellulales bacterium; assembly: GCA_020849945.1. GTDB lineage: Bacteria > Planctomycetota > Planctomycetia > Pirellulales > Lacipirellulaceae > JABDGM01. Next base: position 17,594 of record JADZFK010000138.1, on the reverse strand, counting down.
GGCTCTTAAGCGTGTTGATTTGAGTGGTCGCGCCCGAGATGGTGTAGAGCGAGCCATCGATTTTGGGTCGGACGCCGCCGAAGTAGAGGACATCGGAAACGTGGGGGTAGATGCCGTCAGCAGGAAAGATACTTGGGTCGGCCCAGTAGGGGACAAAGCCCCAGATGCGGAATCCGCTGGAGGCCCAGGCGTCGGCCGAAGCGACTGTGGCCCAAGTGCTCGCGGCAGGGCCCGCGGTGATCCAGAGCATCGCGCTCAGGCAAACGAGAAATCGCATAAAGCGAGAAGAGAATTGCATGGAATTCCAAGAGCGAAGATGACCAACTCGTCTGTTCCCGTTGAGAACTGCCGCTCAACAGAAGTCCAGATGGCCGAGCCTTGGCAGGCGCTGAATGGACAGTTCTCAACTACACTATTCTACTCAACAGGCGGAATGAATCGCGTGGAATTGGGCCGATGCCGCGCAAACGAGAGAAATTTCTGCGCGAAGCCAATGAGATGCTTCGGCCTGATTACGATCATCCGTTCGGAACCGATAACTCGGCCCAATGGTCCGGGTCATCAATCGCGATTCAATTCGATGGCACAACTTGGCCGATGCACCGAGCCGAAACGGGTCGGCTATGTAAATTGTTCCGAGCCGAAACGGGTCAGTTGTTTACATTTCTTCGACCCAAAACAGGGTGGCCGTATTGGGCTACTCGATATCCACTCGAACCATGATGGGGTAGATCATCCCCCAATCGTGGCGTCGTTGGTACGAATCGAGTGCCGCAGGCAACGAGGGAGAAACCACGTCGAGGAATCGTTGTTTGCCGTTCACGATGATCTTAACGGGGCGCGAAAGGTCGATCATCCGCGGGTGGAGCCAGACCGTGAACTGGCGGACATTCGACGCGGTAACATCGATCGTGTTGTCGCCGCGATTGACGGCTTCGATCAACGCGCCCGGGAGCTCGCTGGTAACGTGTGAGAGTTTCCAGTCGTCAAAATTCTTCGAGCCGTTGTCGCGGAGTTCATCCACTGGGATGGTTCCTTCCGTGGGTTCATCGAGCGTGAGCCAGCGGTTGTGTTGCACGGGGTACAGGTAGCTTCGCGAGAAACCGACGGGCGTGGCCAGTGCAATTTGTGGTGCATACGGATCACGCTTCAGCTTATCGGCAGATTTCAGGAACTCGGCAAGCCGCTTCTTGGCGAAGTTTAGGCCGTGGTGGCCATTGTGTTCGAGGTAGGCATGGTCGATTTTGTGTTGCGAAAGAAGCTGGTTCGTCAGGCGGCCGAAGGCGATGTCGGTGTAGTGCCATCGTTCCTTGGGCATGGCATCCTGCACGGCCTGGATAATGCACAGCGACGTGCCACGAGTGGCGGGCCAGTAGGAAGTCTTGAAAGCTCCCGCGATGATGATCACTGCGGCAAACCGATCGGGCTGGCGTTGGGCGTGGTGGAACGCGCCGAAGCCGCCCATCGAGTGGCCCAGCAAGATCACGCGATTCGGATCGATGTTGAACCGCGACTTGCATTCGGCAATAACGTCGGCCAGATATTCGTCGGCGTCCGGCAGGCACCAGCGATTGTTCGAGCGTTCGTTCCACGGCGCGGAAGGACCAACGGCGATCATCCCCGTGGATTCGAAGAGGTTGCCTAACTGGGAAGAGTCTTCCTCGGTTTCGCCGCGGTGCGGAAAGTTCATGGAGTCGGCCGGCGCTTTGCGGGGTGTGTTGCCGCCACCTCCATGTAGAAAGATGATAAGCCCCGTCGGCCGATCGGGCTGGTAGCTTTTCGGAACCGTGAAGTACAGCAGGTCGTCCGGATGTTTCTTCAGCCGTTGGGGATCGAAGAAATGCTGCTCGGGAAAATAACCGGGCTTTACGGGTTCGTAAGAATGATTGCGAAGCTCGGCGACGACCGCATCCAAGTCGGGTTTTAGAATCGCTAACTGTTTTTCAAGTTGGCGTTGTTCGTCGTCGTTTGTTGAGGCCAGGTATTTGCGCGATAGCGAGACCGCTTGCTTCAAGTCGCTTGATTGTGCGAAGCTTGGATTCGCTGAAAGAAAAACAAATGCGATGAAAAGCAGCAGGGGCTGGTACCGAAGCAAATAGGGAGATACCGGAGGCTTCATGCGACACCATTTGCGAGTAGAACCACGAAGTTCCCGCGCGGGCGAGTTCCGCTTCGCGTCGCGGATAAACATGGAGTCCCCGTAACAACGCTAGGCACCAGAATAACTGGCTTTGAAGAACTCGCGGCTCTTCACGGGGTCGGCTTTCATGGTGGGCTGGCCCGCGTGCCAGTTGGCGGGGCAAACTTCGCCATGCTCTTCGTGGAATTGGAGCGCGTCGATCACCCGCAGGGCCTCATCGACACTTCGGCCAAGCGGCAGGTCGTTCACCAATTGGTGGCGAACGACGCCCTGGCGATCGATGATGTACAACCCACGCAGTGCGATTCCCGCTGGCAGTAAAACGCCGTAGGCCTGGGCGATGGCCTTATCGAGGTCCGCGATCAACGGGTATTCAATCGGCCCAATGCCCCCTTGCGCGCGCGGTTTTTCCCGCCACGCCAGATGGGTATAGTGGCTATCGACCGATACCCCCAGCACCTCGACATTCCGCTTCTTGAACTCCGCAATGCTGTCTGAAAACGCAATGATCTCCGTCGGGCATACGAACGTGAAGTCTAGCGGGTAGAAGAACAATAGGACGCACTTACCTCGATAATCGGCCAGCGACACCTTTTTGAACGAACCATCGGGCATAACGGCTTGGGCTTCAAATTCAGGGGCCGGCTGTTGAACGAGAGATGTCATGGCAGGAACCTTTCGTCGTGGAAGGGAGCCTCAGGCGGAATGAGGATTGAATGCTGAGTTGCTGGCGAAGGCGTTGCATATCCTTGCCACATATTCATGGTACCGCGTTGGTGGTTGTGGCCCAAGGGGCCGGTGGCTTCTTTCAGTGCCGATCCGCTGTCCTCTCACGAAGGCTTCAAGGTAGGTCCCGCGAGCCGAGCGGGTCGCGGAATTTCCAACTCCGTATCCACTTTCACGAGAAGTGCCACTCAGCTCGCGGCACCTACTTCGCGGCCCAAAAGTGAAATACCGATCGGCCCTGGGGGGGAAGAATGCCGCGTGCTAGCGTGGCAAGGGCGGGGAGGAGATGGCTTGCTAGTGGGTGGGGCTTGCCCTATACTCCGCCGCCCGCGCCTTTTGAGAATTCTTGGTCCGCGCTCGGCAAGGAGGCTGACGCATGTGGTTTCAAAGTAAGTGGCATTCAACAATTTGCATGCTGGCGTTGTTCGTTTGTGGCGGGATGGTTGGGCAGCTCAAGGCACAAACTGCCGGAGAATGGAAAACAGCCAGCCCCGGCAGCGAACGTTATGGCAGTACCACGGGCGAGGCCGGCAGAAGCCCTTTTTCGACGCCCCCGAGCACGGCTTCGGCGATGACACCGGGCCAGGCCGCTGCAACAACGGCGTCGCCAGGGCAGCCTTCGGGTGACGTGACGCCGATTGGCGGAAATCTCGCACCCGTCGATGCGGGCATCACGCACGCCCGCGTTACGAAAGGAAGCGGCTCGCTGCCGCAAGACAAGGGCCAGGTGTGGCGCGAGTACGATATCCGCCCCTACACGATGCGTGTTACGACGACGGCTCGTCCCGAGCAGGCCATCGTCGATTGGATCTTGCGCGAAACCGGCTACGAAGCCTGGCACTCGGACCCCGTCGGCTTGCTGAGCGCCAACCGCGAAACCCTCCGCGTTTACCACACGCCCGAGATGCACGCTTTGGTGGGCGATATCGTCGATCGCTTCGTTAGCTCGGCCTCCGGCGGTTACGCCTTCACGCTCCGCGTTGCCACGGTGGGCAACCCGAACTGGCGGGCCAAAGCGCTTTCGGTGATGGCGCCGATTCCCGTCCAATCGCCCGGTGTGCAAGGCTGGTTGATGGCCAAGGAAAACGCCCGCCTGCTCGTTTCTGAACTGAGCCGACGCACCGACTACCGCGAATACAACTCGGCCCAGCAGCTGGTGAATAATGGCCAGTCGATCGTGCTTTCCACGATGCGGCCACGCACGTACATTCGTAACGCCATCGTCACGCAAGCCGCTTGGCCCGGCTACCAACCCGAGATGGGCACGCTCGAAGAAGGATTCTCGCTCGAGTTCAGCCCGCTGCTGGCTCTCGACCTGGCTTCGGCCGACGCCGTCGTCAAATTGCGGCTCAACCAAGTCGAGAAAATGCTGCCCGTCAAGCTCGATCTGCCCACCACCATCGCACCGAACCAGCGTGTGCAAGTGGATGTGCCGCAGATGACATCCTCGAACCTGCACGAACGATTCCGCTGGCCAACCGACAAGGTACTGCTGCTAAGCATGGGAGTGGTCGCCACCCCGGGGCCGACCAAGGAAAACCCCGTCACCGATGCCATGAAGGAAGCCGTACCACTGCTCAAGACCCCGCCCCGGGCCGATGCGCTCCTATTCATCGAAAGCAGCGGCGTCTCCACACCTTCCCCCGAGCCAATCGCCCCCCGCTCCGCCACACTGCCCCGCCAATCCTTTCAAGGAAGATACTAATCCGCATTTCTCAGAATCAAAACCACGGAGGCACGGAGCCACGGAGAAAACCAGTAGCAAGTACCCCTACCACCATGAACAGTGGAAACACCCTGTCTCATAGCCACGGGCGGTTGACCTTGCATAAAATAATCTCTTGGCTTGTTCTCCGTGACCTCTGTGTGCTCCGTGGTGAGAAATCCGGGCTAAAGCTGTGTTCGTAGGATGCGCGAATCGTGCGTATCGCGGCACGGGCTGAAGTCTGTGGTACGTGTTGCGGTTGCAGGCCACGAGTTGGAAGCGTAAGCGCCTGGGAACCAAGCCAGCACTCCCACTGCCTCGTCGGGGGCATCCATGATATGTTAGTACGTCTATGAGTTCTGCGACGCAACACCGCCGCGTGGTAATTACCGGCTTAGGACTGATTTCACCGTTGGGCAATTCACCGGCGGCCTTGTGGAATGCGCTCGAAACGGGTCGCAGCGGCGTGGCCGCTACGACGATCTTGCCCCCGGCTGGCCAGCCCTTGCACATCGCCGCCGAGGCCCGCGATTTCGCCGGCGAAGTGGAAGATTTCGGCCCCCTCGAAAAGGAACGAAAGAAAGCGATTAAGAAGGGCCTCAAGGTCATGTGCCGCGAAACGCGGATGGCCGTCGCCGCCGCGCAGCTGGCCATCGCTGATGCCGGCTTTGCCGAGCAGGCCGTGGAGCCCGATACTTCTGGCGTCGTGCTCGGAAGTGATTACATGCTGACCATGCCCGAGGACTATTCTGGCGGCATCACAAAATGCGCCCCCGCGGGGGAGTTCGAGTTTGCCCGTTGGGGAACCGAGGGGCTTGGCGACATGGCCCCGCTGTGGATGCTCAAGTATCTGCCGAACATGCCGGCCAGCCACATCGCCATTTACAACGACCTCCGCGGCCCCAACAATTCGCTCACCATGCGCGAGGCCTCGGGAAACCTCGCCATTGGCGAAGCATTCCGAACGATCCAACGCGGCCATGCGAATTGGATGGTGGCTGGCGCAACCGGCACGAGAATTCTTCCGATGCAAGCGATCCATGCGCTTCAAACCGAACAGATGGCAAGCCCGAATGGCGACCCCGCCACGGCCTGCAAACCTTTTGACCTGCATCGCACCGGCATGGTTGCCGGCGAAGGCGCGGGCATGGTCGTGCTGGAAGAATACGAAACGGCCAAGGCTCGCGGCGCTACGATCCATGCCGAGGTTCTCGGACTCGGGATCGCGAATGTGGCGGACGTGGCCCTTCGCGGCAAGTGCGATGTTTCGCTCGAACGAGCCATGAAAGCCGCCCTTGCCGATGCGGGCCGAATGCCGGCCGATGTGGGGCACATCAACGCCCACGGCCTTGGCACAACCGACCGCGACGCCGACGAAGCCCGCGCGATCCGAGCCGTCTTCGGTCACCTTACCGACGACCTCCCCGTGACCGCCCTCAAGAGCTACTTCGGTAACCTGGGGGCGGGCGGCGGTGCAGTCGAACTCATCGCCAGTGTCTTCGCGCTTCGCGCAGGCAAGTTGCCCCGGGTACTGAACTACACGACGCCCGACCCGGCATGCAATCTCCGAATCGCCGCCGCCCCCGGCCTGCCCAGCGGGGCCTGCTTCCTAAACCTCAGCGTCACCCCTCAAGGCCAATCGGCCGTCCTGTGCGTGGCGGCAGTTGGTAACTGAAGATCGCGTGAACAAGCAACGTCCGTTGACGTTGCATCTTTCGTTGGCTGACCAGTTCAAGCCGCTCATACGCTCGAATTGCTTTCCCCGGCTTGACTTTCAGCCAGTTCAATCATCGATCCAATGTACGGCCGCAAGATGGCCAAGCCACACAGCAAGGAGGCCGAGCCCACAACTTAGCACGATGTTGAGCAAGGCGTATCCTAGCTTTTGGGTAGTGCCCAGAATGAACGTCTCCAGCCCGAAGGCAGAGAAGGTGGTAAAGCCACCCAAGAGGCCAACCGTCAACCCCAGCCGATACTCTTCCGCAATCAAGGCAGAGGGGCGCGTGACGAAGGCGGTAATGAGGCCGATAAGGAAACACCCGAGCACATTCACGGCAAGCGTGCCGATGGGAAAGGTACCGCTGCCACTCGATCGCTGAACCCAACCGTGCAAGGCATACCGCAACAGCGAACCAAGGGCACCGCCGCCCGCAATGAAGAGTATTTTCGCCATCGAACACCATATTGGGAAAAAAGTGATATGAGATGCAGGATTTGCGAATGATTTAGCCCGGCCATCTTGGCCGGGAACTACCATTGCCTGACACACCGTGTTATTGGGTTTCGTTTCGCCAGCCCGAAACAGGGGCGGTCATCTTTTTTTACAATACGTCGGGTGGTTGGGGCAACGCCCGAAGCTCTCGCGCTCCGCTCCGGTCGCAAAGCCTCCCTTCGCGTCGCGGCTAAACGTGTTGGTCAAGAGTCAAGAGCCAAGAGCCAAGAGCCGGAACACCCTACTCCCCTACTCCCCTACTCCCCTACTCCCCTGCTCCCCTGTTTCCCAGTTCTCGTACTGCTTGTCTCCCCTTCAATTGGGCTCTCGGGCTATATTGTTGGTATGGTTATTATGAATGGATTCTCACAGTGGTTCGGTGGTTGGGTTCGCGGCCTCACCGGTTCGCGTTTGGGGCTATGGTCGCGTTACATCGCTCAAATCGCGGCGATTGAGGAACCGCTGATGGCCAAGTCGGACCTCGACCTGAGAAAGACGAGCCTTTCCCTTCGATACCGGGCCCGCAGCGGCGAGCCACTCGATCGCCTGCTTGTCGAAGGGTTTGCACTTGTCCGCGAGGCAGGCCGACGCCGCCTCAATATGCGCCACTTCGACGTGCAACTCCTCGGCGGCGCCGCCGTGCATTTCAACTCGATTGTCGAAATGCAAACGGGCGAGGGAAAAACCCTAACTGCCACGTTGCCGCTCTACCTGGCCGCTCTCGAAGGCAAAGGCGCACACCTTGCCACCGTGAACGACTACCTTGCCCAACGCGATGCCGACCTCATGAGGCCAATCTACGAAGCGCTCGGAATGAAGGTTGGGTGCATCCAATCGCAAATGCCGCAACCCGAGCGGGCCAAGCAGTACGCCTGCGACATTACCTACGGCACCGCCAACGAAATGGGGTTCGACTTTCTCCGCGACCGCCTCCTCAAACGCCGAATCAGCGAAGGGCAACGCGATCTATTCGGCGCGATGCTCGGAAAGACGGGCGTCGGCCAAGAAACGCCCGTCCAACGAGAACTTCACTTCATGCTTGTCGACGAGGCCGATAGCATCCTCATCGACGAAGCGCGAACGCCCCTCATTATTAGCGCTTTGCCGAGCGAAGATGAGAAACTTGAAGCCGAGGCTTATCGGTGGGCCGCCGCCGCAATCCGCGAATTCTCGGAAGACGAACACTTCGATTACGACCACAAGGATAAGACTGTCGAGCTAACCCTTCCTGGTCGGCGCAAGGTGCGCGAACTCCCCAAGCCGGCCGCGATGGATCGCATGCCCATGCCGACGATCTACGAACACATCGAACGCGCCATCAAGGTCGATCGTGAAATGATCCATGAGCGTCAGTACGTTATCCGAGACGGGGAAATCGTCATCGTGGATGAGTTCACCGGCCGGCTCGGCGAAGGCCGAAAATGGCGGGCCGGTATCCACCAGGCCGTCGAGGCCAAAGAAGGCGTCGAAATCACTTTCGCCACGAATCAGGCGGCTCGAATCACGGTGCAAGATTTCTTTTTGCGCTACACGCGATTGGCCGGCATGACGGGCACCGCCTCGACCAGCGCCCGCGAGTTGCACAAAATCTACAAGTGCCACGTCATCCCAGTCCCCACGAATCGGCCCCCCATCCGACAGAAACTGCCCACGCTTGTGTTCGGATCGGCCGAAGAGAAGTGGCAAGCGATCGTCGAGGAAATCATCGAACTCCACACCACGGGTCGGCCCGTGCTCGTCGGCACTCGATCCATCGACAAGAGCGAACTCCTTTCCGCGTTCCTTACTCGACGCGGGATCGAGCACGCCGTGCTCAACGCTCGGCACGTTGCCCGAGAAGCCGAGATTGTTGCGCAAGCCGGGCAGCTCGGCAAAGTCACCGTGGCCACCAACATGGCCGGCCGTGGCACCGATATCCGGCTCGGCGATGGCGTGAAGGAACTCGGCGGCCTCCATGTGATTTGCACCGAATTGCACGAGGCGCAACGCATCGATCGGCAACTCATCGGACGCTGCGGGCGACAAGGCGACCCGGGAACCTATCGGCAGTTTCTCGCACTCGATGACGAGATCATCGAGACGGCCTACGGCCCCGCCAAAGCCGAGAAACTGAATAACCGCGGCCTGCAACTCGCCGGAACCGGGCCTCTCGACGGATTCGAAAGACTCTTCTACCAAGCCCAACGAAAAGTCGAACGCCGCCACTTCCGCGATCGGAAGGTACTCCTCTACCACGAGAAAGAACGCCAAAAGATGCAACGGCAAATGAGCCAAGACCCCTATCTCGACACTGCGGGATAATGCAATCACACCAATCGACGACTATGCCCCGACAGGACCAAGGGGCAGCAAGCGCCCCCCCATACAGGCCGTTCTCGACTAGAACTATGGTGGTACCAAGAAGCCTAAGAAAGACGGGTGATTTACGGGAGACACATGAAACTGATTGCAACATCCAAGGATTCATTGTCATCTGCAAATGCTTACGATGCTAGCACTTAGGTGCTTTCAGGCTCTAACGTAGCCGACCACGCTAGGCCCCCCCTCCAAAAATGGTTTATCAAACTGAATTGATTGACGGATTTGTTCCATTTCTTCTTGCTAGGCCTTATAGACCTGCTATAATCAATTTCAGTAAAAGTGCAGAAAGATTTTGCAACATTGCACAGCCATGGTTGGCTGGACAATGAGACAACAGGATAAGGCATTTTTTGGAGTTAGAACCAATGCTGCAAAACAAGCGAAATGTTTTCTTGGGGGGCGCGATATGCGCAATTCTTCTGGCGATGGCTTCTTCTTCGCCAGCGGCCACAATCATTAAGTTGAACTTGGGGGATACTGGTCCCGATGTTCAAATGGCCGTAGCTGGTGGAACTCTAGCCACCATGAGTGATGGCAACGGCGCAACAACAGGCGACCAGAATACGGCGGTCGAGTACACCGATTTCATGGACGGCCTCTTCTCGGATATCAATACCTCGACTGCATCGTTTTCGCTGGGTGGTTTGGCTACTTCTGGGTCAGCATCTGTTTTTGGTTCCTTGGTCATTCAAAACTATGCCCCTGGTGCAACCTTTAACTTGTATGACCCTTCAAACACATTGCTGCTTTCGGGAACTTTGGGCAGCGCTGCGTTGGCCGGCAACCTCGGCCCTCCGGGGGTTGGCGGGTTGTTTACGACCACGGTTAGTACGGTGACTGGTGGTTCGCTTTCGTCGTACATCGTTCCCACCAGCTTGGTTCTTTCCATGAACCTCTCCAATATTAATGGCGGTGCTGGCTTGGCTGTTGTTGCTGACGTATTGCAACCATTTACCGCTGATGCCTTGGTGGGTATCGAGGGAACCGAAAACATCATTGTTCCGGAACCTGCTTTGAGCTCTCTCCTCGTGCTCGCCGCAGTAGCCGCAGTGTTCGTAGGAAAGCAACGTAGCTAGTAATCGCTGCAGCGGGCAGACACAATTTCAACGATATGACCGGCGGCCTCGAGCCGCCGGTTTTCGTTGGTAGGAATCCATCGCTTGGATTTCACGAAAAGACGATGGATCTCGAATTAGCAATTCACGCCCAAATCTTGCAGCAGGGTTAGCCCACCATCCACGTTGATCATGGTGCCCGGGGCATAGGTTATGTCGCCGCGGGCCAGCATGGCGACCGCTCTGCCAATGTCGTCGGGCGCACCCCAGCGAGGCTCGATTGTAAGCCCTTCGGCGATCAGCTTGTCGTACTTCTCGGTGACGGCTTGGGTCATATCGGTTCGGATGATCCCAGGCCGAACCTCATACACGTTGATGTTGTGGCAAGCGAGTTGAGCAGCCAGCAGCCGAGTGGCCTGTGTCGTGCATGCCCTCGAGATGCAGTAGTCGCCGCGATTGAGCGAGCTGGTGTGTGCCGAAATCGAGGAAATGTTAACGATACAACCCCCACGGGGGTGCCCAGCCTGATGCTGGTCGATCATTCGTCGGGCCGCAAGTTGAGCAAGAAACAACGCGCCCTTGAAGTTGGTATCGATCACACAATCGAACGACTCCTCGGTCGCTTCCAGCAGGTCCATTCGACCTGGCGACGTAATGCCGGCGTTATTGACCAAGAGATCGATCTGCCCAAAGCTCGAACATGCCGCATCGATCATTCGCTCGCGATCACTCGCGGAAGAAATATCGCCTTGACAGTAGGCGACCTGGTTTCCGATCGCCGTTAATTCGGCAATCGCCTCAAGAACGGCATCGGCTGGACGCATCCCATTGATGACAAGACGCCACCCCTCGCGGGCAAGTACCCGTGCGATTCCCAAGCCGATTCCTCGGCTGCCCCCCGTAACTAGTGCTACCGAGGAAAGATTAGTCCCCATTCAGATTCTCCTCAAGCATGACGACACATTGAACACACAGAACCGACAATAGACAAATGGACAGGATAACGGGATTGGCGGTATTTTTCGGAAAGGATATTGAGACGGTAACGTTTCCACGAGCCGTCGGCGGAAGCCGGCCGCTCGTGGCGGCAACATCGTCGGCTTACGCCGATGACGGTTGATCGAATCGTGGTGAAATCCTGGTAGGTTTCACCTGGTTCCTTCAGTGAACAACACGGTTACAAGTATCCTGGGTTTGCACAAACGGCGAGAATCCGCTTTTCGGGCTTCTGTTCTCAGACAAACTCAAGTTGGCGGAAGGCTCGAAGCCCGCGGCGAAGCGGCACAGCCGTTGCAACGCCACCAACGACGATGGCCATGAGAGTTCCGAGGACCAACCATACTCGCAGATAAGTTGGATTTAGGATAGTGTCTCCCCAGGCTTCGTTGCTGGCCAACAGGTAGAAATGGCACGGAAGAGCCGTAAGGACAACGACCACCATAATGTACAGTGCGCTGAGCACGAGGTTCAACGTTCCGCCAAAACCGGCGGCGATTTTTGAAGGCGATGTTTCTCGGAAGACGGGCATTATGGCTCCGAGCCCAACGGCGATGGAAGCCAACCCCAGGCACAGCAACAGGCAGGTTAATTGGTGGACGGCAATCACCATCCAGGGCACGTTCAGCATGCCGTCGCTCAACAACACCAGCAGCGAGCACGGCATCCAGGAACCGATCGAGGCGAACAAGAACTTGCTCCACAGGATTGTATCGCGATCGATGGGCAGCAGGCCAAGGACCCAAAAACAGTGTCCCTCAAGGCTAAGCATCGGAAAGATGAAGCGAGTGGTAAAAGTGGAAAGAATCAGCCCGACAACGGCCAGGTTGAGAAAGCTCACCATGTTGATCCAGGTGATGTAGCCGATATCACTGTGAGGATTGTTGAACCGATCGACATTCATGAAATACAGGGCGAGCAAGCCAAAGAAAATCAAGAACTGCGACCATTGCACCGGATCGCGGCGGAGCAGTTTCCAATCCTTCAAGAGCAGTTGTTGCAAAGGTTTGGGGAAGAGGAAGAGACCGGCGGCAACGATTCGGTCGGCGAGAAGCCCGCGTGGGACGGGAGGCTTCGTTCCATGGCAGGCAAGGTTGACATGGCTCGTGCGAAACCATCGCTTGGCGAAATAGACCATCAGCACATGCACGAACAAGGCGTTCGCAACTAGCAGCACTAGGTACAAGATGCTCTGCACGACGGGTGAATCGGCGGGCAGGCTGCCAAACGGGATTGGATTTTGACGGGCGGCTTCCAGTAACCCGCCCGTCAGCCACGAGCTGGGTAGCCACTCCATTTCGGTGACGTGAAACCTGGCAACGGTATCGTGGAACCATTCGGTGCCGAAGAGTCGCGTTTGCGGCGTGCTAAACGTTTTCCACACAAGAGGCCCAACCGTGGCGCCAATCGCAAGTAGTGAAAGCACCAAGACGAACTTACGCAGCCTCGGCAGCTTCAAAATCACGAACAGGCAGGCAATTGCACCGAGCGAGCTAGGGATGTAAACGAAGGAGACGATAAGCGGCAAGAGCATCGCGTAGTAATACGGCGGAGCATGAACCACGATGCCGTAGGCAACCATGATCGGACTGGCGAGCAGGAAGAATCCCCAACTGCTATAGAACAAAGCCTCTTGGAATTTGTAGAGTACGATTCGTTCGGGGCGAATGGGCATCGAGAGAAACAACGGCGTATCAGGCGCTTTGTATAACCCCGAGTAGAGAATGATCGCCGACGAGAAAACGAGCATCACATTCAGTGAAGCAAAGAACAGGTGGAAGACAAATCGTACAGTTTGAGCGTGGTAAGTGGCCCCCGCGGGTCCGATATTCTCGACGATGAACGCGAACCCTTCATAAAACAGAACAAACAGCCCGGTCCAAAAGATCAAGCTTAAACCTGTCACCAAACCGGTACGTAAGCGATTCTGAGCGAGGTGTTGCCGCAACAGGTTCTGGGCAATTCGGTATCGCAACCGCCAGAATAGCTGAGCCTCGCGGTCTTCGCTGGGGAGGTTGGGGATCGCCATGCGCAGCACCACGGAATCGTGAGGGGCAGCGTTCACGTGCGGCGTCAACGCGGGAGCGAATTGTTCGGAGTTGGCCGCGCTCACGCTTTTCCACCTTCCGCAGCCAGGGAGGCACCTTTCTGGGTGAGTGCCAAGTACATTGCCTCAAGTGTCCGTTTTTCAGAAGGAAACTTCTCGCGGAGCGTTTCGACCGTGCCATCGAACAGCAACCGACCGTGGTTCATGATCCCCACGCGGTCCGAAATCTCCTCGGCGGCCTGCAACGTATGGGTCGACATCAGCACGCACATGCCTCGCGATGCTTCGGCTCGAAGCAGGTCTTTCACCTGGCGGATGCTATAGGGGTCTAGTCCGATCATCGGCTCATCGACGACCAGCACGCGAGGTTCGTGCAGTAGCGCCGTGGCAAAAACCATCCGCTGCTTCATTCCGTGCGAGTACGTTTCGGTCAAGTCGTCGACGAAATCGCCAAGATCGAAGCGGTGGATCTCGCGATCGGTGGCTGCATGCAGTTGGTGATGCTCCATGCCATACATGCGGCCGATGAAGTGCAGTATTTCGCGGCCCGAGAGTTTGTCATACAGATAGGGTTGGTCGGGCACGAAACCAATGAGCGAAGTGGCCTCGCGCGTTTTCGCAACCAGGTCGTATCCGCCCACCCGAATCGTGCCGCGAGAGGGCCGGATCAGGCCAACAAGCATCTTGATGGCGGTTGTTTTTCCCGCGCCGTTGTGGCCGAGCAACGAAAAAAGCTCCCCCGCACCAATATGCAAGGTGAGGTCTTCGACCGCGGTCTTCTCGCCGTAATTCCGATGCACCTGCTGAAAATCAATCATCGCGGCTCGATGCGTGGTGCGGAATCGTCGCGACCGATTCAATGTCCAGCAGTCGTTCCGCCAGTTCGATCATTTCGGGTTCAGTACAGCGCTCGAAACGGAGCTTTACGTTCATGAGAAAGATATCTTGGCAAAGCACCATGCCATCCTCAGCCACCCAAACGACTGCACTCAGCGTATTATCGGTGGAAACCCCCGCCGTCGACAAGCTTCGGTATTCGATTTTCTTCGCCCGGTATCTCTCGCCACGATGTTCAAACCATCGCTCCTCCTTCACCTCGGCCTGCAATATCTCCAACGAATTGCCCGGCGGACGAAACGGATTATACACTTCCTGCTGCCACTTGCGGCCAACGTAAACTTGTAGCAGCTTGGAATCGGGAACCATTTCATTCGTCAGTTGGGTACCGGCCGGAATGGGATACCCTACCTCGTGTGCTATTTCTCCGGAATGGAACCGCATTCTCAGCTGCGCATCATCAACCTTACCGTCTACGCGCATGACCGTTGGCAAGTCGTTCACGCGTACTTTGGTCGAAAAGTTTGCTAGGTTTCCTAATGTATCGAGGACAAAGTTGCTGCGGATATCCAACGAAACTTCCCCCAAGGCTCGCACGAGGCCACCCATCCATTGCGGTGCCAACTCCTTAATATCGATGTTGTTAAATAGGACGCGACTGTGAATCTCCGTGGTGCTGAGCGCACCAGGAACGGCCTGGCTAACTGCATGGCCAACCACGCGGCCCCCGTAATGAATCTCCCAGCACGCGGGCCCCTGCGGAATGAGTGCCCCCTGCGTGGGAGGCTCGCCGTGAAAGAAAGGCGGAAGAATGCGGGCGACCATGAGCCACGACATCGCCCCGCCCCAGAGCACGACGACAATACCAACAAATACTCGGTTGCCCATTCCGCTGCTCCTCAATCAGTGGATGGAATCAGCATCCAAGGCCCAGGTACGCGGGGGATGACTCCCCCTTGAGCCCGCATCGCCAAACCTCGACCGCTCTAAAAGCGACGACTTGCGGCGCAGGCCGAATCTCGCTGTTTATTCTACCCGCCCCATTGTGAAAAATCCATAAATACGGCTGGTGAAATCGAGGCCGATCTGTATTCCAATTGTAGGGGGCTTCAAGGTAGGTCCTGCGAGCCGAGCTGGATACGGTATTTCCAACTCCGTATCCGCTTTCACGATAGGTGCCGCTCGGCTCGCGGCACCTACTTCTCCGGCTAACGTGAATCAAAGATCGGCCCACGCGGCCCTTCGACCTTGGCTGGTGACGTTGTCGAATTCCGCGAAACGACGTAAGCTGATTGGTCGGTGCCGATAACATTTCTTGGGTCCTATTGTTCCTGGCGGAGCAAAACAAATCGTGATCCTATCTTATCGTGATCGTGTTCTTGCAGGTGTGTTGCTTGGTGTCGTCGTGTTCGCCCTTGCTGGTTGCGGGGAGAAGGCGGGGGATTCGACGGGGAAAGCGGCTTTGCCCAATGCAGAATCGACGTCTGAGACCTTTCAGGCCGCGCCGCCGAAAATCAATTTGGAAAGTCCTCTGGTGAGGATCGAAACTTCGCTTGGCGCGATCGTGGTGCGCCTCGATGGTGTGCGTGCGTCGGGGACCGTCCGAAATTTTTTGGACTACGCCAATGACCGTTATTATGATAACACGCTCATCCATTATGTGGATGCCGGCAAGATGATCCTCGCGGGCGGCTATGCGGCGAACTACGAACCGAAGGCCCCCCGGGGACCGATCCGCAATGAGGCCCACAATGGCCTCAAGAATAAACGGGCCACACTTGCGATGACCCGCATCCCCGGCCAGATTGACAGCGCGACTTCGCAATTCTTCATTAACTTGGCGGATGCCCCGCAACGAGACCACGTCGGTGATTCTCCCGACCAGTATGGCTACTGTGTCTTTGGCGAAGTAACCGAGGGGCTTGACGTGGCTGAGAACATTTCTCAGTCCCCCACGACTGATCGCGGCGGCGATCTCACAAGAACCCCAACTACCCCCGTGATGATCCGTTCGATTCGCCTCGTCAGAGAGTAGGCGTCGTTTCGATTCCGACTCACTTCTGGCAGCGGCGGGGTTGAGAAGAGTTGAGTAGACAAATATGCCGAAGAACGCCCCCCTGCCCTTCCACCGACGAGAGCAACTGGAGCATTCTTGGATTCATGCCCGTTTGTGCGGCAATATCCTCCTCGGTGAAAAGTCGCATCGATTCGTGCCCGCGCAAAACCGGTCTGGTATTCTCTCGCAAGCGCGGTATACTTAGGGTGCTCTTCCTCGGGGCAAGCTATTTGAGCTTGATCGATACCGTTGAGCGGGAGGTTTCGGAATGTTCACTTCCCGCTTAGTGGTTGGACTTGATTCGCCATGATAGCTCATTGAGGAGATTTGCGTGGGTGCGCCTACGTACCAGGAAGTAGCCTGGGGCTATGTTTCCTAGCTACGCAGTGTACTTGCCACGATCTCCTCCATGAGAACCAGGAATGAAGAAGCGGCGAATGCAGGCAGGGGATGCGTGCAACATGCTGGTTCGGTTTAAGATTGCCGACGGTGGATCTTCCGCAACTTAGGTCGTTGGGAGGCTGCCGGCGGACAACCCGGTTTCGCACGGGCGAGTCAAGACTGCCGGGGCCAGCTTCGATCCCTGGTGCCCTTTCTTCTGTCTGCTGAAGCTCCTAGGCTTGAAGGTGAACCCGAGCGACCCGTTGTGTCGTGAAGCAGGAAGATTACGCTCAACCTATTCTGGGAGGAAGCCCCATGACCGTTCTACGCGATTCCGTCAGTTCATCCGCCTGCATGGAACATCAAGTATTTGAGCATATCAAGCAGGCCCTCTTGGTAACGATCCATTGGCAGGCACCCGCGGTGAGCATGCCGCAAAAACTTTCCAGCTTGCAATTCACGATGAAATCGTTCCAGCGACATTTCGAGCGAGTCGTTGCGATTGAGGAGACCGGCGGTTATATGGCCGACGCCACGCTCTGCAAACCCTACGTTCAGGATCGGGTAGAACATCTGGCTAAGGAGCATCATTCCCTTCGCCATCGGATCGGCAATTTGGATGCGATGCTGAGTGATATCAAGGAATGGGAGGATTCCAAGTTCGACTTGGCCTGCGATGAACTGTTGCAACTCATCGAGGACCTCGATCGCCACAACCAAACCGAAATCGAACTGCTTCAAGAATCGATGCTATTCGACGAGGGTGGCGAAGGCTGACTTCCCCATTCCGCTACGCGACAGACCGGGAGAGCTTCCCTGGTACAGAATTCTTCCTCGGCAGATGCGGGGGTTTTGGTGTCCTGCGTTGGAAATTCGCTGAAACAAATCGCTGATTTGTGTGTCGCGAGGGGCTAGGCTCCGAGCTTAGCAAGGTTGAAAATCGCCACGATAGCAATCCTGTTCGGCACAAGATTTGCGCAGTGTAGATTACAAGGAATATAGAATCTAGGTGGACTTGCGCGATTCATTCGGTGTGTGCATACTGTGGTGCATGGCTGGACACAAGCGTGCTAAGGTG
>JADZFK010000137.1 GCA_020849945.1 Pirellulales bacterium | reverse complement strand
GCTCGACCGCCGCGCCGTTCCGGCAATTCCGCCCCGTAGGTGGGTTCTGCCGGAGCAGCGTGGCGGTTGAGTCGACTGGTGGTGGTTCGCTCTCTGCGCCGCTTGATCCGGCCTACACGGCTCCGCGACCTCTGTGTGCCCCGTGGTGAGAAATCCGGGTTAGGGGTGAAAACCCCCTGGAAATCGGCTGTTTTTGCGTGCTGCGAAAAATAATGAGCCTCCTCTGTAACAGCGGCTCGGGTGGTGCGTTAGAGCAATAGAGCCTGGCACTCGCCGGGCAACAAACAACCGCCCCCACCTTTCCGCCACGGAGACCACCATGAACGCCCGCCTTCGCACGAATGTTTTGTCGCTGTTTGTCGTCCTAACGCTTTCAACCGCAACCACCTCGACGATTGCCGCCCCGCCCAAGAAAGCCCTGTTGCTCAACCCTGGCGGCTCGTATGACCTGCCCCGGTTCGGGTTTGCGAGTGCATCGATTCCGGGCTACGGCGAACGGGTTGTGCATGTTCACTACGGCAGCCGAGCCGCCATGCTGGGCCTCGAACCGGGCGACGTGATCCTGAGCCTCAACGGTTACCCGCTCACCTACGCTGGCTCGTGGAACGACGCGTTGGCAAACGCCCTTTTCGAGGGAAACTACATCAGCCTACAGATTCGTGACGTGCGAACAGGCCTCATCATGTACCGGGAAACCATGATCGGCTTTGAACATGGCCCTGTCGTGCCACACTTTAGGAAGATGGCCCCTCGGTTGCCGGAACCGCCAGTTAATGTCCACCCAGTAAGCCCGTTGATCAAAACGGCAAAGGGTTTCACACTCAAACTGGCCAACTAACAATCGCTCCGTACGCGTAAGATCGAGCCACCCCCGCTTCCCTCGCCCAGCTCGGACGGGCACCGCGCGCAGCGTGGTCGGCTCCTCGCGGTTCGCACAACAGCGACTTGGGTCGCTGTTGTGGCATGGCATCCATGCCATGACGCAGCCCGTTGACTTTTTCAACGGGTTGTTAGGCCCTTGGCGAAAGCCAAGGGTCTTTCTGTTGATGGAATCGCGACACACAAGCCCACATCGTGGTTCTTGTCGCGGTTGAATCGGCAGGTCTTGGAGTTTCACGTTCACGGGTTGAAACACTACGCTCGATTCAGCCATACTTTACGATACCCCCGGGCGACCACTCTCCTCCAGCATGAGTCGAATCCCATGGCGCAGAATGGCTTACTGGAAGAAGGACGCATCCCATTCTTGGTGTCAAAGGTAATCCACGACGTTGGCGAAGTGCCGCTCGTGCTATATTCCGACGTGCGTGGCCGTTTGGCACAGTTGAGTTTCTTGCGTCGCGCACTAGCGATGGCGGAACTCGCACTCATCGCCTACAACGACGAAGCGGAAGCCGTGCGGGCGGCCGGGGCAATTGGGTTTCCGGAAGCCCGCTTGGTCGATTCCGACGGCGCCCAGGCTTTCTTGTTCCGCAATGCGTTCGATGCCGTGGTGGCATGCCGCGGCACCGAGCCGACTGAATGGAACGACGTTCAGGCCGATGCTAACGCGGTGATGTCGGTCGTCGGTTCCTTTGGGCGGGTTCATAGTGGGTTCAACGGCGAAGTGAACGACCTGTGGCCCGTACTGGAAGAAACGCTCCGCAAGTTTGATCAGCCGGTGTGGTTTTGCGGCCACTCGTTGGGCGCGGCGATGGCCACGATCTGCGCGTTCCGCTGCAAAACCTCTGCCGTGGTCCGCGATCCGCAAGAGCTGCACACGTTCGGCTCGCCGCGCGTGGGTTGCAAACGCTACGTACGACATGCCGAAGTGACGCATTACCGCTGGGTTCACAACAACGATATTGTCACGCGTGTTCCGCCAGCGTGGATGGGATACCGACACAGCGGACACGAGGTGTACCTCGACCGCAAAGGTCGAATCCGCAAGCTAACCGGCCTCTTCCGCTCACGCGATCGGTGGCGCGGCTTGCTCAAAGGCCTGCTCAAGTGGAAGCTCGACTTCCTGGCCGATCACAGCATCGGCCAGTATGCCGAGCACATCGCCACGGCGGTCGGAAGGGAATACGAGTCGGTGGCCAAGAATCGCGGCGAAACGAAACTCGAAGAACTCGTGATTCGAAACACGAGCGAGGATGCCGAGAACCATCCCCCCGTGGCACATTAAGAGCCTAACCCAGAACCGTCGGAGACTGACCCGTTTTGTGGAGTGTTCGGAGCAACATGGGCCTGTCCCCCTCTTTGTGGACAGTTCTGGGATAGGCTCTCCAATGGCGTCTGTTCACGTAGTTACTGCAAACTGCCCGCGACGACGATCACGGTGAGTCGGCAGGGCGGCACCACGCTTGCTTCGACTGAAGATCACGGCCTAGGCGCCACGTTCTTCCATCGGTACGCACGGAAAGCTCGACCCGATCGGCACCAACGGCGTGGCCGACCGGCATGTTTGCCGTTACCTCGGGCGGCGTTGTGCCGCGATAGGGGTAAAGGACCGTGAGGAAGGCGGCCGGCGCTTGGTCGCTGTGCCGAAAGGCCACGGCTTTGCGTGGCTCGCGTTTCCCGTAGTCCCAGGCGTGCCATCCGTCCTCCTCGCGAATGGAAAGCGAGGCACGAGGTTCGCAGTGAATCAATACGTTCGCGTCGTCGAAGCAGGTGGTGACTTGCGAGGTGTGCGGGCCTGTCCCGCGGCGGATCTCGCTTGGTGCCAGTTGGAAATGCATGTCCAGCGATCCTTCCGCATCGCCAATCGCCTCATCGAGCAAGACGAAGAACGACCGGTTCACGAACCACGCAGTGCGCCGATGAATGAGGTTCTCGTAGGATGCGTTCTCGACGGTCAGCACGTCGCCCTCAGGTACCTGTTTCCACAACAAGTGCCTGCCATCGATCTTGGAGTCGGCTTCGTCGAGCGTTAAGGTTTGATGAACGGCCGTGCGGCGATGCCACGCGCGGCTTGCCGGATCATGCCCATAAGTGAAGTAACCGGTGTCAGGCATCAACCAGCGGCCGAAGGCACGCAGTTCGAAAGTTCCGTTGTCTGGTTGATCGTGGGCGCTAATCCCGCGTGGCGAACAGTGCATGGCAAAGTAGATCTGCTCGGGCCCCCATTCATTGCGCATTACGTACATGCCGGCCTCGGGAAACGCATGGCTGCCCACTTTGGGCAGATTCGCCACATCGAGCCGAGCCAGTGCGGCATACTTCGGGTCGCGGAACCGCTCCGATGCTGCCATCAGCGGCGAATAGAGGGGCCATTGGGAACGGTCCTGACCATGCGTGCCATAACGCCCGGCGTCACCGAACATGGGGCCAGCTAGTTCTGGTGTTGCCATGAAAAACACGTAGTCATACATCGCGCGGACACGTTCGCGATAGTCTGCCGGAATTGGCACTTTGCGCGATTCCATCCATTGAACGATGTCCGCGGCGTCGCGCAGCACGGCGAGATGGTATCCCCAAGTCCACTCGCGTTGGACGCCATCCTTCGTGACCTGGCCGACGAGCGTCTCCCGGGTTCGCCCGATGGCCATTTCCAGCCATCGCTGTGAATCTCGGAATTCGGGAAAAGTCACCGCAATGTTGATAAACCCTCGTTGTTCGAAAATCGCCTTGTTGTGGATGGCGTTCATCGGCAACCGTTCTGTCTTGACCTGATGGTCGTGCAGGCTGGCCAACAAGATTCCGAGAAACTCGGGTGTGAACGACTCGCTATGGACGAACACCTGAACAGCATGGCAAAGCGAATTGGCGCGAATGCCCGTCTGAATATCGAGCCAGGCGAATCCGCGCCAACGCTTGTACACCGGATGCCTCTTGGAATAGTTTTCCAGCGGGTGCTTTTGAATCCAGTCGGTCGTCAATTCGACAAAGGCGCGGGCGTATTTCTCATCGCGGGTCGCCTCGTAGGCTTCGGCCAGATCGGTTGCCCAATAAAAACGATAGAGGGCCGCGACCCATTCGATGTCGCCTCGCGGATCGGCCTCCCAGTTCATGTTTGGCCCGTAATCGAACGGCTCGTAGGGGCCCCATTGGTAGACGTGGTTCACCATCCTGTCGGCGGCGGCACGGCGCTTTGGATCGAGCTCGCCCTTTGCGGCAACACGTGGAAATCGTTGGCGATAATGGTCTCGCAGCGCGCCGAGCGCAGCCGGCGTATCTTGCTTCTTCGCCGCCGACCGCGCCACCTCCAAGCCGGGCCCGTCTAAGTCGAGCTTGTCGAGGATATCCGCAGGCCGCGTTGAACGAAGGTCGGAGGGCGATGTTTCGACTTGCAACGCAAGGAGGACCAACAACGTAGAAGCAAGTTCAATCATGGCAACAAACCTAGACGGTAGAGCGTAGTAGAAACCGCACCACGCCAACGACGCAACTTATTACCGACGGCTGCGTATCGGATAGTATGGCTTGAAAGCGGCACGGACGGTAGATGACCGGTGCCTCGTTGTGCCTTTACGGTGAGAAATCGGGCCTATCCATCGCGGAGTATCTCCTGGGCGGCGTTCTTTCCGCAAGCGCCCAGTACACCGCCTCCTGGGTGACTGGCCGCTCCGCACAAGTACAAACCACGAATCGGTGTGTGGTGATCGGCCCAGCCGGCTACCGGACGAAAGCAGAATAATTGATGGGCGTTCATGGCCCCTTGCATGATGTTGCCACCCGTGATGCCGTAGGTACGCTCCAGATCGAGCGGCGAAAGAACCTGACGATGCTCGATGGCCGCCGGCACATTCGGGGCATACTTGGCCAGCTCGGCGACACAGCGATCGGCAAACGATTCTTTGAGGTCGTCCCAGTTGCCGTTCGCCAAATGGTACGGGGCGTACTGCACAAACATGCTCAAAATATGTTTCCCAGGCGGCGCGATGGTGCGATCGACGCTCGTGGGCATCGTGATTTCCAAGATAGGGTGCTCGCTGGGCCGGCCGTACTTGGCATCGTCGTAGGCGCGTTCGAGGTATTCGAGCGATGGGCCGATATGCATCGTGCCATGATGCTGGGGTCCGACGACGCCCGCCCCATCGGTAAGGCAAGTGAACCTGGGCGGTTCGCTCAACGCCAGGTTGATCTTGGCCGAGGCCGAGGCGTAATCGATCCGAGCCACGGCCTCGCGAAAGTACTCGGGCAGATCGCTGGGCGAAAGAAAGTTTTCGAACGTCAGGTGGGGATCGACACTCGAAGCAACCACTTTGGCATCGAGTAGTGTGCCATCATCGAGCCGAACACCCACGGCGCGGCCGCCACGGGTCAGAATTTCCCGCACGGGCGACTCGCGGCGAATCTCCACGCCCAGGTCGCCGCAGGCGCGGGCGAGCGAATCGGCCAGGCCGCCCATGCCACCCTGCACAAACCCCCAAACGCCGCGAGCCCCGCCCGCCTCGCCCATCACGTGGTGCAAGAGCACATACGCGCTGCCGGGCGAACTGATCGAAAGAAACGCGCCAATGATCGCATCGGTCGCCAGGGTTGCCTTGAGGGCGTCGCTTTCAAACCAACGATCGAGAATAGGCCGTGCGGCACCGGTGAGCAACTCGACTGCTTGCGGCAGATCGCCGCCTAACTTGCGTAACGCGCGATAGAGAGTCCACGCCTTCTTGAGGTCTCGAAGGCGCTTGCCGAGGCCGATGGATCGCCAAGGCCCTGGAAGCGGCAGCAGGTCGGGGGCCGCCATGCTCAGCACCGGCTCGAGCACGGCCGCAACGCGCTCGAGGAAAGTGTTGTATCGCGGGTATTGTTCGGCGTCGGCCGCACTGAACTTCGCTATCTCTCGACGACACAGTTCCGGATCGGGGCCAAGCAGCAGGCTCCGGCCATCGGGCAACGGCGTAAACGACGACGGACTTCGCGGCAGTACCGATAGACCGTACTCGTTGAGCTTCAACTCTCGAATGATCTGCGGCAGAAACAAGCTGATGACGTAAGCGGCTGTCGAAACCTTGTAACCGGGCCAAAGTGCTTCCGTCGTTGCACATCCGCCCAACACATGCCGACGCTCCAGAACACACACCTTGCGGCCTGCCTTGGCCAAGTACGCCGCACAAACCAAGCCATTGTGCCCGCCACCGATCACGATTCCATCGAAACGACCTGTGTGCATGATGCATGGTCCGCTATGAAAAGTTCGGTAGGTTGGCAGGGTGTGGCCCGCTGTTGATCCGAACACCCTTGTTCCCGTGGGGTGCTCCGGATCGTGGCCTCCATCGTCTCATCTACTTGAGTGTGTCCGGGAATTGAAACCGCATTCAGCCCCCGGCTTTGCCGGGGGTTAAGCCATCCACACATCGAGACATCGCGGTGCCCCCCGGCAAAGCCGGATGCTGTGTAACCCATTCCCTAACGCCCTTCACTACTTCTCAGCCAACAGAATTAGCAAGTGATGGAAGAATGTTTAGATTACAACCCTAACATCTTCGCTGTCACAAGCCAAGCGAGCTCACCGCTGCCAAGTTGGATATTCGATTCGAAATGGATGGCCGCGATGGCTCCTTTGGCGAAACGCAGTCGGGCGGTTTGGTCGCCGATGAGTGCGGCGGCAAGCCATTCTACGTCGGGGCTATGGCCGACCCAGCACAGGTCGTGGTTGATGCCCGCGTGCTGACGCGACCAGTCGAGTAGCGGTTCGAGAACGGACCCCGGTTCTAAAGCTGTAAGTTCGTCAACGTGTGGTTTCGTTGGCACGTGGCCGGCGATGATCTCGGCCGTTTGACGGCACCGCACATAGGGGCTGCTACCGATGCGACTTGGGGCAAACCCGCGCGCGGCCAGTAGCTTGACCATCTGTGTGTATCGCGCGATGCCTTCGGGCGTAAGTTCTCGTAGCGAGTCATCCGCCCATTGCGGATCGCCGCGGGTACCGGCCCAAGCATGTCGTGCTACATAAATGAACATGGGCCACTCCCTCCGCCCCATGTTCTACCACACTTCACCGCGAAAGAAACGGCCGTGTTGGGGGCAAGGGGAGTAGGGGAGTAGGGGCACTGGATTGGCCCGCACTCTGACCCTCGACCCTCTTCTGGCTCTTGACTCTTGTCTCTCGACTCTTGACCCAACTACAGTTGGGCCACTGGCAGTTCGCGGGCCAGGCCGATTGCGATTTGAAGGCCGCGTGCCTTTTCGTCTTGCGTGGGCGAGGGCTGGTTCGTTTCGTTCGAAACGCCGCGGTAACCAGCGACGTAGTTAAAAGTCGCGGGCGGGTTGCGAACATCGACATCGGGCGTAATGCCGACGTTGCTGATCGGGTGGTCCAAGGGCGAATAGAACTTGGCCGTGGTGAGGCGGGCACCCGCGCCGTACTTGCCGAGAGGGAAGATTCCTTGCACCGAGCCTTTGCCATACGATCGCGTGCCGACGATCTTTCCGCGGCCGGAATCCTTGATGGCTCCCGCGAAAATTTCGCTTGCACTGGCGCTATCGCCATCGATGAGCACAACGAGCGGCACGCGCCACGTTCCGGGCCGGTGGGCACGGTAGCTGAAGTTCTCGGCTTCGCTGCGGCCACGGGTGGAAACAATGCCCCCTTCCGCGATGAACTTGTCGGCGATCTCGACGCTTGCCGTGAGCAACCCGCCCGGGTTGCCGCGAAGGTCGATAACGAGGCTTCGCATACCCTGTTTGTGGAGGTCCCAGAGGGCGTTTTCCAGGTCGGTCGGGGTGGTTTTCTGAAATGCCGGAATGCGGATGTAAGCAACGCCGCTCGTGGCATCGATGATCTTCACATCCTCCAAACTGGGAACGTCCACACTCTCGCGGCGAACCGTCAGCTCGCGCGGCGACGTGCCCGGAGTTTCGACGGCAACGCGAACCAAGCTGCCTTCGGCACCGGTAAGGAGCGAGGCGGCTTCGTCGGTGGAAAGCGAGCTGGTCGCCTGGCCATCCACCGCGGTGATTCGGTCTCCGTCGTGAATGCCAGCTTTCTCGGCCGGGCTTCGGGGAATGACATGGACGATCAGGAGAGCGCCACGATCCGCTTTCAGTTCGACTCCCAACCCCACGAAGTTACCTTCGATCTGCGAATAGATATCGCGGAGTTGATCGGGCGTGAGGAACGAGGAGTAATGATCCAGGCCTCCGGCGGCCGCCGAAGTGAATTCGAGCAGCGTGGCGGTTTCGCCGATGCCGGCTCGTTGTCGTGCCAATCGGGCGATCTGCATGGCAACGGCGGAAGCATCGCGTGCCGAGCGAATCGCATAACGGCTGGGCAACTGAGCGATTTCCGAGCGCAGGGCCTCCACCTGCTGGCCCCGGATGCGAACGCCGTGGTTCCGCAGGAAGTTCTCATTCGCCAAGGCGATCTCCATGGCATTCGCCCCGCGTTGGGTTAGCTGCTGCCACGGAGGATTGGTGTAATAATGGTTTTCGATCTTTCCGAGCAGGTCGCTGTACTGATCGAGTGCTTGCTGAGCGCTGAGCGATCGCACGGCTTCACGGAAACTACGATCATCGTAACGCTGGTCGAGGCTGTAGTGCAGGCGGGCTACATCAAAACGGGCCTGCAGATCGGAGTTCTCCGGGTATTGGTGGAGCGCTTCCTCGTACTGAGTCAGGGCATCGGCCCAACGGCCATTGATCTCGAGCGAACGCCCGCTCTCCAATACGCGGAGCACCGCGTGTTGAATGGCATTCGTGACGCCGGTAACAGGCTGTAGCAGCGGCCCGGCCGGTTGCTGAAAGGCGGGCTGCTGGAGCGGCTGAGCAACCTGAGCGATGGCCAACGCAGCTTGCGTGGCCAGCGCGAGCCAAGCCAACAAGTGGGTAATCCGGCGCGAAAGTGCGTGTCCCCGTGTTCGCATCGAAAGGTCCTGTTCTTCGCCGTCGGGCTGCTGCCGTGCAGCACGCCGAACGAGCGGGCGTTCGGAGTGGGTGTGCGAGTTGGCCTAGTGAATATAGATCACGAATGGGCCGTGGTCAAAAAAATGTCCGCTGGTTTTCGCAATCTGGTTCGCCCGTGGCGTGCCTGGTTGGCGCGACCGTCACAGATGGACCACCTCGCCGACCGTCTCGCATCCCAATAAACGCTACAATCGATCTTGCTGTGCCGACGTGCGAGAGTCAAGCAAACGGCACGGAAGAGGCCGTTACATGCGGTTACGAGGGCGCTAAAGCCCACGGGCATCGTGCCGTCAGAAATCGGCCCTTCATGTGGACCGACGACCAAAGCGAAGTCTGCCGTTTGGCAGCCCCACCGTTACTACGCAACAACTTGAACAAAGGTTTGCCGCGGCCTGCCCCACGCGAACATGCT
The DNA here is from genome assembly GCA_020849945.1 of Pirellulales bacterium. GTDB lineage: Bacteria > Planctomycetota > Planctomycetia > Pirellulales > Lacipirellulaceae > JABDGM01. The sequence continues at coordinate 26,169 of JADZFK010000137.1, read as the reverse complement.
AGTAAGTCCACACGGTCCCGAACAGGAATAACTGATCGGCCTTGCGTGCTCAGCACCCGGCTCTGCCGGTAGTTCTTGCCATTGCTACAATACTTGGCGGGCCTGAGCCCTGCAGAGAGGTTGTGTTTTTTTGAAAGAGGGCAATCGGTTTCAGCACCAGTGGTAGAAATAACCGGTTAATTCAGCGGCCTGGCGGCCGCCGCTAACTCGAAATAACATTTCCTCACAAGCTCAGAGGTGGGGGCTGTAGCGCAAAAAAAATCGCCGTCCCTTTGCGATTTGGCCCGGGTTGAGGGGGGGGACGGTGGCCCGGGCGCACGTTGAAAGGGACGGCGGGAAGTGCTATTTTGGCCTCGCCTGGGTGCGCGGGGCCCAAACAGCACGGCGACGAAGGCTTGGTTCGGGGCGGGAGCCTCGTCGCAGGTTGTTCCGTGTTCTAATTGCTATACGGGACGGACGGTTCGTTGGTTCATCGCCCAGAAAGTTTTTTTCTCGACCGATTATTCCACGATTCGTTTTGGGGAGATGGATGAAGGATATCCGTAAGATGTTAAGTCATTGTGTTTCTCTTGAATTATGCGTTGATGCCGTCCGGAAACTCCGATGCCGGTCCCAGGCTTTGCCGGGGCTTAAAGGCGTTGCGGTGATGCATGGCTGGTTGAACCCCCGGCAAAGCCGGGGGCTGAATGCAATTACCCTTGGTGGAGGGGGACGATGAATTCTCCCAAAGTCGAGCGGGCACTCATCAGCGTGAGCGACAAGTCGGGCCTCGTCGAGTTTGCCCAAGGGTTGGTGACGGCTGGGGTTGCAATCTTCGCCAGCGGCGGATCGCGCAAACATCTCGAAGCGGCTGGCGTGCCGGTACGCGAGGTGGCCGCTTACACCGGCTTCCCCGAGATGATGGACGGGCGAATCAAGACGCTGCACCCCAAGATCCACGGAGGCATCCTGTGCCGACGCGATCGCCCCGACGACATGGAAGCCCTCCAGAGCCAAGGCATCGTGCCGTTCGAGTTGGTCGTGGTGAATCTTTACCCCTTCCAACAAACGGTATCGCGGCCGAACGTGCCGATTGCGGAGGCCATCGAGAAGATCGACATCGGTGGCCCGACACTCATCCGAGCGGCCGCCAAGAACCATGAATTCGTGTGCGTGGCCACCGCGCCATTTCAGTACGAACGCGTGTTGGAACAAGTGCGTTCGACCGGAAGCACGACCCCCGAGTTACGCCGCGACCTGGCCCTTGCCGCTTTCGTCCACACGGCCGAATACGACGCGGCCATCAGCGGCTACCTCAGCACACTCAAGTTTACCGAGAACCAGGGAACTATTACCCCACAACTTGCCGAAAGCATCCGCGGCGCGCTGGGCAGCCAAGGCATCGACGTTGCCGAAGTTGTGGAACGAAGCGTACAGAAGACTCGCGACGACTGGAGCGCGGGGTGCGTGCTCTCGATTCTGCTGCGCCGCGCCCAGTTGCGTTACGGAGAGAACCCGCATCAGTTGGCAGCGCTCTACGCTTTTCCCGACGCGGGAACCGAAACGCTCGTCCATGCCGAGCAATTGCACGGCAAGGAACTTTCCTACAACAACTACCTGGACCTGGACAGCGCGCTCGCCATGGTGCGTTCGTTGCCGATCCCCAGCGTTGTGGTCATCAAGCACAATAATCCATGTGGTGCGGCGACGGCCGACACCGTGGTCGACGCCCTTCGCCGCGCGTGGGAAGGTGATCCGCTTAGCGCGTTCGGTTCGGTACTGGGCTTCAACGAAACCGTCGATGCCGAGGCTGCCGAATTCCTGGCCGAGCCGGATCGGTTCGTCGAAGCCATCATCGCGCCCGAATTCACCCCCGAGGCCGTGGAAATCCTCACGACGAAACCCAAGTGGAAGGCGAATGTTCGATTGCTTTCACTGCCCCACATGCTGCTGCACGAAAGCGGGCAGCGCGAGTATCGGCAGATCAGCGGCGGCATGTTGTGCCAAACGGCCGACAACCTCCGCGACGACGATTCTCAATGGCGCGTCGTCACCGAAGCCCAACCCTCTACGCAACAGCAGATCGACCTGCGATTGGCCTGGGCCGTCTGCCGACACGTGAAATCGAATGCCATCGTGCTGGCAAAGGATTTGATGGTTGTGGGCGTGGGGGCTGGCCAAATGAGCCGGGTGGATTCGGTTGAGATCGCGATCGAGAAGGCAGGAGAGCGAACCCGCGGTGCCGTGTTGGCCTCGGATGCGTTCTTCCCATTCGACGACTCGATTCACCGCGCTGCCGAGGCCGGCGTGGCTGCCGTGATCCAACCCGGTGGGTCACGCCGCGATGAGGAAGTCATCGCCGCCTGCAACCGGCACGGAATACCGATGATCTTCACCGGCCACCGGCACTTCCGCCACTAACTTCGATTTTCCACCACGAGGGACACGACGCGAAGTTCGGACAGGATAACAGGATTCGCCGTATACACCGAATGAAATGCAACACGAGGTCAAGAGGAAAGATGTCGAACCGCTGATTCCAACAAGTACTTTCTTGGTTCACCCAAGAACCGCTTGATCCGGTTCGTCCCGACGATTCGGTTATCCTTTCCTTGCTTCTTTCGTCCGCCGTGTCCGTCGTGTCGTCGTGGTGAAACAGAAAAAGGCACGGTAGAACTAGATTCCCGCAGTTTTCCGGCGGGCATGCGCCTGTTGCGGGAGCCTCGATTATTGCGCAGAATGGAGGTGTAGAGGAACAGTTGCGGGACGGTTCGCGGAATCGGCTTTTTAGCCTGCCCTTCGCCTCGTGGCGTCTGGTCATGGGCCGGCCTTCTCTACTGCCAATTTGGCTTGACGTGGGCGAATCCTCGCCAGGCGTCTCATGTGTGAATTCCAATGGCTGAAGTAACATTGCGAGTTCTGGACGGTGCCGATCGCGGTCGCGTGTTCGATCGGCTCTCCACGCCCGTTACGATCGGCCGTGAAGAAGGTAACAGCGTCCAGCTCAACGACGAACGCATCAGCCGATTTCACATCAAGATTCAGGAAGATGAAGGTCGGCTTGTGCTAACCGACCTGGAAAGCACCAATGGCACCCGCGTCAACGGCGAGGATGTTCAACTCCGCATCTTGCGTTTTGGCGATGTGATCGCTTTGGGGCGCAGCGTACTGCTCTTTGGTACCAAGGATCAAATCGTCAGCCGGCTCGATCAACTCCGCGAAAGCGGCCTCGGCCTCACAGGCGACCTCGACCCTTCGAACATGTCGCAACATGTTGGTGCCGACCCCATGGATTTCGAGCTCAAGTGGGGCGCTTCCGAAAGCCTCCACAGCTCGCTGCACATCCCCACGGCCCCCGAGCTACCCAGCGGCCTAAGCCCTGGCCAGGCAGCCCAAATCTCCGAAATCTTCGAGTTCCTCCACCTCCAAAGCCGCACGCTCGTGCAATCGGTCTCGCTGCCCGAGGACGAAACGCATTTCAAGATCGATTTGGTGCAGTGGCAACAACTGCTCGAACTGCAGTCGCACTTGGCCGAGTATCTTCGCAAAATCGGCGGCTCGGAAACACCGTAATCGGCGGAGCTTGCTCGCCCCAACCCATCGAGCACGATTTGGCTCTCGCTATCGAATTGCAAGCGGGCGGGCTGCCTGCCATGTAGTGGTTCCGTTTCGAGAAAGCAAAGTACTCCTCTGGCTCCGCGAGAGGAGTACATTCAAACGGTAATGTCGAGTTAGCGGCGGCCGCCAGGCCGCTGTTTTAACCGGTTATCTTTGCCGCTTGTACCGAAACCGGTTGCCCACTTTCCAATAAATCACAGTCTCTCCGCGAGAGGAGTACATTCTAATCGCCCCACAAACCGGATTTCTCACCACGGAGCACACAGAGGTCACGGAGAACAAGCCAAGAGATCGTTTGAAGCAAGGTCAACCGCCCATCGCTACGAGACAGGGTGTTTCCGCCGTTCCTTGTGGTAGGGGTACTTGCTACTGGTTTTCTCCGTGGCTCCGTGCCTCCGTGGTTTTGATTGTGAGAAATGGGGACTAACACCTTCCGAAGAGTGACCTGGATTTCTGGGCCGAGTGCCGTAGAATAGCGGTTCCGCGGTTGTCATTTTGTGCGGCGACGAAGGTTGTCGATCCGAGCCTCGGAACGAAAGCTCGATTCGTTGTGGAGTAGATGCATGGCCAAACGTGTGATGGATTCATCCGCCGGCGACGGCTCTCAAATTGAAATCGAGCTGAAAGACCCGCGTTTGGCGGCATTTCTTGCTTGGCTGATTCCCGGGGCCGGTCATCTTTACCAAGGCCGCACGGGAAAAGGCCTGCTGTTCATGATCTGCATTTTGGGCACGTTCTTCTACGGTATGTATATTGGCAGCGGGCGGGTTGTCTTTGCTTCAACCGCCGACTTCTTTCCCAAACGTATCGCCGTTCAGGGCGGTGCCTCCGTTCGCGGGAGATGGCTCGAGTTCGTGACCGACCGATGGCAGTACGTGTGCCAATTGGGTGTCGGGCTTCCCGCGATGCCCGCACTGGTGCAACGATCGCGGATTCGAAACCACAAAGCACCGCTGTTTGGCAGCGACCTGATGCGTCCGCCCTACAACGCCATCTATTTGCCACCACCCGCGGAAACCGATCTCTACTTCAAGTCGATCGATCAAACCGACGCCAACAACACGGTCGTCCACCCCGATGAATTTTCCAAGTGGAATTACGATTACGGCGAAAATTTTGATATCGGCACCGTGTTCACGGTGATCGCGGGGCTCCTCAACCTGCTCGTCGTCTTCGATGCCTACAGCGGCCCACTCGTCATCGCACCTCACGAGTCATCGGCGCAAACATCGGGCAACAAGAAGGAATAACACCGCCATGTTTGAATTGCTTCTCGCAAACGGCGATCCGCACAACTGGCTGTTGGCTGTTATGAGCATTGCGCGGCTTTGGTACGCATTACCCCTGATCGTAAGCGTTAGCCTCGTGTGTGCCGCCACCCGGCATGAAGAGATGAACGCGATCCTTTCCCATGCCGCTCGCTTCGCCCTGTGGATCTTCGTATTCATGGGAATCATCTTGGGCGTCATTCTGTTCATGAGTTGGCTGCAATAGGAACTGCGTCGCCGCCCCATGATGGATGACCGCATCGCAAGTTGCTGAATCCTCCGCCAGCAACCGCGTTAAGGGTGTCCGAGAATTGGATACCCAGCCCTCGGCTTCCGCCGGCGGCTGCCTCTCTTGTCGTGATGAGTTTCCAGACAGCTTCAATGGGCTGCCCACTTGGCAAGTGGCCGAAACGGCATGCGTTCGCCGCTCGGCTTGGTGCATGATCCTGGTGTGGCAACCACTGCCAACGTAAGTTTGCCCGAGGGCGGCGCGATGGTCTCGAACGCCACCATCCGTGTCTTGTGGTTCGGCGAATCCCATTCGTGGCGAGGTTTGGCGGTGTCGATCTCGGTCCACTCAGCCATGGTCGGCACCAGCGCCGCAAGGGTTAGCTGCTTCTTGCTTTGGCGAAGCACGATGCGCGAGGCCCCCAACCCCTCGGGCACCCCGGCTGTCAACATCCCCCATCGCACGCGGCTGCCCGGCTTGAGGCCCGTGAGTTCGTCTTGGATCAATACTTCGCGCGATGGCAACAGCGTGAACCCGCGCCGTGCTGACGTCACTTGCCCTTCGTAAACGCTGCTCATATCAACAATCGTGAACGGCCGCCGCGGATTATCGGAAAAGGATTCGATCGTCGCGTTGCCGGCGGCCACCTGCAGTTGATCCTCGATGACTAGCGTATTATGGCTAAAATTGTTGAGGCGGAAGATCGTCCAGCGGTCGGATTTTTGTTTGCTATCGAACAATGCCATTCCCCGGGCTTCAATAGGATGATACGGCTCGGGCCCCAGGTCGATCGCCCACCGCACGCCGTCGCTATCGAGCACAAAGGAGCCAATATCCATGTGGCCATGGTTGGCTCGCGGAGCGCCCGCCTTTACCCCCACGAACGTGGCATTCGGGTCTTGCCATGAACTGCGATGAATGGCAATCGGTACTTTGCCTTTGCTTTGCCAATGCAAGGGCATGGCAGGGCTTGCCGCTTCGCTCGCGGATTCCATCCACAACATGGCCAGGGCCAACTGGCGCCAAGCGCTCCCGCCCCCGTCGTCCTTCCGTACGCTCAGGATATGTTCCAAGTAGGTTCGCTCCTCTTGAAGCCAATCGGAACGTTGGTAACGTGTTGCGAGCCACATCCGGATTGGTTCGACCCTGCGATCCGCACTTCCATCGGCATAGTTGAAATACCGCCCCGAGGGGCCTCTTACGAGCGTAAGATAACCGCCGGTCTTGTCGAACCCCGGCGCTTGGTCGAGACCAAAACAGGTCCCCAACGAACTCTCCAGTGCGGCGATTAAGAATACATTGTAGCTGGTACCGTACGACCAATAGGAAGGTCCTTCCGGATAGCTGCCAGCCGGCGCGATTGCGTTCATCGCATGCACCACGTTATGCACGGCATTGTGGACAGTATAGGCGGCCAGTTCCGGTTCATCTTCTAATACGGCGAGCGAGCCAACCGTGATTCCTCCATGACACACCTGCCCCCAGTTATTCTCTCTCCGAATCCAAGAATAGTTCGGGTTCTTGCGAGGCAGCTGAACGCCCTTCTGAACAATCGCTCCGCGGATTTCATTCCGCGCGGGCTCATCCAACTGGCTGTAAAGCCAATCGTACCCAACTCCAAGTGCAAAGGTCATCTCGGCTGTATCGAGAAAATGATCGGGATTCCAATCCGTGAAGCGTGCTGCCGCGAGCATCTCTTGCTGACAACGATCCACGTAGCGTTCTTCACCCGTTAAGTAATACGCCAAGGAAAGAACCAACACACGCGAGACGCAGGTACGCGACTTATCTAGCAGCCGCCGGCCGATGAGTACGCGCTCGATGGGCGGTACCTTCAAGACTCGATCCGCTTCCTCAATGAGTGCGGTCGCCAGCTCGCGCCGCAGCGGATCCTTCTCCAAGGACCCTGCCAACCCGGTCAACTGCTCGCGACTGGCAAGCAACCGCGGATGCTCGGGCGAGCACGCCCGAACACGCTGCTCCACCTCCGCCAACGTCGCCTGCGGCGGAAAGCTGGCCGGCACCGCAAAAGCACACGAGGCACATATTGAAGTCGCACTCCATCCAAAGACAATGAGCGAAAGGCGAGTTCTAGAAATCATGTCTACCATAAGTAATGTAATCCTTGGTGAGATGCTTAGGGCCATGCATTAACGCGTCGATTGTTGATCTACATTGTGGCAAGACAAGCAATCTTATGCGCGAAGTGAACCGTAAAGCTTACAGTGCCTTGTCGCAGCTTGGTTAATTCAATAAGTGCGATGTTCTTCGCAACATCATGGTCCATGGCCTCAATGAAATGCGTAAACCTAGAGTAGCCCCTCCATCTCGTGTGACCCATGTAATACACGAACAACTTCAACATGGGATTCCGTTTGGCGGAAGTAAATCACGTACTTGCCATGCGAGATGCACGGCAAACTGTCATCAATAAGTGAAACGCTTTTGCACACTATTATACCTTCCCTTTTCCAGTGCGTCACGCACGGTCTGCCCCTCTCCGGCGGTGGCTCGCCACTCCTTGCGGACCAGTCGGTTTCGGTGCCGCCACCGTGATGCGGAAGCTGCCTGCGCCAAGTAATTGCTCGACACGTTCGCGCAGCTCCGCGTCAATCGCCACGGCACTCTTCGGACAATCGAACATGACGCTACCACCCGACGCTAGGTCGAGCCGTAGCCGCAAAGGTTTGTGGCCAGGATAACCACGCACGATTTCACGCAGCGTGGGCAGTGATTCGATGCCGTGCTGCTCTTCGCGAACGCGGATCGTCACGCTGCTTGAAAATCGCTCCGAAAGTTGTTCGAGCGGTATCAACTCGTTGATGATGAGGTTGATCTCTTCGGCACCCGGGCGACGATCGACCGATGCACGCATCGCCAAAATCGCGTCGGCCTTCACCAATTCCCCAAACTCGGCAAACTGCTCGGGCCACATGATGCACCGCACGATGCCGTCCAGGTCCTCCAAATCCCACATCGCGTACTTGGTGTGCGTGCTGCCCGGTCGCGGGTTTTTTGTGTGCGAAAACTTAATCGCGGCCAGCATCCCACCCACCAGCACTTCCGAACGTGCTTCAAGCCCGCCCAGTTGCGTGCTGCTGTGCGAACAAAACGCGCGGAGCATGGCCTCGTGCTGCGCGAGCGGGTGGCTCGACAAGTAGAAACCTAACACTTCCTTCTCCATTACCAGCTTCTCTTTTTCCGAATACTCGGGAAGCTGGGGCAGTGCCATGTTCGTCGCTGTGGGCGACTCTTCCGCATCCGCTTCAAACAGGCCCCGCTGCCCGCTCTTGCGGTCGGCCAGCACGGCCGCGCCGCATTGCATGGCCCGCTCGATTGCCGCCATCAGTTGCGAACGCTTGGCCCCCAGCGAATCGAACGCTCCGGCTTTCACCAACGTTTCGATCGCGGCTCGACCGCATGACTGCGGATCGACCCGCTCGCAGAAATTGAACAAGCTTGTGAACGGACCGTCCTTGCGGCGGGCCACGCAAATTGCGTCGGCCGCACCGCTGCCACAACCCTTGATCGCGCTCAGGCCAAATAGGATCTGCCCACCCGACACCGCAAAATCCACCTCCGAGCGATTTACATCGGGCGGCACCACGGTGACTTCCATCCGCTTGCAATCTTCAAGGTGCTCAACCAGCGGATCCTTGCTCTTGAAGTTGCGCCCCGGGATATCGCCCGATAACAACGCCGCCATGAACTCAACCGGGTAGTGTGCCTTCAAGTACGCCGTCTGGTAAGCAATGAGTGCGTACGCCGTGCTGTGTGATTTATTAAAGCCATAGCCCGCGAATTTCTCGATCTGACCAAACAGATCCTCGGCCTTCCGCTTCTCCAGCCCTTTCTCACGCGCACCCTCGATGAACGTCTCTCGGTATTTGGCGATGATCTCGAGTTTCTTCTTGCTGATTGCCTTGATGCAACTGTAGGCGTCGGCCAACGGGATGCCGCCCAGCAAGTTGAGAATCCGCATCACTTGCTCTTGGAACACCATCACGCCGTTGGTTTCCTCGAGCACGTCCTTCATCACCGGATGTGGGTAGTACGCCTGTTTGCGGCCGTGCTTCACTTCGATGTAATCATCCACCAAGCCGCCTTCCAGCGGACCCGGGCGATAGAGCGCGTTGGTGGCGATGATGTCGCGGAAATGGTCGGGCTTCATCCGCTGCAGCAGGTCGCGAATGCCGCCGCTTTCAAACTGAAAGATGCCCTTGGTTTCTCCTCGGCAGAAGAGAGCAAACGCCCGCGGATCGTGGAGCGGGAACTTGTGCGGGTCGATCCGCTCACCACACGATTGCTCGACTAGTTCAACCGCCTTGGCCAAGATCGTCAGGTTGCGGAGGCCGAGGAAGTCCATCTTCAACAAGCCCGCTTTCTCGACGTCGCCCATCGCCCATTGCGTGATGACTTCCGTCTTCCCCTTCACGAATTGCAGCGGCACGTATTCGTCCACCGGCTTCTCGGCAATCACGACCGCCGCCGCATGGGTGCCCACGTTGCGGGCCAGGCCCTCCACTTTCATGGCCAGGTTGATGAGTTCGTGAATCTCACCATCCGAGTCATACGCCTTTTTCAATTCGTCGCTCTGCTCAAGCGCATCCTTGAGTTCAATCCCCAACTGCTCCGGCACCATCGCCACGATGTGATCGACCCGATTCAGCGGGATGCTCAACGTGCGGCCCACATCGCGTATCGCGGCACGGGCTGCCAACGTGCCAAACGTGCCAATCTGGGCAACATTCGCCTCGCCGTACTTATCCTTGACGTACTGAATTACCTCCGCTCGACGCTCCTTGCAGAAGTCGATATCGATATCGGGCGCTTCGCGCCGATTCTCGTCCAAGAACCGCTCGAACAGCAGGCCATACTTTAACGGGCACACGTGGCTGATTTTCAGCGCAAAGCACACCAGCGAACCAACGCCCGACCCACGCGCCGTGCAGGGGATGCCCTTCTCTACGGCGTACCGCACAAAATCCCACACGATGAGAAAGTAATCGCAAAAGCCGAGCTTCTCGATGACCGCCAGCTCGCGCTCCAGCCGCTGGCGTACCTCGTCGCTCAACTCGCCCGATTGCGGATCGCTGTTCTGCCATTGCCGCGGCTCTGCCGCGTAACGCTCGCGCAGCCCCGATTCACACAACTCACGCAAGAACGAGGCCGAGGGCTTCCCACCCGGCGGCGAAAACGGCGGAAAGTGCCGCTTACCCAGTTCCAATTGAATGTCGATCCCGTCGGCAATCTGTTGGCTGCGGGCTACCGCATCCTCCAACCCCGGGAATGCCGCATACATCTCTTGCGGACTACGCAAGAAGAACTGGTCCCCCTCCATCCGCATTCGATTCGTATCGGTGCGGAACTTGCCCGTATTGATACACAGCAGCACATCTTGGGCCACCGCATCCTCGCGCCGAACGTAGTGGGCGTCGCTCGTCGCCACCAGCGGCAACCCCATCCGCCTCGCCAAATCGACCGATAGCTCCAACGCTTGTCGTTGGATTTCCAGCCCATTGTTCTGAATTTCGACAAAGTACCGCTCGCCAAACGTGCGGTGAAACCACGCAGCATGTTCTTCGCCGCGAGCGAGCGCTTCCTCCGCCGTATTGCCCGAAAGCAACGCCCGGCTTAACTCGCCCGAAACGCAACCGCTCAGGCACACGATCCCCTCGCTGTGGGTCGCCAGCAGCTCGCGATCGATCCGCGGCTTGTGGTAAAAACCTTCCAAGAACGCTTTACTCGCGAGTTTCACGAGGTTCCGAAAGCCGGTCCGATTGGCCGCCAACAGCGTAAGGTGATAACTCGATTCACCCTGCGGACTCGCGCTCTTCTCGAACCGGCTGCCCGGGGCCACGTAGGCTTCGTACCCGATGATCGGATTAATCCCCGCCTCTCTGCACGCCTTATAGAACTCGAGCGAACCGTACAAGTTCCCGTGGTCGGTAATCGCCAAGGCATTCATGCCCAATTCCTTGGCGCGGGCCACCAGCACATCAATGGGGCTAGCGCCATCCAGCAAACTATAGTGGCTGTGGCAATGCAAATGCACAAACGGCGGCGTGGTCACGGCTGAATCCTTTCGAGCTTCGTCTCAGGGCCGATCCGTTATTCATGTTCGAGACTGCGCGGACTCACGAACCCGAAGCGTCAGCGAGGGAATGGGTGCTTCTTCCCTCGCCGACGCTTCGGGCTGGTTTCCAAACCACTCGCCCAATTTGAATAAACGATCGGCCCTGAGCTTCGTCTCAATCGTGTTGCTCTGGCGGCTTGTTTCAAACCCCGATTCTACCCCACTCAACGGCCCATCGCCACGAGTTCAACGAATCTCCGAACCCAAGCGGTATGGTTCGGATCCATTACTCCTATCTCACAAGCGGCCGCCTCCAAGCCATGTGCCGAAAAGCAGGGGGCTGAATTGATAGCCCGGCCAGCTTGGCCGGGAATGAACGATTGAAGAAAACGCTGAAGCTTCAAGTTCTGTCTTCCAACCCGAAACGGGTCGGCTCCAGGTTTTCCTCATCGCCACAAACGTAGCGTTTTTCGTTGGGCTAACAGTCCGTTGAAAAAGTTAACGGGCTGCGTCATGGCATGCATGCCATGTCAAATCAGCGACCTAAAGTCGCTGATTTGCGAGCCGCGAGGTGCCGACCACGCTGCGCGCGGTGCCCGTCCGAGCTTGGCGAGGTTGAAAAACGCCTCGATGGCGTTTTTCAACAGACTGCTAATAGACACCCGCCAGAATGCCGTTAAGATAAGGGATTGGCCACCGCCTCGGAGGGTAAGCGAATTGGCTAGCGGCCACACTGGAAATGTGGTGCCGGGAAACCGGTTGCGGGTTCGAGTCCCGTGCCCTCCGCTTTCGTCGAGCATCTCCCGATCGTTAGGCTTTGTCTCAAAACTCCCCTCCCTATTTTGCGTAGGGGTTTTCAAAACTCCCCTCCCTTTCGGGAGGGGTTGGGGGAGGGTTCAAGCCTCGCTGGTTTATTGCCTTTCCTTGAACCACTACCCGTTCCAGAGCAGGTTTCGGCGCAATGCCTAACAAAGGGAGCGGCCGAGGACTGCGCTGCTAATCGAACGCATGCAAGCTTACCTCCAACTTCTTCAGCGCATTCTTGATGAGGGCACGCCCAAGGGCGATCGCACAGGCACCGGCACGCGGAGTGTGTTCGGGCATCAAATGCGGTTCGATTTGGCGGCCGGGTTCCCGCTCGTGACGACGAAGAAAGTGCATCTCAAGTCGATCATCCACGAGTTGCTGTGGTTCCTTCGTGGCGAAACGAACATTCGCTATTTAACCGAGCATGGTGTGAGCATTTGGAATGAGTGGGCCGATGAGCAAGGCGAACTTGGCCCCGTTTACGGCTACCAATGGCGATCGTGGCAAGGCCGCCACGGCGAAACGATCGATCAGATCCGCGAGGTCGTCGACCAGATCCGCACCCAGCCCGACTCGCGCAGGCTGATCGTCAGTGCCTGGAACGTGGCCGACCTACCCGCAATGGCGTTGCCGCCATGCCATTTACTGTTTCAGTATTATGTGGCCGCGGGAAAGCTCTCGTGCCAAATGTATCAGCGAAGTGCCGACGTGTTCCTGGGCGTACCGTTCAACATCGCTTCCTATGCGCTGTTAACGATGATGGTCGCCCAGGTGACGGGCCTGAAGCCGGGCGAGTTCATCCTCACGCTCGGAGACGCCCACTTGTACGAGAACCATCTGGAACAGGCTCGGCTACAACTGGCCCGCCAACCAAAGCCGCTGCCGACCATGCGAATCGATTCGCGCGTCGATTCCATTTTCGATTTTGCTTACGAGCATTTCACGTTGGAGAATTACAACCCACATCCGCACATTCCGGCCCCCATCGCGGTGTGAAGCGTGGCACTTGTAGCCTCCTAGGTGATTTCAACGCACCGTTTCGATCGTTGTTAACCGCCAGCGTCCGCTGAACCCCGTCAACCTTCTTGCTTGAAAGCTCGTCAACCTCGTTTGATGGACTTACCCGCGGATAATAGCCATGCGTATTTCGATCATCGTTGCCGTCGCGGAAAACGGCGTGATCGGCCGTGGCGGCGAACTGCCGTGGCGGCTTTCGGCCGATCTGAAGCGGTTCAAGCAGCTGACGATGGGGCACACGATCATCATGGGCCGTCGCACGTGGGAGTCGATCGGCCGACCGCTACCCGGCCGACGCACCGTGGTCGTTTCGCGGCAACCAGGCTACGAAGTGAACGATGAAGTAGGCGATGCCGTCGCGGTTGCAACGAGCTTGCCGAACGCCCTGAAGCTCGCCGAACAAGCGGGCGACACCGAAGCGTTCATCGTGGGAGGGGCCGAAATGTACGGCGAAGGACTGCCACGGGCCGATCGACTCTATCTGACCCGCGTGCAGGCTCGCGTCGATGGCGACACGTTATTTCCAAGCTACGATGCAACCTGCTGGAACCGCACCTCCACGGAACATCACCCCGCCGATGCCAAGAACCAGTTCGCGGTTGATTTTGAACAATACGATCGCATCCAGAACAACTAGCCGCGGTGATGCGGCACGGCCGAGCATCGATTCAAATTGGGCGAGTGGTTTGGAAACCAGCCCGAAGCGTCACTGAGGGAATAAACACACATTACCCTCACGGACGCTTCGGATTTGTGAGTCCTCACTGTCCCGAACACGATTAACGGATCGGCCCTGGGTGATGCGGGCGGTAATGTTACAGGTGCGTGTGAAGCCGTTCTTAGCCCAAACGGCGGCTAGGATACTGCCGCTCTTGAAGGCCATGTCTTACGAGGTTTTCAGCTCGCCGTGCTCTATGTTCGACTACGAACGCCTTCAAACTGTACCGGTTGTGCGGCCTGCGAAAGGAAGCGGTGAATAAATTTCTCGACATTCGCAGGTTCCTCTGTTGCCGCCAAGCAACGTGTCGGCAGAGAATGAAAACGTGAGAAGTTTTTTTCTCGCGCCGTAAACCCTTGCTACGGGCGAAGTTTGCCTTGGCGATAGCAGCGCAACGCGGCACTGCTGTCATTTGCCAAGTCGTGGTTCGTCCGCCACATTTACTCTGGAGGGTCTTTGGGCGACAGGGCGGTCTCCCGCGGGTCATAGGTCATGGCACGGACGCGGGGTCACTCATCTCATCTAAGGTCGCTTGGGTCATGTCGAACCGCATTCGTTGCTGCCTTGTGCCAATCTGCTTCCTCGTCGTGGTCGGGGTCGCTTCGCTACTTCGCGCCCAGTGCTGCGATACCTGCTACCAACTCGTATGCAAGACCATTTGCGAGGAGCGACAAGTTACCTACTACCGCCAAGTGTGCGAAACGGTGATGGATCAGCAAGAGGTCACTCGCCAAGTACCCGTTTGGGAAACCCAGCAACGCGAACGGCGTTACAAAGTCTTGCGGCCCGTCCACGAAACCTCGATGCGCGAGGAACGCTACACCGTGCAGCGACCCGTTTACGAAACGGTGATGCGCGATACGAGCTACAACGTCGTGCGGAACGTCGTCGAAACGAGCGAGCGCGAGGAACGCTATGTCGTTCAACGACCGGTCACGGAAACGGCCATGCGCGAAGAACGCTATGTGGTGCAGCGGCCGGTAAGCGAAACCGTTTATCAACCACAGTGTCGTACCGTGATGCGGCCCGTAACAGCTTGCCAAACGCAATACGTCGATCGTGGCTGCTACGTCGACCAAGTGGCATGCGTACCGGGTACCCAAACCTGGCCCGGCCTGACTTGGGCTCCGCCCACCCAAGTCGTCGATCCCCTAACGGGCATCGTCCAAACCCAACGCGGCGGCCTCGTGTGGACCGCCGGTTACACACCCTCGCGCCAAGTCGTTCAACGCGTGTGGCGTCCTAACGTCGTTGCCGAACAAGTCACTTCGGTGCAATACGTCCCGCAACAAGTTACCGAACAAGTCCCAGTGCAAGTGTGCCGCATGGTTCCTGAAGTTCAAGTCCGGCAAGTGCCCGTACAGGTCTGCCGCATGGTGCAAGAGGAGTGTGTTCGGAAGGTTCCTGTGCAAACTTGCCGTCAGGTTGTTGAACGAGTGCCGCGTCAGGAATCCGTGCAAGTGTGCCGCATGGTGTGCGAGGAGCAAGTTCGCCAAGTGCCCGTCACGACCTGCCGCATGGTTGAAGAAGAGCGTGTCGAACCCTATCAGGTTCAAGTGTGCAAGTGGGTCTGCGAGAAGCACACGATTCAGGTCCCGCGTACGATCACGAAGCAAGTGCCCGTCACCTACACGTATCGCGTTCCTCGCAACGTCATGGTCCGTGTGCCCGCGGAAGGCTAGTGCGCTGTCTCAGAACTCCCCTCCCTATTAGGGAGGGTTTGGGGGAGGGTTCGAAGACCGCCCGATTCTTGCCCCTCCTTGAGCCGCTACCCG
The DNA here is from genome assembly GCA_020849945.1 of Pirellulales bacterium. Taxonomy (GTDB): domain Bacteria; phylum Planctomycetota; class Planctomycetia; order Pirellulales; family Lacipirellulaceae; genus JABDGM01. The sequence goes on along the minus strand of JADZFK010000137.1, from coordinate 10,682 downwards.
ATCCACGACAGGTTCAAAGGCCAAGCCCAACCGCGCCTCTGCAAATAGCCTATCCGAAAAACCCCTCTCCCACCGGGCATTCGTATCTACACAAGTTGAATGACTTGATGAATTTGCGTTGGGAGGGCAGCGGGTCCATTCGATGGTACTCATCTCGCTCCGCGCTTGTGATGAAAAGTCGATTCGAGTTAGCGGCGGCCGCCAGGCCGCTGTTTTGACCAGTTATCTTTGCTATTTGCGCCAAAACCAGTAGCCCGCTTTCCAAAAATCACAGCCGCCCCGCAAAATGAAGTTTCCGCGAAAATGTACTCATCTCGCTCCGCGAGATGAATTTCCGCATGCGGAGCGAGCGGAGTACAATAACCAGTTCAGTTTGTGTAGATACCCATGCTCAAGCGGAGAGGCTCGTTCTTTCGTGCATTTTTGTGCTTTTCGTGGTTTCCCAGCAAGTGCAATAGTCGAACGAAGTTTGACAACGCCGAGTTGGATCGAAAGGATACCACAATTCGCCGGACATTCAGGATAGAATGGTACTCAAGGTAATCGGTAAGATGTCGGAAAGTGGATGTCAGAACGCTATCTTCCAACTCGTCGATGTACGGCTTGATTCGCTTCATCAAGCCGAACCAGTTTGCCCGCCCTTCTTAACCTCGGTACGTCGTGTCCGTCGTGCTGAATGAAACATACCACTGCACGGTTAGCCCTAACTTAGATATATGGCCCTTTCGAACGTATTTACGCCCGGCAAGGTTGGCCTCTCCTTCGAGTTGTTTCCCCCAAAAACTCCACAGGGCGTGGCGAATATGTTTCAGCACGTTGCGAAGCTGGTTGAGTTCCAACCTAGTTTCGTCACTTGCACCTACGGGGCGGGCGGATCAACCCAAGACCTTACACTCGAAATCGTCGCCCGTGTCCGCCGCGAATTTAAGCTGACCGTCGCCACGCATCTAACGTGTGTCGGTCGCACCGTCGAGGAATTGCGAACGTTCCTACAAACCGCTCGCCAGCTCGATGTCCATAATGTGGTTGCACTGCGGGGCGATCCGCCACGCGGAGACAGCCAGTTCCGCGCCGTGCCCGGCGGCTTCCAGCACGCCAATGAATTGGTGGGCCTGATCCGACGCGAGTTCTCCGACATGGGAGTTGCCGTTGCCGGATACCCCGAAAAACATCAGGAAGCACCCAGCATGGAGGTTGATCTCACCAACCTCAAACGCAAGGTCGATGCCGGGGCCGACCTCGTCCTCACGCAGCTCTTCTACAACAACGACGACTTCTTCCGGTTCCGCGATTGCTGCGCGGCACTTGGCATCGGCGTGCCCATTGTGCCCGGGTTGCTTCCCGTCACCAACTTCGCTCAAGTCAAACGAATCACTTCGCTCTGTGGCGCCAAGTTGCCTCCGGCGTTCGTCGAGCGGCTCGAAGCGGCCGGCGAATCGGCCGACGACCAATTCCGCATCGGCGTCGAGTTTGCCACCGAGCAAACGCGCTCCTTAATTGAAGCCGGAATCCCAGGTGTTCATTTTTACGTGCTCAATCGTTCGGAAGCAGCCGCTCACGTGTTGATGAACGTTGCGATTTAGAAGTTGATGAAATACCACGCGGCCAACCCTCCCATCCACGGCATCGCCGCAATTCCGCCAGATAGAACCACCTTGACGAATTCCATCGTAAAAAACCATTATGCTGTCTCCAAACAATTCCCCTCGCTTGTAGGAAGGGGGCAGGGAAGGATTCGCCATTGTTCCCCTCCCTTGTAGGGAGGGGTTAGGGGAGGGTTCGACCACGGCCAAACCCCCAGCGCCGATCAGTTATTCATATTCGAGACAGTGAGGACTCACAAACCCGAAGCGTCAGCGAGGGAATGTGTACTTTTTCCCTCGCTGACGCTTCGGGCTGGTTTCCAATGCACTCGCTCAAATTGACAAACTGATCGGCCCTGAAAGCTCCCCGATTCCCCTTCCGCTTCCTTCCGCCCACTCAACTCTGTCGCCCATGTCCGAACTTGTCGGAAAGAAACTGAAGGACTTCCTCATCCTCCGGCGGCTCGGTCGCGGCGCGATGGCCGAGGTTTACTTGGCTCAGCAGCTGACGCTCGCCCGGCAGGTCGCGCTCAAAGTGCTCAATGCCGATCTCGCGCGAGACCCCAACTACGTCCGACGTTTCGATCACGAAGCTCGGGCAGCCGCGGCGCTCGTGCATGGCGGGATTGTTCAAATCTATGAAGTTGGTCAGCAAGATGGGATTCACTTCATCGCCCAAGAGTATGTGGCCGGCAGAAACTTGGGAGAAGTCATCCAAAGCAGCGGCTCGCTCGCGCCGCCTTTAGCACTCGATATCATCCGGCAAGTTGCGACCGCCCTTGCCAAAGCCGCCGCTGCCGGGATCGTTCACCGCGATATCAAACCTGAAAACATCATGCTCGCGCGTAACGGCGAAGTAAAGGTGGCCGACTTCGGCTTGGCTCGCATCCTGGGCGATCACCCCGCCGCCCTCGGCGGCGCCAATCTCACGCAGATCGGCGTTACCATGGGTACGCCCCTCTACATGAGCCCCGAACAGATCGAAGGCCGCTCCCTCGACTCGCGGAGCGACATTTATTCCCTCGGCATCACCGCCTACCACATGCTTGCCGGCCAACCGCCGTTCCGCGGCGATTCCCCCCTCTCCGTCGCCGTCCAGCATCTCCACCACAAGATCACTCCTCTCGCCTCTCGCAGGCCCGAAATGCCCCCTCGACTCGCCCAATTCGTCGAGCGCATGATGGCCAAGGACCCGGCCGACCGCTTCGCCGACCCCACAGCTCTGCTCGTTGAACTCCACGCCGTGGCCACCGAGGGAGCTCAGGAAGGCTGGGCCACCCCTCCCGACCATTCCGCGTTATCGCAAATTCTGCAAGCCGCCGAGCTACGCTCCGCCGCCACGCATAAGCTCGATGACCTGATGAGAACGACCGCCATTCAGCGGCCCCAACGTTCTCGCTTTCACCGGGTTGCCGCCGTGCTGGTCGCTTGTGGTTTAGCCGGCGTCGCGCTTGCCGCCGCCACAGGGTCGCATTCGCTGTGGTCGGGGGCCCAACAAGGCCCGCCAAAACTCGATTCCGTTTGGAAGCAACTCTATCACGCCAAAAACGTGGATACCGAAGCCGCCTGGTTGGCGGTCGGCAAGAACTTCCCGGAGGCAACTCCCTACCAACTCGGCCTTGCCAAGCAGGGCCTCGTCTACTGCTACTTTCGTGCCCAAGATTACGCCAAAGCTCTTCGCCCGCTTGAAGAACTAGCCGCTCAAACCGATTTCAAGGCCTTCGGAATTGCCGGGCTTGTCGTCACCTTCACGAATCTCGAAGACGATGACCGCGCGATTGACGAAAACCAACACCTCACCTCGGAAATGCGAGCCTCACTCGCCGAACGATCGCCCACGATGGCCGCCCTGCTAGGCGATGCCCTTAATGAACTAACCGACCGCTCCGTACCCCTCTCCTCTCGATAACGCCACCCCCGCAACCCAGCAGGCCCGCCCAGTAGGTCCGCCGATCCGAGGCGGACTCGGGGAATTGCGGATTTCGGATTGCGGATTGCACGGCCAGCACCGACTTTCAGCTACGTTGGTTGTTGCCATTTGGAACGTCCACCACAGCCCATTTTCGGTACAGCGTAGCCGTGGCAGGTGAAGGCACATGCCCTCGGGCCACCGCGCGACGCACCGACCCTCGCCCGGGCCACGGTTAAATAAGTTGTAACGCGCCCACGCCCGACAATCGCCGCCATCCCCTCTGCGTCTCCGCTCCTTTGCGTGAGATTCCTTCCCACCAACACCCAGGGCCGATCATTTATTCATATTGGGCTAGCCCGGATTTCTTACCACGGAGCACACCGAGGTCACGGAGAACAAGCCAAGAGATCGTGTGAAGCAAGGTCAACCGCTCGTACCTACAAGACAGGGTATTTCTGCCGTTTATGGTGGTAGGGGTACTTGCTACTGGTTTTCTCCGTGGCTCCGTGCCACCGTGGTTTTGATGGTGAGAAATGCGGACTACACCCTCGACCCTCGCCACCCCGACAAGTGGCCAAAAATTCTAGTGGAATGCTGTACCGTAATCTGCTAAGATGCCCCCACGCCTTACCAGCGACCAACGGCTCTTTGACAATTCAATCATTCCCCCACGGCAAACCCATTCGCAGCCCGGGCCCCGCCACCGCTCCGCGCATGCCGCCTGCGATTCTTGCTTTCCCACACCCCCTCGCGCAATAATCGCGCGAACATGAGCAAAATCGACAATTATTGCAACACCCCCACCCCGGAAAACGCTTGAGTTTCCGGCAGAATCGCGCAACACCCATCGCAAATAGCGCCGCTTATTGCATCCAAAACCACGTTTCCACGCCCGTTGCAATACGCGCAATATCCCTGGCCCGCCATCGCGGGTGGCATCGACCATTAGCCGCTCGGGCCGTGCCATCCGCTCGCTGTCCACCTGCGTCTGTAGCGCATCGAGCCACAGGAACCCGCAACCATGCCCGAGGCGTGTCGGCAAGTGGCGCACGGATCGTGGGCATCAGCAGCGGCCAGAATGGTTCGCTCGGCGATGCTTTCCTATGGGATCCCGTAAACGGCATTCGCGACCTACAAGACGTGCTCGTGAACGAATACGGTGTTTCGATCCCCGCCGGATGGTTGCTACGCGACGCAACCGCCCTCTCGCCGGACGGCCGGTTCATTGTGGGATATGGCAACAACCCCGATGGAAAGATCGAAGCCTGGCTTGCAGACATAGGGCCTGAAGTGCCCGAGCCTGCCGCGATGCTGCTTGGCTTGATCGGATGCATCGCCGCGTTCCGTTGCGGCGCGAGATGTCGGCAAGCGCGATGACAACACAAACCGCTGCCTTCGCGTGTGGCGAGCACAGGTTGAAGTCGATGCCACGTTTTTGGGGCGAGGGCGTTGCTGCGGCCTTTGAAGCGCGAAGAACGCATGGCCCAGGCAATTATTGAGCAGACATTGCTTGTTGCTGGGCGAGCTGTCGGTTTTCGGTTTGCACGAGTTGGCCGCAAGCGGCGGCGATATCGGCACCGAGCGAGTAGCGAATCGTCACGACGAACCCGGCTTTGCGGAGCACCGTGGCGAAGGCATCACGCTCGGGCCGTTCGGTCGTTTGCCAGTTTGGCACCGCGGCAATGGAGTTGTACGGGATCAGATTCACGTGGACATCCAAACCTTCAAGCCAAGCCGCGAGATCGGCGGCATCGGCCAGCGAATCGTTCACACCCGCGAGCATCAGGTATTCGATCATGACCGGCTGCCGCTGGATTTCGTGTAATTGGGCCAGGGCGGCACGTAGATCATCGAGCGGGTACTTGGCCGCCAGGGGGATCAACTTCTCACGCGTTGCCTGCCTTGCGCTGTGCAGGCTCAGCGCGAGGTTCAATGCCGGGAAGCGGCGCGCGCAGCGGAGCATGGCGTCGGGGATGCCGACGGTTGAAATCAGAATCCGCCGGGGCGGATAATGGAACAGCTCCGGGGCAAGTAGCGCGGTGATTGCTTCGTAGATCGCTGCTTCGTTGTGGAACGGCTCGCCCATGCCCATGAACACGATGTTTCGCACGGCGCGTTCTTCGTTGCACATGTGTTCGCCGGCCAGTACGACTTGGTCAAGAAGTTCGGCGGAAGTCAGGTTCTTGGCGACGCCCATTTGGCCAGTCGCACAGAAGCCGCAGGCCGCCGCGCAACCTACCTGCGATGAAACACACAACGACACGCGCCCGGTGCCAGTGCGCATGATGACCGTTTCGATTGCGTAACCAGCCGTCGTGCGGAGGACCAGTTTCGTGGCACCGTCGAGTTGCGAATCGGCCGACTCGGCAACGGCCAGAGGGTGGAACACCACGCGCTGGGCGAACGGTTCGCGCACTTCCTCGGGCAGCTCGGCGAGGGCCGCTTCATTCCCGAGGAACTTCTTGAAGTACACCGTGCGTAGCGCGCGCAACCGCCGTGGCTCGAACTTCAGTTCAGCCCGCAAGCGATCTATCGCGGCTGAGTCGTAGATGCTTACTGAAGACGGCACGAGTTCGCTCTCACACTTGGGGAAATTGTTTCTCGCAGAGGCGGTCGAGTAGCGAAGGTCACGGTAAACCCCGGACCTTCGCTACTCGACCGAGATACTATCTAAGTTCCACTTTGCTAAGTGCTCCGGCGATTTCTTGCACATAACGCGGCACGGCGTAGCGCGGCAGCGCTATGCGAAGTTGATCGATGATCTGCAGGCCGCGCTCGATGGGAACCTCGAAGTGGGCGGCACCGGCCACGCGGTCGAGTTGGTGCAAGTAGTACGGCATAACGCGGAGGTCGAGGAGTCGTTCGCAAAGCGCGGCCTGGGCTTGTGCCGAATCGTTCACCCCTGCGAGGAGGACAGCCTGGTTGAGTAGCACGGCCCGGCTTGTTGCCAGTTTGGCGACCGCTCGTTCGACGTGGGAATTGAGTTCTTGGGCATGATTGGCGTGCAGCACAACGATCGGCGTGAGTGAGGAGGATTTCAAGATCGCCACGAAATCGTCGGTCACTCGTTCGGGAATGACAATGGGCAAACGTGTGTGGATGCGGAGCCGGCGTAGGTGAGGGATGGTTTCGAGTCGTTCGATCAGTGCGGCAAGCGTGGCATCGATCAGCATGAGCGGATCGCCGCCGCTCAGGATCGCTTCGTTGATCGAGGGATCGGCCGCGAGGTGATCGATCGCGGGTTGCCAATCGGCCAACGAGTGCGGCGTTTCGTCGTAAGGAAAGTGCCGACGGAAACAGTAGCGGCAGTGGATTGCGCAGGTGCGCGTGGCGACAAGCAGGGCGCGACCTTCGTACTTTTGTAGCAGGCCGGGCAGGCGAGTGGCCGCCGCGTCGGCCACGGGGTCGTCGACGAACCCGGGGACGTTGGCCGACTCGGCCCCGATGGGCAACACTTGCCGCAAGAGCGGGTCGGCGGGATCGCCAGGGCGCATGCGGGCCACGAACCCCCGCGGGGCAAACAGGGGAAACCGCTCGGCCACGACTCGGGCTTCGTTCGCCAAGTTCGTCGGTAGGTCGAGCAGTTGGCACAGTTCAGTCGGATCGCGCACGGCGTCCTTCATGGCCTCTTGCCACGAGGCATAGGGCGGCCCAAATCTGGGGCGGACAGCCTGCGGGACTGTGGATAGAATAGTCATTCTGTAATGGAAGGCCTGCCCGCGAGAACTCGCGGTTGGCCACTCGCAACTCGCAACATTAAACCCTTAACTCTCAACCTCTCTTATACCAGCCGAAAGTAGGAAAGACCAACCGTGGGGACATATAACACCAGTGATTTTCGTAAGGGGATTAAGGTTCAAATCGACGGCGTGCCGTACTTGATGGTCGAAATGAACTTTCGCAAGCCGGGGAAGGGCAACGCGCTGTACGAGTGCAAGCTCAAGAACCTGGTTCGCGGCACCATGCTGGACCGCACGTACCGAGCGGGCCAAACGCTGGAAGAGGCCGATGTCGTCGAGTTCGCGGCTCAGTATCTCTATCGCCAGCAAGATATGTTCGTGTTCATGAACAACGAAACGTATGAGCAATACGAATTAACCAAGGATCAGGTGGGCGATGCCTGGCGGTTCCTGAAGGACGGCATGGAATGCAGCCTGCTCGTGTACAACAACAACCCGCTGACGGTGACGCCGCCGAACCACGTGATCTTGAAGGTGGAATACGCCGAACCGGCCGCGAAGGGCAACACGGCGACGAACGTGCGAAAGCCGGTGAAGCTCGAGACGGGCGCCGAGATCGGCGCGCCCGCGTTCGTGAACACGGGCGACTATCTGCGGATCGACACCCGCACGGGCGAGTACATCGAACGAGCGAACGCGCCGGAGGAATGAGCTGGAACATAGATCCGCGGCAGGTGGGCGGAACGGAATGGGCGAATGCGATCTGGCAATATTCCTCTGGGGCTGACGAATAACGACTTTGATAATGTGGTAGATTAGCTGAACTTCGCCCCCGGTCGTTGACTGGGGATAATTGGGCGATTGGTTTTCGGGGGTTGTGAACTATCAGTTCCAAGGAGTCATTCATGGGTACTTCGCTTATTGTGTTGGCCGTGGTGGGGGTGATTGTGCTGATTGCCGTGATGTGGGCCATTGGGATCTACAATCGGCTGGTGCAACTAAAGAATCGGTACTTGAATTCATTTTCGCAGATTGAAGTGCAGCTCAAGCGGCGGTACGACTTGATACCGAACCTGGTGGAAACCGCGAAGGGTTACATGCAGCACGAACGGGGCACGCTGGAGGCGGTGATCACCGCTCGCAACCAGGCGGTGAGTGGGCTGAAGCAAGCGGCGGCCAACCCGGCGGATCCGAACGCGATGCAGGCGCTTGCGGCGGCCGAACATGGTTTATCTGGGGCGTTGGGCCGGTTGTTTGCGTTGGCCGAGGCGTACCCCGATTTGAAGGCCAACCAAAACATGGCGCAGTTGAGCGAGGAGATCACGTCGACCGAGAACAAGGTGGCCTTCTCGCGTCAGGCGTATAACGATACGGCGACGGAGTACAACACGTACAAGCAAACGTTCCCGCCTGTGCTCTTCGCGGGACTCTTGGGTCATGGCTCCGATGCCCAACTTCTCGATTTCGACGACGCCCAGATCGCGGAAGCGCCGAAGGTGTCGTTTTCTTAGTCAAGAGCGGAGAGTCAAGAGTCGAGAGCCAGAAGGGATGAGTCTTATTGTCGGCGCGTAGTGCTCTGGCTCTTGACTCTTGGCTCTTGACAAATTTCATGGCCACCACTTTTTTTGAACGCCAGGCGGTTGCTCGACGGAATACGAAGTGGCTTGTTGCCATGTTTGTATTCTCGGTGATTGCGATCGTTGCTTCGACGGTTGTGGTGACGGCGATCGGGTTGGGGATGGCCGATGCCAAGGGGCTCGTTCATCCGTGGCCGCCGCTCATGGCAGGTGTGGCGTCGATCTCGATTATCTTGGTGGGCAGCGTGTTCAAGATGGCGGAACTGTCGGGCGGGGGCACCGTGGTGGCCGAGCGGCTGGGCGGCCGGCGTGTGTTTCCGAACACGATTGATCCGGTGGAGCGGCGTCTGCTGAACGTGGTAGAGGAGATGGCGCTCGCGTCGGGCGTGCCCGTGCCGCCCGTGTTCTTGCTTGGCGAAGAGCAAGGGATCAACGCGTTTGCCGCCGGTTACTCGCCGAGCGATGCGGTGGTGGGCGTAACACGCGGCTGCGCCCAGCAGCTAACGCGAGATCAGTTGCAGGGCGTCATCGCGCACGAATTCAGCCATATTCTTAATGGCGACATGCGTCTGAACTTGCGACTCATCGGCGTGCTGCATGGCATCCTGCTGATGGGGCTGATCGGGCGCGAGATCTTGCGGTTAGCGGGCCGCAGCGGCGGCGGGCGTTCTTCTCGCCGCAACGATGGCATAAGTTACTTTCTGCTGATCGGGCTTGTGTTCATGGCACTCGGTTTTTTGGGTACGCTGCTGGGGAACCTCATCAAGGCGGCCGCCTCGCGGCAGCGCGAGTTCCTGGCCGATGCCTCGGCCGTGCAGTTCACCCGTAACCCGGAAGGGATTGCCGGGGCACTGAAGCGGATCGGTTCCGCGGTGTTCGGTGCGAAGTTACTTTCGCCGCGGGCTGCCGAGGCGAGCCACATGTACTTTGCCGAGGGGATCAGCGCGCTGTTCGCAACGCATCCGCCGCTTCGCAAGAGGATCGAGTTGCTCGATCCGGCGTGGGACGGCAAGTTCCCCGCGCGACTGCCTGCCGACGTGATTGCGGGCTTCGACCGAAGCGAGATCGGCGCGTTGGTGGAGGAGCGGCCCGAGCCACACCATGAGGAAGTTCTGAAGCAACCTGCCTCTGTGGAGGCGGTGAAGCACGCATCGGAGCAGGTGGCGAACCCGACTGAAATTCACCGCGAGTACGTGCGCGAGTTGGTGGCGGCGTTGCCTGCGGCGGTGGTGGAGGCGGCCCACGAGCCTTACGGCGCGCGTGCGCTGGTGTACGCGGCGCTACTCGACGAAGATGCCGACGTGCGGGCCACGCAGCTACGGGCGCTGGAGAAAATGATCGAACCGGCACTTTACGAGCTAACACTGCGGTTGGTGCCGGCGGTGAACCAAGTGGATGTGCGGGCCATGTTGCCGCTTGTGGATATGACGTTGCCGGCCCTGCGCGCATTAAGCCCCGCGCAATACCAGCAATTCAGCCAATGCTTTGTGCAGTTGGTGCGAGCCGACGATCGGATTGGTTTGTTCGAGTGGACGCTTCACCAAATCTTACTGCGGCATTTGCGACCGCAGTTCGAGAAGGCCCGCCCCCCGCAGATTCGCTACTATGGGCTTCAGAAACTCGGGGAACCGATCTCGATTTTGTTTTCGGCCTTGGCACGTGCAAGCCAGTATGACGATCCACAAGCGTTCCAGGCCGGTGCCCACCATGTGCCGGAAGTGTCGGTACAGTTGCTGCCAACCGGGGAATGCGCACTGGGGAAGCTCGACGAAGCGCTGCAAACGCTACGTCAAACAGCACCGAAGCTACGAGCGAGGTTGGTGGATGCCACGGCGGCATGCATTTGCTCGGACTCGGCTGTGACCATCGAGGAAGGCGAACTGCTACGAGCGGTGTGCGACATGCTCGATTGCCCCATGCCACCGCTGCT
>JADZFK010000136.1 GCA_020849945.1 Pirellulales bacterium | reverse complement strand
TGCGCTGGCCGACGGCCCTGCCGGCCACCGAAGCTGGACGGGAAGCAGCGTCGCTGCCGCGCCCGGTGGAGTCGCTGCCGCCGCTGGGGCTGGCTCTGCTGCCGATTGTGTTGCCGGTGGCCCTGATCGGGGGGCTGACGATTTCCCAGGCGGTGGCCAAGGGCACGCCGTTTGCGCGGGTGATGGCGCAGATCGGCCAGCCGAATGTGGCGCTCGCGGTGGCAGCGGCGGTGGCGCTGGGCACGCTGATCTGGACGCTGCGGGGCAACCGCAAGGCGGCCAAGGACCAGGTACAGACCGCGCTAGCCGATGCCGGCACCATCATTCTGGTCACGGCGGCGGGGGGCATCTTCGGCGGGGTGCTGCAGGAGACCGGTGTGGGTCTGCGGATACGAGATCTCGCCGAGGTGTACCGCATCGGGGTGCTGCCGCTCGCGTTCTTTGTCACGGCGCTGGTGCGCGTCGCCCAGGGCTCCGCCACGGTGGCGATGGTGACCAGTGTGGGCATCCTCAGCGGGGTGGTGGCGGCCGGAGACCTCGGAGTCCATCCGCTCTATGTGGCGCTTGCGATCGGCTGCGGTTCGAAGCTGGTGCCGTGGATGAACGACAGCGGTTTCTGGGTGGTCGGCCGGATGAGCGGGTTTTCGGAGGTGCAGACCCTGCGCAGCTTCTCCGTCATGCTCGCCATCATGGGCTGCGTCGGTTTTGTGGTGATCCTCGTCGCCGCCCGGTTGTTTCCCCTGGTCTGAGCCGCGGGGAGTTACGCTTCACTTTTGGGCGGATCGAGTCAGGCTGGGGAACACCAACCTGTGAGCACGTCCCCTTCTTCTGCCGCGTCCGCGCTTGAACCGCTCTACGTTGACCGTCAGGCGGTCGGGATCGCACCGGACTTTGCGCGGGAGATGGGAGAAATCCGGGCGCAGTACTTTTCCCGGAATCCAGAACTCTGGCCGGTGTTCAAGGACCCGGGTCTGGCGCGGTTGTTCGAGTCCCGCCGGCACCACGCCCCCACGGCGGAGCGGCTGGCCGCCTACCCGCACGGACCGGCGTTGCTGGCCGGGTTGAAGGCGGACCAGACTCTGCCCACCGGGATGAGGGCGCCGGGCACCCAGCGGGAGTCGCTGCTCTTTGCCGCGGCCCTGTCCAAGAACTGGGAGGATCCGGCCAGCGTCGAGAATGTGGTGACCATGCCGAGCGACCCGGCGATCTACGGTGCGATGCTGGGGCTGGCCGCGAACCCGAATCTCGTCTACCGCGAGTACAGCGGAGTGGCCGAGGAGCTGGAAAAAACCGTCGTCCGCCAGATCGCCCAGCTCGTCGGCTACGATCCGGCGGAGGCGGTGGGACTTTTCACGCAGGGAGGAACCTTCTGCAATCTCTACGGCTACCTTCTGGGTATCCGAAAAGCCATGCCGCAGGCACTGCACCTCGGACTGGAGCATGGCCAGGACTACCGCATCATCAATTCGCAGGGCGGACACTACTCGAACACGACCAACTTGTCGCTGCTCGGAGTGAACCTTGCCCGCAAGACCATCCGGGTCCGGGTCACGGCGTCGCATGACATCGACTTGAAGGACCTCGAGGATCAGCTGACCGCCTGTTTCCGTCTCGGGTGCCTCGTGCCCTGCATCATGCTGACCATGGGCACGACCGACACCTTTGGCGTCGACCGGGTGAAGCCGGTCTACGACCTGTGCCGTCAGCTCACGGCGCGGTTCGGGATCGCGCAGGTGCCGCACATCCACGTGGACTCGGCGGTCGGCTGGCCGCTGATCTTCTTCCTCGACTATGATTTCGCGGCCAATCCGCTCGCGATCAACCCGGCGACCGTCGAGAGCCTGCGCCACAACGTGGAGCGCTTCCGCGAGCTCCGTTATGCGGACTCCTTCACGGTCGACTTCCAGAAGTGGGGGTTCGTGCCGTACACCTCGAGTCTCGTCATGATCAAGGAGAAGGCGTCACTCCAGGCGCTGGAGCACGACCCCGAGAACTTCACCTACTTTGAGAAGGACACCCAGGGGCAGACTCATTTTCAGAGCACGATCGAGTGCTCCCGCGGCGCGGCCGGGCTGTTCGGAGCGTATTCGGCGCTGCAGTACTTGGGAAAGCGTGGTTACCAGATGTTGATTGCGCACGGCCTCCAGAATGCGAACTACTTCCGCCACCGCCTCGCGGCCACGCCCGGTGCGCTGGTCATTGCACGCCACAACCTCGGTCCCTCGGTCGGATTCCGGCTCTATGACCCGGCGGTCGTGACGGATCTGGCGGCGGAGCTCGCGTTCGAGAAACAATTCGACGAGAGCGCGGCGCACCGCGCGCGGGTGAATCGCAACAATGCTTATCACCGCGACGTATTCCTGCGTCGCGGCAAACACGGACTTTACACCAACTGGGTGCAGTTTGTGACCAATTCCGACTACAGCGCGACCGGGGCATGGACGCCGATCCCCGGCGAGAAGGCGGTCTTCATGAATCCGATGACGGATTTTGCGCACATTGACGCGTTTGTGGCGCGGCTGTACGGGCCGCCGCCGGCGCGGAGCGCGGCGGCGGAATGACGAATGACGAATGACGAATGACGAATGACGAATGACGAATGACGAATGACGAATGACGAATGACGAATGACGAATGACGAATTGCGAATTGCGAATTGCGGATTGCGGATTGCGGATTTAAGGAGGCAGCGGGTGCTGGCAGTAGATGCGGCGTTGCCGCCGCCGCTAAACCCTCGACCCTAACGACTAACGACTAACGACTTCACCCCCATGCCCCGCCAAACAAAGACATTTCTTCTTGAACGCTTCCGCGAAATGGGCATTCGCCCGGCCACGCGGCATGGGCAAAACTTCTTGATTGACCTTAACCTGGTTGCCCTCATCGTGCAGGCTGCCGACCTATCGCACGATGATGTCGTGCTGGAAATCGGCACGGGCACGGGTTCGCTCACGGCGATGATGGCTGAGCAGGCTGCCGCCGTCGTTACGGTCGAAATCGATGGCCACCTGTTCGAGTTGGCCAGCGAACAGTTGATCGACCTGCCCAACGTCACCATGTTGCGGCTCGATGCGCTCCGCAATAAGAATTCGATCGACGATCGAGTCATGGATGCCATCGGCGAAAGGTTGGCCGAGGCACCAAGTCGGCGGCTCAAGCTGGTCGCTAATCTGCCGTACAACATTGCCACGCCCGTGATTTCCAACCTGCTCTTGGCGCGGCATGTTCCGCATTCGATGACCGTGACAATTCAAAAGGAGTTGGCCGACCGGATCACGGCCGAGCCTTCGACGAAGGACTACAGCGCCCTTAGCGTGTGGATACAAAGCCAGTGCTCGGCCGAGATCGTGCGAGTGATGCCGCCGAGTGTATTTTGGCCGGCCCCCAAGGTAAGTTCCGCGATTCTGCACATTGTGGTCGATCCGGTCCGCCGAGCGCGCATCGCCGATTTGCCGTTCTTCCACCAGGTTACCAAGGCCCTTTTCTTGCATCGACGCAAGTTCCTGCGGGCCAACATCGTTGCCGCCATGAAGAACCATCTCAACAAAATACAGGTGGATGAACTGCTCGATGGCATGGGCTTCAGCAACGATACTCGCACCGAACAGCTTGACGTGGAAACCTTGATATCACTTGCCGAACGGCTTCGAACCGCCGCCCCAGACTGGACACTCTAGCCAGTGCCAATTCGCGCGAACGCCCCCAATTCGTGGTGCGCCGTTCAAGACACGGCCGCCGTTGCGTGGTAGATTGAAAGTTGAGTGGTCGCCTTCGGGGCTTCCACTTTCTCCCCCAAGAAGGAATCTGAGAAATGGCTTTCATCGAAATGACTGGCGCGACGCTCGAACGCATCGTGGCCGACGATGAACTTCACCACGACGACCTTGCCACTGCCGGAGTCCGGAGCGATTCGATCGTCCGCGTCAATCGTCAAGGCGATATCGAAGTCCGCCGCCCCGCCGGCTGGGATGTCATCGGCGGCCTCCTCGGCGAGTTCGATCATCGAATCCGACGCGAAACGGGACTCGACTGGGCCTGATTCCAGGGCCGATCCGTTATTCATGTTCGGGACAGCGAGGACTCACTAACCCGAAGTGTCAGCGAGAGAATCTGTGTTTTTTTCCTCGCTAACGCTTCGAGCTGGTTTCCAATAGACTCGCCCAATTTGAATAAATGATCGACCCTGGGCGTAATTCTATTTGGGTAGAATTACTTCATCCTTGTGCTACAATTGAGGCATGGATCAATCCATTCAAGCCATCTATGCCCAGGGCGTATTGCGGCCACTAACCCCTCTCGACTTAGCCGAAGGCGAAGTCGTTACCTTTGTCATCGAGTGGCCTTGCAAGAAGAACCGGTTGGATTCGCCTCCTACCTCGGCGGGAGACATGCAACGCGAAGTCCTGATGCGGTTTATCGCCAAGATGGAATCCGTGTCCGACTTGTTCCCCAACGACGGATTGACCAACCGCGACCACGATCGTCTCATCTACGGGGCGTAGTATGATATTTGTGGATACCGGTGCATGGTTTGCTTTGAGTATTGAGTCGGATCCTGACCACTTAGCTGCTAAGAGTTTTGTTGCGGCCAATCGAGAGGAATTCATCACGACCGATTACGTAGTTGACGAATTGCTTACGCTGTTTAAGGTCCGGGGCCAAAAAGCAAAAGGTATCGAATGGCTCTATGATGTACTGGAAGGCAGCGGCACACATCTCTACTGGGTTGGAGAAGAGTGCTTTGCCGAAGCCTGCCGGCTGTACAAGGAGTTTGCGGATTAGAAGTGGAGCTTTACGGATTGCACCAGTTATGCAGCTATCCAGTTGCTGGGAATTAAGAAGGCCTTCTCCTTCGACGACGATTTCCGCCAGTTTGAAATCGTAATGAAAGTACCATGATTAAGTAGCCTTCTTCATCGCCCCTGTTTATCGACTGCCGACAGCACCTAGTTGCCTATGACTCGCGTTTCGAACATTAGTCGTAAAACCGCCGAAACCGACATCCAGCTCACGCTGAATTTGGATGGCTCGGGACTCGCCGACGTGGCAACTGGCGTTGGTTTTCTGGACCACATGCTCACGCTCTTTGCCAAGCATGGGGTGGTCGATATTGCGGCTCGCGCGAAGGGCGATCTCGAAGTCGATCAGCACCATACGGTCGAAGATGTTGGCATCTGCTTGGGGCAGGCCGTGCGGCAAGCCTTGGGCGATAAGGCGGGCATCCGCCGCTACGGCCATTTCACCCTGCCGATGGATGAAACGCTTGCCACGGCGGCGATCGATTTGGGCGGCCGGTTCGCGCTCGAGTTTCGTGCCGAGTTTCCCGCCGCCAAGATCGGCGACTTCGATGCCGAACTGGTGGAAGAGTTCTGGCGCGCTTTCGCTGGCAACTCGCTTTGCAACTTACACATCCTGTTGCACTACGGCCGCAACAGCCACCACATCAGCGAGGCCATCTTCAAGGCCACGGCCCGCGCGCTCCGCATGGCCGCGGAACCCGACCCGCGTATGAGCGGTGTCCCCAGCACCAAAGGTACTCTTTCCGCGGGCCCACAGGGCCAAACGATTTAGCCCGGCCGTTTCGGCCGGCGCGCTCGAACCAAGGCCCCCATCCCAGCCTCACTTCCCGCGCGACCCCGCCGCAATTTGCCGTCGCGTCAATTCCTCTTCATTCACGTAAACTTCTAGAAACCGCGTGAGTTTGTGGAAGTCGCTGTTCGTATCGATGTGGCGGACGACCGTCACGAGCGTACTCGGGTCCACAAGCTTTTCGAACGGCACGTAGTGAAGCTGCAACTGGCCCGAAACGGAAACCATCACACCATTGAGACCGTTTTCAACTAATGCCCGGTAGGCCCCCACGCCGAGCTGGCAGCCCAGCATAACGTCGAACGCGAGCGGTTTGGCGCAGCGGGCTTCATACCCCAACTGCAACCCCGTGATCTTGCGCGAATTCCCCGTTTGTGCCTTATATTCGGCTCCTATCAAATCTTTGAACACACTGTAAAGCTGTATCGCTGAAATGTTGATGTGGCCGTGCTCATCGCGGCCAATGCCCTTCAGGTGGCTTTCCGGCAGTAATTCTGCCAAGCCTTCAGCGATCACAATCACCCCGTACTCTTTCCCTTCACGTTCTCGCGTGAGCATCGTGAGCACGATTCGCTTCACAACGTTTTCGATATTCATAATCTTGCGTTTGCTCACTTGGCCCGTTTTGGGGTTCTTCACCTCCTCGGTATCGGCGTAATTGCCTTCGATATCCTCCACGCTAATCACCAAGCTTGCTTCGCCGGCGATCGCCACGCCGTATGCCAGCCAACCCGCGCTGCGGCCCATCGCTTCCACCAAAAAATAGGCTCGGTTCGCCTCGGCATCGGCGATCAAGTTGCGAACCTCGTTCCCCAGGAAATCAACCGCCGTAAAAAAACCAAACGTAAAATCGATGCCGCTGTAGTCGTTGTCGATCGTTTTCGGCAAGTGAACCACCGGAATTCGGGGTGCATCGGCCGGCAGCTTTTCTTGGTACAGCTTGAACTTGTTGGCCGTCTTCAACGTGTCGTCACCGCCAATCGAAATAAGTGCATCCACGCCAATCGATCGCAATGCCTCGTACACGGTTTTCAGAGGTTTCACCCGCTCGGCATCGTCCAGGTGCGTCGGGTGCGAAACATTCTTCCCCGGGTTCGTGCGGGCCGTGCCCAACAAGATTCCCTGCGAGTTCCGCGTGCGGCCCAACATGCGGTGGTTGATCTTCACATAGTCTTGTCCTTCCACCAGCGGCCTATCGGGCGAGTACTCCACGAGGTGCGAGTACCCATGCAACACCCCAACCACCTCGATCTCATTCCGCAGAAAGGCCGTGGCCGCCGTCGAAATCACCGCATTCGCACCCGGAGCCGGCCCCCCAGCGAATAAAATCGCCACCCGGCGGAAATTATGCCGCATCTTCGGCGGCCGAGACATCGTCGATGCATTGGTTTCAGGCATGGTCTTGCTCCAATCCAAGGGGATCAATGGGCAGGCAGAATCATTCTACCACTTCTTACGCAGGGTGATAGGATCGACACGGCTTGGGCATCTCGCGCTTATTCAAGCGTCACACCGCCAGCAGCGTGCGTTCGACGAATGTGGTATCGATCCGGCCTTCGACGAATGCTGAATGGCTGAGTATCTCTTGGTGGATGGAGATCGTCGTGTGGATGCCTTCGACGCGCAGTTCCGAAAGTGCTCGCTGCATGCTTGCGATGGCCTCGGCCCGCGTTGGCTGGTGAACGATTAGTTTGCCGATCATCGAATCGTAATACGGCGGTACCACGTACCCGCTGTGGGCATGCGAATCGAACCGCACTCCGAAACCGCCGGGGGCGATCAGTTGCTCGATCCGCCCTGGCGACGGCTGGAAATTCCGCCGCGGGTTCTCGGCGTTGATCCGGCATTCAATGGCCGCCCCACGCTGCACAATATCGTTCTGCGACCAAGGGAGCGATTCGCCAGAAGCAACACGAATCTGCCACTTAATCAGGTCGATGCCCGTGACCATCTCCGTCACCGGATGCTCGACCTGAATGCGAGCATTCACCTCGATGAAATAAAAATTGCCGTTCTTATCGACGATAAACTCAACCGTGGCCGCATTCGTGTAATTGGCCGCGCGGATTAGGTTGCGGGCCGCGTCACACATCGCCCCACGCGTTTCCGCCGAGATGCTCGTGCTCGGGCTTTCCTCGATCAACTTTTGGTGGCGGCGTTGCACACTGCAATCGCGTTCATACAAATGAACCACGTTGCCATGCAAGTCGGCCAGCACTTGCACCTCGACGTGCCGCGGGTGCTCGATGTATTTTTCCAGATAAACATCGCCATTGCCGAAGGCTGCCTCGGCCTCGGCCCGCGCTTGCTGGAGAGCCGATTTAAGGGCCAGATCGTTCGATGCCACACGCATCCCGCGACCACCGCCGCCCGCCACCGCTTTAATCAGCACGGGGAATCCCACGTCGTGAGCGAAACGCAGGGCTTCTTGCTCGCTGGTAATCACGCCTTCGCTGCCCGGCACCACGGGCACGCCGCTCTGCCGGGCCAAGTCGCGGGCCGCGTTCTTGTCGCCCAACCGAGCCATCGCGTCCGGCATCGGCCCAATAAAATCGATATTGCAACTCCGGCAAATCTCGTTGAAGTGCGCGTTCTCGGCCAAGAAACCATAACCCGGGTGAATTGCTTGGACGTTCCCCACCTCGGCCGCACTGATGACGCTGGCAATTTTAAGGTAACTCTCCGAAGCCTTTGCCGGACCAACACAAAATGCTTCGTCCGCCAATTCCAGGTACCGAGACCCTCGGTCACCCTCGCTGTAAATGGCTACCGTTTCGACGCCCAGCTCGCGGCAAGCGCGGATAATCCGCAATGCAATTTCGCCACGATTCGCTACTAGGATACGCTGATACATGAAGGGGTCGAGGGTCGAGGGCCAGAACGAACGTTGTGTACCGGTTGAAAGTTTAGCCG
>JADZFK010000135.1 GCA_020849945.1 Pirellulales bacterium | reverse complement strand
TATTGCAACACCCCCACCCCGGGAAAACGCTTGAGTTTCCGGCAGAAACGCGCAACACCCGGCGCAAAAAGCACCGATTATTGCATCCAAAACCACGTTTCCGCCCCCGTTGCAATACGCGCAATATCCCCGGCCCGCCTTCTTGTGGCACGGCCTACCGCCCGAGCCATTCGCTCGACGGAAGGCCTCCCAATTCCCAATAATCGGGCTTGGGATCGTGCTGCTTCCTAGCTGATTCGTGATGAACTCCTTCGTCGCGTTTTTCGACCTCGCCAGGCTCGGGAGCCAGGCTCCGAAGCGGCTTGAAGATCGGCGGCTTGGGTGGCTGATGAGAGATAGCACTCGCACCATGACGCTTGCGGTTGATTTTTTCGAGGGACTGCTAGCACGCGGCTCAAGCGGGGTTGTCGCCCGTGCTACCAGTTGGTATTGTTTGCCGCTCTCGACCGCTCCTTTTGCCCCTCCTTTCTACCGGGTAGGAATCGCTGGCCGTGCTCTCTGCCCACTTTTCATCGCGCGCACTCGTGTTCGCAGCCGCTACTTTGGCAACGGTGCTGCCGGGCTGCAACCAACATCCGGTTTCGCCCTACGGCCAACCCGCGGCACTTACGCTTTCGCCGCAACAGCAAACCGCGATCGCCCAGCAAACCCAGCAATACCAACAGCGTGCCGCCACGCTCGATCACGACAACCAAGAGCTGCAATCGCTCCTGGCCCAGTCGAAGCAACAGGTGCAGATTCTGGATGAGCAAATGCGGGCCACCCAATTGCAGTTGAAGGACACCACTGATCGCCTCGTGGCGATGCAAACCGATAACGACCAGCTTCGCGGCCGCACCTCGGCGATGGCCGTCAGCATGCAGAACCGCGCTCAGGCCGAAATCCGAGCCAACAACACGCTGCTACGCGGCCTAACCGTTGCCAACATGCCCGGGGTCAATGTGCGGCAAGATGGCGACGTGATCCGCATCGAACTTCCGGGCGATCAGTTGTTCACCTACGGCACGGCCCAACTCAAACCTGGCACCGAAGGGCTGCTCAAGACAATCTCCGCCGATATCACGCAGAACTATCCGCAGCAACTCGTCGGCGTGGAAGGGCACACCGATGGTAGCCCGATGACGATGCCGCAGTTCCCCTCCGACCAACATCTCTCGGTTGCCCAAGCGATGGCCGTGTACGATGGCCTCAGCCGGTTCGGCGGCATGCCGACGCGCCAGCTTTTCGTCGTCAGCCACGGCAGTTCTCACCCGGTCGTTTCCAACGGCACCGATGCCGGCCGCGCCCGCAACCGCCGCATCGAGGTCGTTATCTACCCGGAAACGATGCCCCGGTAACCCCACCCCGGGCCGTGCGTCTGCCTCGCTACTCGCCTCAACGCTTGACTCCGCACCCCCGTCTCCCGACACTGAAGAAGCTTGGGGGAAGTGGTCGTTAGTCGTTAGTCGTTAGGGGGCTTTGTTCGTGGATTGTGCGTGTATTGTGGCATGGACTTTAGTCTGTGCGAGTTACGGACTAAAGTCCGTACCACGATTGTCGGTCGAAGTCCGCGTTAATCGTTAGAGGCGGTAGTTAGGCGGGCTTCTGTTTGCAATCCGCAATCCGCAATCCGCAATCCGTCATTCGTCATTCGTCCCCGCCTTCATTCTCCATGCTTATCATCATCGATTACGGAATGGGGAACTTGCGGAGCGTGCAGAAGGCGTTCGAGCGGGTGGGGCATTCGGCGGTCATTTCGAGCGATCCCGGTGAGGTAGCGCGGGCATCGCGAATTGTGTTGCCGGGGGTCGGGGCGTTTCGCGATGCGATCGGGGCGTTGCGTGAGCGGCAGTTGATCGAGCCGATCCGAGCAGCCATTGGCGAGGGCAAGCCGTTCCTCGGCATCTGCCTGGGGCTGCAGCTTTTGTTTGATAAGAGCTACGAGGACGGCGAGTACGAGGGCCTGGGAATCATTCCTGGCGAAGTGGTGCGGTTCGATTTGCCGCGTGAGTTCAAGGTACCGCACATGGGGTGGAATCAGGTACATCTGACGGGCCGCGTGCCGATCTTCGCTGGGGTGGAGGAGGGTGCGTATTTCTATTTCGTTCATTCGTACTACGTGGTACCGCGCGATTCGGCCGTCATCGCCACGGAAACCGACTACTCGCGGCCCTTCTGTTCGAGCATTTGGCGCGACCGGTTGTTTGCCGTGCAGTTTCATCCGGAGAAGAGCCAGTCGGCCGGCCTGCGACTGCTGAAGAACTTCGCCGAGTTGGTATGATGGCGGGCCGTTTCTTCCGCGATCCCGCGTGGAGTGTGGCCCCTGCGGCCACCGCTCCGCCCCTTGAAAAACAGCGGGAAGTGTGGGATATTCCGGGTTCCAGAAGCGCGGTGTGAAGCTGGCTTGGAACCCTTTCCATCGGGAGTGCGGCAGGGCTTCAACACACGTTTGGTGCGGAGATTGGTTTCGGCCGTCCTTGGCGGCCTCTTTTCACGGAACGGTTTCTATGCAAGTGTGGCCGGCGATTGATCTGCGAGGCGGCAAGTGCGTCCGGCTGCGGCAGGGCGACTATCAGCAGGAAACCGTCTTCGCGCAGGAACCGGCGGTGGTAGCCCGCGAGTTCGTGGCGGCCGGCGCGAAGCACTTGCACATCGTCGATTTGGAAGGTGCCCGCGAAGGCCTGCCCGTCAACCTTCCCAGCGTGCAAGATATCCTCGAGGCTGTGGATATCGAATGCGAGCTTGGCGGCGGAATCCGCGACGAGCAATCGGTGCAAGAGATACTGGACTTTGGGTTGTCGAGGTTGGTGATCGGCACTTCGGCGCTGACCGACCCAGAGTGGTTCCGCGAGGCTTGCCGGAAGTTTCCGAACCGGTTGGTGTTGGGGATCGACGCCCGCGACGGCCGAGCGGCCACCGATGGTTGGCTCAACACGAGCGAGGTGAGCGCGATTGATCTGGCTCGCCAGTTTGCTGGCGAGCCGCTGGCGGCGATCATCTACACCGATATCGCGACCGATGGCATGCTAGCAGGCCCCAACGTGCGCGCGATGGCCGAGATGCAGGCGGCCGTTGATTTTCCGGTTGTTGCCTCGGGCGGTGTCACCACGATTGAGGATGTCGCCAAACTGGCCTCTGCTGGCTTGGCGGGCTGCATCATCGGCCGTGCTTTGTACGAAGGGACCCTGTCGCTCTCCGAAGCGATTCGCGTTGCTGCTGGAGAGCGAAATGCCCATTCCAATTAACTAATCGCCGGTTCCCGCGAACGGGCGGCATGCGTTTGCGCGAGGAGAGATCATGGCCAGAAATGTAGAGGACTTTCGCAACATCGCGGTTTGTGGGCACGGCTCTTCGGGGAAGACGACCCTGGTCGATCACCTGCTGGTGAAGACGGGTGCCGTGACCAGCCACCCCAGCGTCGACCAGGGTACCAGCATCTGCGATTTCGACGAGGAAGAAAAGCACCACAAACATTCGATTGAAGCGGCCATCGTTCACTTCGATCATGCGGGCAAGCGATTTAACCTGATCGATACGCCGGGATACCCAGACTTCATCGGCCAAACGATCGGCGCGCTCCGCGCCGTGGAAACGGCACTCATTACGATCGATGCCCACGCGGGGATTAAGGTCAACACGCGGCGGGTTTGGCGCGAGGCGGGCCGCGCCGGCCTCGCCCGCATCTTGTGCATTACCAAGCTTGATGCCGACAACGTCGACTTCCCCGGGTTGATCGACGCCATCCGGGAGGTCTTCGGCAAACAGTGCGTGCTCTTCAACGTGCCGGTTGGTCTCGGGCACGAGCTGAAGGGCGTTCTCAGCACACTCGATGTGCCGAAGGACACGGCCGGCGCACTGATCGACCCGGCCGCGCTCAACGAAGCGGCGATCGAAACGATCGTCGAGGCCGACGAAGCCGCCATGGAGAAGTACTTGGAAGGCGAGATGCCAAGCAAGGCCGATCTGGAACGCCTGTGTGGCCTCGCCGTTCGGCAAGGTTCGGTCACGCCCGTCGTGTGCATTTCGACCAAGACGGGTGCGGGGATCGACGAACTGCTTGCCGTGCTCGTGCAAGCCGCTTTGCCCCCCACGGGGATCGTGCGGACGGCCGACAAGGAAGGCGATGCCGTGACGCTCAAGTGCGACCCGGCCGCGCCGCTTGCCGCCCAGGTGTTCAAGACCCGCATCGATCCGTTCGTCCAACGCTTGAGCTACATTCGCATCTTCTCGGGCACCATCAAGAAGGATAGCACGGTTCATGTTTCCAAGGTGCGTAAGGGCGTGAAGATTGGGCCGCTGCTTTCGGTTCAGGGCGAAAAGACGCAGGCGATTGAAGAAGCCACCGCGGGAGACATCGTCGCGATTTCCAAGACGGAAGACCTGCACACGGGCACCACGCTTGGAGAGGTGGAATTGCCTGCGATCCCATTTCCGACGCCGATGGTGGGGCTGGCCGTCGCGCCGAAAACCCGCGGCGACGAAACGAAGCTTTCTGGCGCTCTCCACAAGATCACCGAGGAGGACCTCACCGTTCACCTGGAACACGACCAGGAAACGAAGGAGATGGTCCTTACGGGCATGAGCGAGTTGCACCTGCAACTGCTCCGCGAGCGGCTTAAGCGGCGCGACAAGGTGGAAGTCGAAACGCACGAACCCAAGATTCCCTACCGCGAAACCATTCAATCCGACGGCGACGGCAGCTATCGCCACAAAAAACAATCAGGCGGTTCGGGCCAGTTCGGCGAAGTCCACCTGCGGATGTACCCCTTCCCCGAAGGTGCCAAACCCGAGGAATTCGCCAGCAAGGAACGGTTCCCTCATCTCAAGAACATACACCACCACCCCAAGCACAACTTCTTGTTTGTAGATACGGTGGTGGGCGGCACGATCCCCGGCAACTTCATGCCCGCGATTGAAAAGGGCTGCTTGGAGAAGATCGCCTCGGGCGTCGTGGCCGGCTACCCCGTGCAGAATGTTTGCGTCGAAGTCCACTTCGGCAAAGACCACCCGGTCGATTCCAACGAAACCGCGTTCCGCATTGCGGCCCGGCAGGCGTTTTCCACCGTCTTCCGCGAAGCGAGGCCAAGCCTGCTCGAACCGATCGTTAAGCTAGCCATCACGGTGCCGGTCGATAAGGTGGGCGACGTCTCGAGCGACCTTTCGGGGCGGCGCGGGCAAATGGTCGGCATGGATTCGGCGGGCGGCGGCATGACGACCGTCGAAGCCACCTGCCCCCTGGCTGAAGTGATGACCTACGCCCGCACCCTTTCCTCGATGACCGGCGGGCAAGGGAGTTACACGATGGACTTCTCCCATTACGATGTCGTGCCGCCGAACGTCCAACAGCAAATCATCGCCAAGGCCAAGATCAAGGAAGAGGAAGAGTAGCGGAGTTGCCAGCGCGCGTGGCCGCGTCATTCCCATTGTGCGGCAAGCCTTCTTGGTTGGGGTATGCGCCGTAGTAACGTCGAATGAAGTTTCGGTGCCAGCGTTGGGGCTTGAGAGCTTCCCAGCCGAGTCGCTTCATCAACCGATCGGAGAGCCGTGAGTTCGCGGCGTCGCAGACGATCGCATCGACGCCTTTGAGTTCGGCGATGGCATCGAGCGTTTGGAGTGCCGCGCGAAACGTGCGGTAAGTGGTGCCGGCCGTCGTGACGATGTACCGCAGCGCCAGGAACCGCGGCATCCGTCGGGGTTGATTGTAGTAGAGCCAGCAGCGGTCGGGTTCGCCTTGCCGATGGTATCGCGGTCCCACCGGCCACAGTTCGGGCAGCGACACCATGGTTGGCCAACTGCGCCGCTGGACGTTCACCAATTCGCCGCCCGCCGTTTCAATCACGCCATGCCCGCGGGCGCGCAGCTTTTCAGCGTCTTTGAGCAAATCGCAGAATCGTTCTCTCGGTAGAGCCATGCCGATCTCCTCGGCAAGTATAGCTTGCTACTGAGCCGTGCTGGCCCCGAACAGGGCCCGTTTTGCGAATGCCCACAGGGCGAGCAAGACGCCGAGCAGCACGAGGCAAATGGCCAGAACGGTCGGTACCAGCCACCCGAGTGCAAAGATCGGCCTGGCCCAACCCCATAGCGGTGCCCACCGCACGGTAACCGCGGCGGCCCCCAGGCACAAGAACGGGCCGTAAGGGATCACGTCGTCGCGCCGCAAGACGAACTGCGCGATGCCCACGAGCAGCCCCGCGAAGGGTGCCAAGAAGAACGCGATAAGGCAAGCCTGCCAACCTAAGAACGTGCCGATCATCATCATCAGGGTGACGTCGCCAAAGCCCATTGCTTCGCGCCGCAGGGCGGCCGAGCCGATCAAACGCACGGCCCACACGAGCCCGCCGCTTGCCGCCAGCCCGACGAGCGAGGAAAGCAACCCGCACCACATTTGCGGGGCGAAGGCCCATGCGCCGACGATTGCCAGCGTACCAAGAACCAGAATCAACAACAGCGGTGGACGCAGCAACTCGCGTCGTAGCCGGGCGGCAATCAGCCAACAAGCGAAGAGCAGGCCGCGTCGTCCACGCCAAATGCGCGGCATGAGTGCAAAGCACCATAGCCAATAACATACAACCCCCACCGCGAGCGAGGTCCCTACGCGCGGCATTCCCCACCCGGGCGGCCACTCGTTCGGCGCCGCCGCCGTTACAGGTTCCAGACGAAAATGCCCGCCTTTCGGCCCAACCGCCGCACCGCCGTTCGCAAGCTCCAGGTTCACCCCCGGCGCGCTTGCCGCGGCCGGAACCAGGGGTCGCTCGGCCACCTGCGGCAACATCGAGATCGGGCACATGGCCGCCAGTGCAAGCCCCAGCAGCGTACCCGGCACCGTGATTTCATCTGGGATGATCTTTTCGTCGATATCGATGAACGAGGCCGCCAGCATGAACACCAGCAGGATGACATGGCTCGCAAACTGCAGATGCAACGCCGTGGTTGGCCGAACAATCAAGACGCCATGCAACTGGCCCGCCACCAGCCCCATCCGCTCGACTTCCCACCAATACAGTGCGGCCAGCGCGCAGCCCAGACTTAACTCCAGCAGCATGGGCCGTATCCAAAACCTTGCGCCATGAACGGGCCACTCGCGTCGGAGGGCCAACCAACCGAGCACCGGTACGCGGTCCCAGGCGGAGGAGGGGAGCCGCTTCGCGCGGCGCGCAAGCCAGGGCGAGATCGGCCTTGGAAACCACGCCAAGGTGTAGATCGCCCAATTGACCAACGAGCCTAAGCAGGCACCCACTAAAAAAACGGCGATCAAGCGGGCGACCAGTGGAGACATGGATCCATCCGTAGAAGGCGTCGTGGGCTAGAGCCGGGCCAAGATTTCTTCTGCCACCTTGGCCGGCGACTTGTTCTCGGTATCCACGATAAGCGTAGCACACTCTTGATAAAAGGGCGCGCGCTGGGCCAGCAGCGATTCGATTTCCTGGCGGCCACCCGCGGTGGTGAGATTCGGCCGACGGCTGGTCGTCGTGGGATCGGTGGCCAAACGCGCCACGATTGAATCCACGCTTGCCTGCAACCACACGACAACCCCCGCTGTGCGAATGGCCGCTCGATTCGGCGGGCTGAGCACCGCCCCGCCCCCCAACGCCACGACCTGGCCCGGCACCCCGCATAACTGGGCCACCACGTCGCGTTCCAGCGAGCGAAAGGCGGCTTCCCCTTCCTCGGCAAACATTTGGGCGATCGACTTGCCCGCCCGCCGCTCGACTTCATCATCGGCGTCTACCCAGCGAGATCCGAGCCGGACGGCCAACTCACGGGCAACGCACGTCTTGCCGACACCACGATAGCCAATGAGCAGGATAGAGGAGTTCATTGGCGTTGGTCGTTAGCTGTTAGTCGTTAGTCGTTAGTCGTTAGGTGTTAGGTGTTAGTCGTTAGGTGTTAGTCGTTAGGTGTTAGCTGTTAGGTGTTAGCTGTTAGGTGTTAGCTGTTAGCCCTCGACCCTTGACCCTCGACCCTTGACTCTAGTACTTTACTGGGCCGATTGCTCGCTTTAGTGTTTCGCGCATCAGGGGTTCGGGGGCTTCTTTGCCGGTGAATAAGAAATATTGTAGGGCGGCTTGGTGGATGAACATCTCGACGCCGGTCACCACGCGGCAGCCGTGCGACTGAGCTTCCTTCAAGAGCAGCGTCGATTCTGGATTGTACACCGTATCGAACACGATGATCGAGGGTTTGAGGTTCGACTTGCTGAACGGGGATTCGTCGACGTTGGGGTGCATGCCAATCGGTGTGCAGTTGACGACGACATCGGTCGGTACGTGGCGGGCTTGCCAATCGACGCACTTAGCGCCGAACGTATCGGCCAATGCCTGGGCCCGCGACTTTGTGCGGCTAGCGATCACGGTCTTCGCCCCGCGGCGGTGCAAGCCATACATGACCGCCCGCGCTACGCCCCCCGCCCCGAGTACCAGCACACGCTTATCTTTGAGCGGGCTTGGTTGGCCATGCGGCACAGGCCCCCCAAATGCTTCCTCGAGGCAATCCATCGCCGCTTTGTAATCGGTGTTGTAGCCCAACACTTCGTCGTTCTTGAACAGCACCGTGTTCACGGCACCAATTCCCTTCACGGCCGGATCCACCTTGGTGAGGAACTTGGCAATGGCTTCCTTGTGAGGGATCGTTACGCTCAAGCCCTTGATACCCAGGCGCGGCACATCTTCGATGAATTGCCCTAGCCCATCGAAGGGCACACGGAACGGCACGTACACGGCATCGGTGCCGGTCGCGCCGAACGCGGCATTGTGAACCTGCGGGCTGAGGCTGTGCCCCACTGGGTCGGCTACCACGCCGAAGACGGCCGTTTCGTGCCGAATGCTGTTGTGGCGGTACACGTTCACCATTTGGTCGTAGCTCAACTGCCCCGGCGCAAGTGCCCGCTCGTGATGGAACGTGGCGTAGGTAAACGGTGCCCCGAACTTGGCCCCCAAAATTCGCGACGGGGTGCCGATATCCCCCATGCACATGCCGATCGTCGGGCAATCGCTCTCTTGCATCATCTCCAGCACGCGCAGGTTATCGTGTGGCTGATTGGCCATCGTCGAAATCTTCACGATATCGGCATCGAGCGCCTTCATCCGGGCATGAATCTCCCGCAAATTTTCGGGCGTGTGGCGAAAATTGTGGTAGCTGATGATCCGCTTCGTTTTGCCGAACCGCGGGATCTTGCCCGCGATATCGTCTTCCAGATCGACGTAATCGACTCCGTTCGCAATCGCCTCGCGGAGCAGAATCAACCGCGCATCTTCGCTCCCCATGAACTTGCCACCGTCCTGCTCGCGGCGTACCGTAATCACCACTTGGCATGGCCGATCCTTCAGCAATCGCTGAATGTTGACGCGCGAACTGATGTAGTCTAGCCGTAACTCGACGAGCTTCGCCCCTTGCTCTACCAGGTGGGCGAACTCGGCCAGCATGTGTTTGTGTCGGCTGCGGCCGATGCTTACGCAAATCATGGGGGAGGATGCGGGATGCAGGGGGTAGGGGGTATGGGGATTTTGGATTGCGGATTTCGGATTTCAAACAGAAGGCATTGCGACGGGCTGGGCTGCTGCTTCAAACCGGGCGATGCGTAGCATCGCGGCCAAATCCGCAATCCGCAATCCACTCCCTCCATTGTGCTCGAAGGGCCGTTGGGCTTCAAATCCTCTTGAATTGGCGGTCTAGTTCTTCGCGGGTAAAAACCAGGGTCGTGGGGCGGCCGTGGGGGCAGTGGTGCTGGTCTTGGGCCAAATGTCGCTGGGCCAGCAGGGCGTCTATTTCCTCGGGCAAGAGCCGATCTCCGAACTTGACGGCCGCCTTGCAGGCCACCATGTGTAGCAGCTCATCGACCAGGTCTCGGGCCTCGGGCTGCCGGCCACCGGCCAGCAGCTTCTCGACCAGCTCGCGCAGCACCTCGGCCGGGCTTAGGTTGGCCAGCATCGCCGGGTAGCTAGAAACCAGTACCGTCTCGCCGCCGAACGGCTGCACCTCGACCCCGAGCCTTGCAAGCACGTCTGCATGTTCTAGCACGGTTGCCGCCTCGGTTGCCGTCAGGTCTACCGGCTCGGGAACAAGCAGCTTCTGCGATTCGAGCGCCCCCGCCAACACCTTCTCGCGGATTTGTTCGTACAGAATTCGTTCGTGGAGCGCGTGTTGGTCGATCACTTCGAGGCCGACCTCGGTTTCTACCACCAAGTAGCGATCGTGTACCTGCAACGCATTGGCAAAGCTTGGCACATGCGGGACGGGCAACGAATGATGCGCCGCCTCGGCCATTGCCAATCGCTGCTCTTGCGAGACCTCGCCGGTTTCGGTTCTACCGATATCGAATGGCCGCCGCGCCGTTTCTCCCAATGGATGCAATCGCAACGGCTCGTAGGGGCGAAATGGCGGTACGCCCGCGGCCGGCAGCGGCTGAAACTCGATCGCACTTTGCTCGGCCACGCGTTTGCCGAGCTGCTCCTTTGCCCAATTCACCAGCTCGCTTGCACCTTGTAATTGGCTCGCGTATTCGCTTTCACCCGAGCCGAGCGTGGTGCCGAAGGCCTCGGTACCGTGCCCGATCGTGCCGCCGCCGTCCATCGCCCCTTGCGCGGTGCCGCGGGCCTGCAGGTCGGTCGAAAGAAACTTTGTGCGTAGCGTTCCGAGCAGCAAGCTGTAAAGCCGGCCTGAATCTTGGAATCGCACTTCCTGTTTCGTCGGGTGAACGTTGACATCGACCAACTCGGCCGGCAATTGTAATTGCAAGAAACAAATCGGTTGTCGGCCCGTCAGCATCAGCCCGCGATAGGCTTCGCCCAAGGCGTGCTGCAATGCCCGATCGCGAATGGCTCGGCCGTTGAGGAACATGTACTGCATTCGGGCCGTCGAGCGGCTGTGCATGGGGTTTGCCACGAAACCGCGTAGCGTGATCCCCTCGCTTGCGCCTTGCACTTCGATCAGGTCTTGGGCCAATTCATTGCCAAAGAAGGCGGCGATCCGACCACGAATATCGGCCGCTGGGGGCAGGTCGTGCATCAACCGGCCATTGTGCGATAACGTAAAGTGAATCCGCGGATAAGCCAGTGCCAGCCGCGTGAGCGCTTCGACCGAGTGCCCCATCTCGGTTTGCGCCGAGCGCATGAACTTGATGCGGACCGGCGTGTTGAAGAACAAATTGCGCACCTCGATCGTGGTGCCGACCGGGCATCCGACGGGGACGACGGAGTTGGCCGCCCCGCCAACCACTTCGAGTTCCCCCCCGCTGGTTGAATCGGTTGGCCGACTGCGTATGACGAGGCGGCTCACTTCGGCGATCGAGGCCAGAGCCTCGCCGCGAAAACCGAGCGTGATGACCGAGAACAAATCATCTGCCGAAAGAATCTTGCTTGTGGCATGGCTCGCAATGGCCAGCGGTAACTCATCTACGGCAATGCCGCAACCGTTATCGGCCACGCGGATCATTTCGCATCCGCCCTTTTCGAGCGAAACATCGATCCGTGTCGAACCCGCGTCCACCGAGTTCTCGAGCAACTCCTTCAGTACACTCGCCGGCCGCTCGATGACCTCCCCCGCGGCAATTTTATTCACCACGCTTGGCGATAGTTGCTGGATACGAGCCATCTCAACGGGCCTTTGAATTCTAAGTATGCAGATTCTTTGCTGCTGGCGGAGCGACAAGACAATTAACCGCGAATGTACGCGAATGAACGCAAATGACAACGTGTTGAGTTCGGTTGTATGGTGGCGAAGAACGCGGCCGGCGAGCGGATCGAGGAAACGCTATGAAATTATTTGTTCAACCGCGTTCAACCGCGGTTCCTTCCTTCATCTTTCACCGCGTTTGCATGGACTTCACGATAGCCCATGCTCCTTGATCTTTCGGTACAGCGTTCGTTCGCCGATGCCGAGCATCTTGGCGGCTTCCTCTCGATTGCCCGAAGTTGCTTGCAGCGTTTCGGCGATGAACATGGCTTCCAACTCGGACATCGACTTACCGACAAGTTGATCGAGTGCCTGATGGGCGGCCGCCCGGGCCTCGTTGGGCATGCCGTCGGATTCGGATTCACTCGCCGGCGGCGAAAGTTCGAGCGGCAAGTCGTCGAGGTCCAGCACTTCGTCGATATCGACCACCACCATACTTTCGATGACGTTGCGAAGTTGTCGCACGTTGCCGGGCCAATCGAAGGCCAGCAGCCTGCGGCGGGCCGCCGTCGAGATGCCCCGCACGGTCTTCTGGTGCCGCTTGGCATGTTCCTTTACGAAGAACTCGACAAGCAGCGGGATATCCTCGCGGCGGTCGGTCAGCCGCGGCAGCCGAATTGTTACTACCTTGATCCGGTGATACAAATCTTCGCGGAACGTGCCCGCTTCGATCGCCTTCTCCAGATCGCGATTCGTGGCGGAAAGAATCCGCACGTTCACGCGGATCGGTTCGTTTGATCCCACGCGGGTGATCTCGCCGCTTTCGAGCACGCGTAGCAGCTTGATTTGCGTGGGGATCGGCATGTCACCCACTTCATCGAGGAACAGTGTGCCGCCGTCGGCATACTCGAACTTGCCTAGGCGATCGGCCGAGGCATCGGTAAACGCCCCGCGCACGTGGCCGAACAGTTCGCTTTCCAGAATGTGTTCGCTGAGCGCCGCGCAGTTGAGCGGCACGAACGGCCGCTTCTTGCGAGGGCTGTTCTGGTGGACTGCCTTTGCCACGAGTTCTTTGCCGGTGCCCGTTTCGCCTTGGATCAGCACCGTGGCGTCGGTCGGCGCGATACGCTGCAGTCGCATGACCACATCTTGCATTTGCGGGCTGTTGCCGATCACGCCTTCGAAACCAAACCGCTCGTCCAACCGGCGATGGAGTTCGGCATTGGCGCGTCGCAAGTACTGGCTGCGGGCCGCGTTATCGACCACGGCACGTAGCTGCTTCAAATCGAGCGGTTTGAGCAGATAGTTGAACGCGCCGCGTTGCATCGCCTCGACCGCCGATTCGATCGTGCCGTGGCCCGTCACCAGCACCACCTCGGCATCGGGCTGAAGCTCCTTGGCCTTGGCAAGCACTTCCAGCCCGCCGAGATCGGGCATTTTCAGGTCGGACACCACGATCTCGAAAGTCGTGGATTCCAAGAGCGAGATCGCTTCCCGCCCGCCACCCGCCACGGTGCAGGCAAAACCGATGCTGCGCAAACTCTCGGCCATCGCCTCGGCATGCGAGCGATCGTTATCCACAACGAGCACCTGAATTGGCGGCCCGGTCGTAGCGGCAGAAGTGATTTTCGGCGGCATGAAACGATGATACCGTTTTCTTCTGTCTCCCGAAACGGGTAGCAATTGGTTACAATACCTCAAGGGAGAGGGCCAGTCCGTTGCCGTCCTTTCTCTTCCAATGCGGTTGAAGGAGATCGGTATCATGGCTCACGAGCTATCCCAAGAGTCTGAAACGTTCCTCGAACGCGAGGTGTCGCTAGGCATCTACCCGTCTCGGACCGATGCCTTGGAAGCAGGGGTGGAACTGTTGCGCCGCCGTCGCGTTCTGATCGATCGGCTCGATGAAAGCCGCCGGCAACTGGATGCCGGCGAATTCACCGAGTTCGATGAAGACGGTTTGCGGCAGTTCTTCCAGCAGTTAATTGCCCAGTCTTGAGGCTTTTCAGACAACGCATTTCACTGCGGATGCCCGGGAATTGGAATCGCTTTCAGGGGTTAACCCGGATTTCTCACCACGGAGCACACAGAGGTCACGAAGAACAAGCCAAGAGATCGTTTGAAGCAAGGCCAACCGCCCGTAGCTACGAGACAGGGTGTTTCCACCGTTCATTGGGGTAGGGGTAATTGCTACTGGGTTTCTCCGTGGCTCCGTGCCTTGTATGTATGTAGCCGAGCCGTATCGGCTCGGCGAACTGGCATGGGTTCCCCCACCCGGTCGTTCGGCCCAGAGGGCCGGGCTCTATAGAATCAACACAACCGCTCCGTGGTTTTGATTGTGAGAAATGCGGGTTAATTCGAAGTTGGTGGTTGATTCTCTGGCAGTTACTCGATCTTGCTGTTGAGCGCCTCGTCAACGATTTCCTTGAG
>JADZFK010000134.1 GCA_020849945.1 Pirellulales bacterium | reverse complement strand
GGATCGAAGTTCATCCCATTCGGCAGAGTTTTTAGGGCCGATTCGTAATTCAGCACCGCGAGAGCCGCGTTGTGGATGTTGCTCTGGCACTGCGCGCGCCGTGCCGCCTCGCGTGCCGCTTGAATTGCGGGTAACAAGAGCGCCACCAAAATGCCGATGATCGCAATCACGACCAACAATTCCACCAACGTGAAACCATGTAGGGGTCGAGAGTCGAGGGTCGAGGGTCGAGGGTCGGAAAGCAGATTTCGGATTGCGGATTTCGGATTGCGGATTGCCGAAAAGCCGAATGCAACTTCTAACGGTTTTGGCATGCAATTCGGATTCCATTCCGACCTCATTCCGAAATCCGAAATCCGCAATCCGAAATCCGTTCGGGCCGCTCGGCTCGCGGACCCAACCGCTTTGAAACGAGTCACACCGTTGATTCGCCGAAAGGTCGGTGCTTTCATGGCGCTTGTCCTAACCGGTCTTGATGAGAGAAGTTAGCGCATGGCAGGTCGCAACGGGCATGCAAGCATTGCCCGTTATCATTTTAGAACACTTGACAAACGACTCAACACAAAATCAGCGCAGGAATTTCGCGCAATTGCGCAGCATGTAAAAGCCATCTTCCCAACCCCCGGTAGTTGCTCACACATGCGTTTACCGTATTGCGGGTTCTAACGAACTCGTCGAACGCAGATCCACGCAATCGCCGTCATTAGCAGCCCGAGCGATGCCGGCTCGGGCACCGATCCGCCGCTACCGAGCCCACTGCTCGAGTTCAGCAAGCCAAAACTATATTGGCTGCCGTTCCACGAAGTGGTGGCAACCGTATGGCCGCCCGGCGCGAGCACGCGGTAACGAGCCTGGCCGCTGCTCACATAGTGCAGGTTGCCAGCCGCGTCGAAGGCAATGCCGCGGGACGAGTTGATCGTCGGCGTCGTCACCACGGCCAACCGGTTGGCCACGTCGGGGATTCCATTCACGAGCGGCAGAACCGAAATGGTACCGTTGTTGTGAATGGCAGCTAACCATTCTTGATCGGGAGAAACTGCGATTCCGAAAATGCTGCTAAAAATGTCACCCGTCGTATTGCCGAACCGCGTCCGCCAGTGATCGTAATCGGCCGCGTCCACCGTACCGCTGCCGTCGCCATCGGCGGCCAGCCCCGCGCCCGATTGCCCTTCCTGAGCGCGCCAGATGACAAAGTCTGCGGCATCCACGACGCCGTTGTAGTTGTAGTCGCCACTGGTGGTGCCGACGATCGGCAGGCTGGCAGTACGCGAATCGAACAGAACCGTACCGCTCGGGTCCACGACGAAAATCCCTCCCACGGTTGCCGGCTGACTTCGACTCTGCGTGAGGTAGAACTTGCCATCCGCTCCGCGATCGAGATCGTCAATGATGGTGAATCCTTCCCCAATCAGCGGGCTGGCCACCTTGGTCGGCATCGCACTGTGGGGCAGCGCGCCGCCGCCGATACTGTAACTCCACAACGAATTCGTATCGGTCGTCGAACCAGCGCCCGTCACTTGCGAGGTCGTCAAGTCTTCATCGATCGTATAGACCGTCAAGTCGTTGCCAGCCGTCGTGCCCGTGACAACGCTCTTCAACACACTGCCGTGGTTCGCACCGGAGGCAAGTGGCCGCGTGCCCGAGGTGCCCGTTAGCACGTTCGTTAAAGTCAGTAAATCGGGCGAAAGCTGAAACACACCGCTGATCGCATCCCCAAAACCGGCCACATACACGTTGCCATCGGGACCTACGAACGGCTTGTAAGGCGTGTTGGGCGTGGTGGAAGTGGAAAAGAATGCCGATTGCTGCGCAGTATCGCCGTAGCCGAATGCGTCGCTTTGATCGGCTCGCAGCGCATAAACACCCTTCTGCAAACTGCGGCCACTCGGTGTGCCCACGGCCGAGTTCGTGATGTACGCCGTGCCGAAGTCCGGTTGGTTGGGGTTTCGGTTCACCGCGACCCCGCGTGGGCTATTGTAGGCGGTCAGCGTGTTGAAATCATCACTAATCGGCACGAACGTGCTCGAGTTTGTTGCGAAGGAGAGGCCCGACCCAGTTGGCGTCACGGTGCCGCCGTCGCCAATTGTGAACCCTGCATAAGCCGTTTTCTCGGCAACGATCGAAAACGTATCGGTCGGCGCGCCGAGTGTGAAAACCTTGGCGCCGCCCGAGGAACCGTCTAGCGCTACCGGCAGCCCGCCATTGATGCTGTACGTCAGCGTATCGGCCGGTTCGTTGAGGATAAAACTCACGTCCGTACCAGAAATTCGTACATTCGAGGCATAAGGCGTTGCGATCGCCTGGCCTGCACACCAAAAACATGTGACCAATCCGGCAACCACCTCCACGCAGAGTTTTGGCATCTGAAAATACCTCCGAAGAATACGGAATAAGCAAACTTCAACAAACGCAGGGGCCTCTTTATCTAATGAATAAATACAAAAAGCCCGCAAGCCATAGGCTGCGGGCTTCATGTTTCTTTCTCACAAAACAACCACAGCCTAGCTGCGCCGGTGGAAACCCCAAGCCCCGATCACGCCCAACAGCGACAGCAAACATGCCGAAGGTTCTGGTATTGTAAACGTTGCAGGACGCATCAAGGCTTCAGGTGTACCATCCGCCGTTCCCGAAGCAGCCCACGTAAGATTTTCACGGTAACCCACATTGAACGCGCCACTGTTCAAGAGCGGCGAGGTCGTAAAGTTGTAGGTTGTGCCGTTGAAACGGGCAGCTCCGTTGCCCAGGGCATCAATCGAAATGCCGAGATCGAACCAATCCGAGGCTAGGCTGCTAATATCGATGTTGTACAGGATAGTCCATTGAAGAGGCGTATTGCCGTCCACGCTCGAGTCCCCACCCGGACCGGCATCCACCAGATACAAATTTGCCTTTGCCGGTGAAGTCCCGTTCGCCGCTATCCGCTCATAAACCCACGCTACGCCCGTCAAGCTATTTGCAAGCGAAGTGCTGGTAAAGGTGTCTAGAGCCGGCGGTGTGGCAGCAAGAAAGCCCAAATTACCACCCAAATTGGTAACGCTGGTAAGGCCGTCGTTTCCGCCAATTCCATAAACCGTAAGTTCTGACCCAGCGACATTCACCTGGGATAAGCCGGCTGTTCCTGTGAACTGCTGTGGCAATGCCGATGTTTCAAGGTACGCGCGAATGGCGAACTTTCCTTCAGTCGTGCTGAATGTTCCATGGGAGGTAACATTATTGCCACCACCCATTGGATCGTACGCGATAATAGCCCGGTTACCCGTAAATGGTGCCGCCGGTATAGCATTCGGATTGACGCTCAGTGTTGCTACCGTCGGATCGATGAACATTGCGTTATAGTAACAACCTGCAAGCCCAGGGACGGTGGATCCAATCGTTTGACCAATCGGGTTCGGAGCAACGTATTCTGTGATAGGACCGCCAGGCGAATTAGTTGAACCAGGCGTATATGGGCGCTGGCCAAAATCCCGGCCGTTGTCGTTCGTATCTCGCCCATCCACAAACCTGCCAAAGCTCGCAAACGAACCTCCCGAGGGGGAGCCACCAATATCTGTGGAATTCATAGCACCAAGAATGCCCCGGCCCACATTACTTGCCACATCCGCTGGCAATACGCCATGGCCTGCCGAAGTTGTGCCCGGACCGCGAAACGACTCATAGACGACGGCATCCTGCAGGATGCCGCCATTCCTCAACTCAATCGTTTCAGAATCGTTCTCCAGGAAACTCAACGCATTGACTTGACTTACGTTCGGCACATCCGTAACCAAGCCTGTCATTCCAATAACGAAAAATGCTCCAGGCGCCAGTGAAGTACCAGCGGTTATGGTGACCGTCCCAGGATTTGCTCCAACAAAATCTTGGCCCCCTAGGGTCCAACCGCCGATGCTCTCAGTTGAATTGCCATTGTTGTACAATTCGATAAATGATCGATCATCCGTGCTGGCATCGTCGTAGACAAACTCGTTAATGATGACTGCGCTCTGCGACAATGGCGATAACATCGCACACGCGAAAAGTGATGCAAACCAAGTGAATCGACTCATTAGCTATCTCCCAAAAAAACGCTTCAAACCGGTGCTCGGATGAAAATCGATGAAACTGATGCTAGGTGATTGCCTGTCAAGACGGATCTACATACCAGACCAGAGGCCAACGCAGTGAAGCCTCTGTATTACCTATCAGT
>JADZFK010000133.1 GCA_020849945.1 Pirellulales bacterium | reverse complement strand
TAAGAAGATCGATTCGAAATCCTTCATCAAAACGAATACGTTCATACAGGATGCTTACAGGAACTTGACGCTCAACACGATATCCACGCTGCTTCAATTCAAAGGCTAAGACCGTTTCATAAACCGATTCCAGCAATCCAGGACCTAGCTTCGAATGCACTTTAACTGCAGAGTCAATAATCTGACCGCTGAAATCATTGAGATGCATACTTCGCTACCTATCTTCGCATTACTCTCTCTGCGTCTCCGCGTCTCTGCGTGATGCTCTTCCGGCTCTTGTGATTTGCGCAAGACTCTTCCGAGCTACTCACGCCACGGCTTGGCGTAGTTCCGCTCCTTTCTGTTCTTGCAGGACGCGTTTGTAATCGGTTGGCATCACCTTCGTGAATTTGGAGACCGCGTCGTCCCAGTTGGCCAAGATATCAGCGGCCACGCTTGAACCCGTGTATTCGCGGTGCTTTTCGATCAGGCGACGCAGTTCGTCGATGTCCGATTCCGATTCGACTCGTTCGAGATCGACCATGCCATTGTTGTAGTTGGCGGCCAACGTATCGTAGGGGTTCCACACGTAGGCGATGCCGCCGCTCATGCCCGCGGCAAAATTGCGGCCCGTCGGCCCGAGGATGACGACTCGGCCACCGGTCATGTACTCGCATCCGTGGTCGCCAACGCCTTCGATCACAGCATGAGCACCGCTATTGCGAACGGCAAATCGCTCGGCTGCGCGGCCGCGGAAGTAGGCTTCGCCGCTCGTGGCTCCGTACAAGGCCACGTTGCCGATGAGGATGTTCTCCTCTGCCACAAAGCTCGATTGGGCGGGCGGATAAATAATGATGCGGCCGCCCGAAAGCCCCTTACCGACGTGATCATTGGCATCCCCCTCCAGTTCAAGCGTCACGCCACCGGCAAGGAACGCGCCGAAACTTTGGCCGGCCGAACCGGTAAACTTGAAATGAATCGTACCGTCCGGAAGGCATTCTTCCCCCCACCGTTTGGCAATTTCGTGGCTGAGGATCGTGCCCACCGTGCGATTCGTGTTGACGATCGGCAAGTCCGCGCGAACGTGCTTGCCCGACTCCAGCGCCGGTTGGGCCAGCTTCAACAGCGTCGTTCGATCGAGCGAAAGGTCGAGGCTGTGATCTTGCCCACGCTGGTAGTAACTCCCGACCCCGTCGTGCGGCTTGTTCACCGGTGAAAGTAGATCCGTGAGGTCCAGCCCATCCGCTTTCCAATGTTTGATCGCCTCGTTCGTTTCCAGGCAATCGACCCGGCCGACCATCTCCTCAATCGTCCGGAAACCAAGGTCGGCCATGACTTGGCGCGCATCCTCGGCCACCATGAACAGGTAGTTCACGACATGGTCGGGCTTGCCGGCAAACTTCTTGCGGAGCACGGGGTCTTGCGTGGCAACGCCGACCGGGCACGTATTGAGATGACACTTGCGCATCATGATGCAACCCAGCGTCACGAGCGGGGCCGTCGCAAAACCAAATTCCTCCGCGCCCAACAGGGCGGCGATAACGACATCGCGGCCCGTCTTCAGGCCGCCATCGGTTTGCAACACGACCCGGCTACGCAAATCGTTGAGAACAAGCGTTTGGTGCGTTTCGGCAATCCCGAGTTCCCACGGCAGGCCCGCGTGCTTGATGCTCGTAAGTGGCGAGGCCCCCGTGCCGCCCGTATCACCGGAAATAAGTATGTGATCGGCAAACCCCTTCGCCACCCCAGCCGCAACCGTGCCCACGCCAACCTCGGAAACCAACTTCACGCTCACACGCGCCGATGGGTTGCTATTCTTGAGGTCGTAAATCAGTTGCTTGAGGTCCTCGATCGAGTAGATGTCGTGGTGGGGTGGCGGGCTGATCAGCCCAACGCCCGGCGTCGAATATCGTATGCGCGCAATGTTGGCATCGACCTTGCGGCCCGGAAGTTCGCCGCCTTCACCCGGCTTCGCGCCTTGCGATATCTTGATTTGCAGTTCATCGGCGTTCGCCAAGTACCAAATGGTGACGCCGAATCGCCCCGAGGCCACTTGCTTGATCGCCGACCGCTTCGAGTCGCCGTTCGGCAAAGGCTTGAAACGCTCGGGGTCTTCGCCTCCCTCGCCCGTGTTGCTCTTGCCGCCGAGCCGGTTCATGGCAATCGCCAACGATTCGTGGGCCTCGGCCGAGATCGATCCGAAGCTCATCGCGCCCGTGCAAAACCGTTTGACGATCTCCTTTGCGGGCACCACTTCTTCAAGCGGAATGGGGCCTCCGTTGACGCCCTTCTTGAACTTCAGTAACCGGCGAAGCGCGCAGCGGGTCGCAGGATCGTTGTTGGCATGGGCCGCAAATCGTCGGTAAGCATCGGTGCTATTGTTGCGGGCGGCCACCTGCAAATCGGCAATGGCAGTTGGATCCCACATGTGACGTTCGCCATCGGCCCGCCAATGATATTCTCCCGGGTTGGGCAACACCGGAAGCCGATCTACCGGCTGCTCGGGGTACCCCAGCGTGTGCCGTCGCAGGGCTTCCTCGGCCAAAATATGGAAATCGACACCCTGAATTCGGCTTGCTGTTCCCGAAAAACAGCGTTCCACGACTTCATCGCGCAGGCCAACCGCCTCGAAAATCTGCGCGCCTTTGTAACTTTGCAACGTCGAGATGCCCATCTTGGCCATCACCTTGAGCATTCCCTTGGCCACCCCCTTGCGGTAAGCCGCCACCAAGTCGTGATCCTCCTTGGTCACCGGGTCGAACACCTCGCCGTTGGCCGTGGAGTCGATGACCGGATGATGCTTGCCCTCGCCGCTCTGCTCGTTCTTGTCGATACCCTCGGGCCGTTGAATCAGCCCTTCCCGCCGTGCATACCAAAGGGCCTCGAAGGCCAGATACGGGTTGACGGCATCCGCCCCATAACCAACCAGCAGGCAGTGGTGATGCACTTCGCGGGCCTCGCCCGTTTCAACGATCAGGCCGATCCGCGTACGCTTCGCCTTTCGCACCAAATGATGATGCACGGCACCCGTGGCAAGCAGCGAACTCAGGGGGACACGGTCGTGACCCATGTTTCGATCCGAAAGTACCACCAGCGAATAGCCGTCGTTGATCGCCGCCTCGACCTCGACACACACGCGATCGAGCGCCTTGGTAAGGCCCCCCGCCCCCTCACTCCGTGGCCAGGTCGTGTCGATCGTTTTCGATCGCCACCCACGCTGGTCGATGTGTTTCAGGGCCGCCAACTGTTCGTTGGAAAGGATCGGGTGGGGAATCCGCAGCCGATGGGCATGCTCTTCTCCAGGTTCTAACAGGTTTCGCTCGGGGCCTACGTAGCACTCCAGCGACATGATCACCTCTTCCCGTATCGAATCGATCGCCGGGTTCGTAACCTGCGCGAAAAGCTGCTTAAAGTAGTCGTACAACATGCGCGGCTTATCGGAAAGGCACGCCAAGGCCGCGTCGTTGCCCATCGATCCCACCGGGTCACGCAGTTGCCGAACGAGCGGCAACAACATGAACTGCATCGTTTCGATCGTATATCCAAACGCCTGCAGCCGTTGGATCACCGTCTTGGGCTCGAAGCCGTGCGGCTCCTTTTCCGTCTGCAGTTCGTTCAGTTCGATCCGCTGGCGCCCAAGCCATTCGCCATAGGGGTGGCGCGACGCAAATTCCCGCTTCAGTTCCTCGTCGGGGATCAGTCGGCCTTGCTCGAAATCGACCAAAAACATCCGCCCCGGCTGAAGCCGACCCTTCGCCTTGATGTTCTGCGGTTCGATCCGCAGCACTCCCACTTCGCTGGCCATGATGACCCGATCGTCGTGCGTAATGTAATACCGCGAAGGTCGTAGCCCGTTGCGATCGAGCACCGCGCCAATGTACTTGCCGTCGGTAAACGCGATCGAAGCCGGCCCAT
The DNA here is from genome assembly GCA_020849945.1 of Pirellulales bacterium. Taxonomy (GTDB): domain Bacteria; phylum Planctomycetota; class Planctomycetia; order Pirellulales; family Lacipirellulaceae; genus JABDGM01. Next base: position 5,449 of record JADZFK010000133.1, on the reverse strand, counting down.
CCCACGGCTCCATCAAGCAAGCCTGATACTCGTAAAACGCTTTCTTTTCCGCGGGCATCGCCTCATGATTCTGCCACGCCTCCGGAATCATCATCATCACGGCTTCTTGCAGCGTGCGGCCCGTCATCAACAGAAATTCCAACACGTTATCGAACGTACCCGAGTCGCTGCAATCTGGCTCGACGATCGGAAACAGCTTCGACAACTCCTTCCCAAAGTGCTTGTTCTCGAACACGCCTTGCCGGGCTTGCATCCAGTTCATGTTGCCACGCAGCGTGTTGATCTCGCCGTTATGGCTCATGAAACGCAGCGGCTGTGCCCGGTCCCACGATGGAAATGTATTCGTCGAAAACCGCGAATGAACCATCGCCAGGTGGCTGATGTAATCGGGAGCGGCCAGGTCTGGGAAGTATTTGAATAGCTGATCGGTCGTCAGCATGCCTTTGTAAATGATCACCTTCGACGACAGCGAACAAATGTAGAACAGCTTCGCCTCGGCCAGACTCGCATTTCCGCGCAACCGGTGGCTGGCTTGCTTGCGGATCAGGTAGAGCTGCCGCTCGAACGCGTTGCCCCTGCATTTCTTGCCAGCGGCGATGATCAATTGCTCGATGTGCGGTTCCGCCGCGCGGGCCGTCGGGCCAATATCCGCCTTCTTCGACTCCGTTGGCACCGTACGCCAGCCCACGAGCGATTGGCCCTGTTCGGCCACGATCTGAGCCACCACTTCCTTGCACTTGGCCCGCTCGCCTTCGTTGCGCGGCAAGAACACATTGCCGGCCGCAAACTCTCCCGGAGGGGGCAGCGCGGCGCCCAATTCCTGCCGCACCACACGCTGCAGAAACTCGTGCGGCAACGCCGTCAGCACCCCCGCCCCGTCGCCCGTGTTCGCTTCGCAACCACACGCGCCCCGGTGATCCATGTTGCGAAGCACTTCCTCCGCATCGATGAGTATCTGATGACTCCGCTGCCCTTTAATGTGAGCCACAAACCCAACACCGCACGCATCGTGCTCGAACGCAGGGTCGTACAGCCCTTGCTTATGCGGAAACCCCACTTGGTTGGTCGATCTCGCCTGATTCATCTCCATGGCTCCTACCGCAACGTTGCGGCCTCCTCAAACGATTGATTCGTGTGCCCGTTCAGCACGAAGGGCTTGACCCCATCCGCAACCACGCTCGCTTGCGCGGCGATCGTCCCCGATAATTGCGGTTGTGCCTGCGACTGAAGCAATTGAATGAACCGACATGCCGCTTCGCTCAGCTTCCGGTCTCGCCGATGAATGATTCCCAACGGCCGTTCCAGCACCACGCCCTCCAGGCGAAGCTGCGCGAGCGAACCCGTTTCGATTTCCCGCGCCAACGTCGGTTCCGGCAGTAGGCTGATTCCCGTCCCAATCTCGATCGCCCGCTTGATGGATTCAATGTTGTCGAACTCTTGCGCCACCCGAACCCTCGCCTTGTGCTGGGCAAGTGTGCGATCGATCTCCTCGCGAATCTTCAAACCCGATTGAAACGCTACATATGGCTCGTGATTGAGCTGTTCGAGCGTTACAGTACGCTGCTTCGAAAACGCATGGTGCGGATGACATGCAACCACAAACGGCTCGCTACGCCACGGTAAACTCACCAGACTGTGCGATTCCTCAGGGTAACTTACCAATCCCAGGTCGGCATGACCTTGATCCACCACTTCATAAACGCGGTCTGGGTGCAAGTACTCCAGTCGAACATGGGCCTTCGGGCTCAGCGCCAAAAACTCGCGTGTGCAGATACTCATGTGCGCCATGCCCACCGAGTAAATCGCGGCTATCGTCAAACGACCTGCCGATGAGTCGTGCATCTCGCGAATCTCATGCACCAGATCATCGTAACGCTGCACGATGACTCGCGCCCCCTCCTGAAACCGAGCTCCTTCCGCAGTTAGAACAAAAGGCCGCTTCGAACGATCAATCAACTCGACCCCCATCTGTTGTTCCAACGTATGAACGACCTGACTCGCGTTCGATTGCGAAACGCCATTCAGCTTGGCCGCCTGCGAAAAACTGTGGAGGTCCACGATGTCGCAGAAGATTTTCAGAAATCGAAGGTGCATAAAATGTCCATCTACCCGCCTAATGCGAGCAATTTCGTTGTGCCTACTCTCGTAGGGCTCGGGTTCTCCGCGTGGGAACACGCCGAACCCCTAAACGCCCTCTGGCAGCAGAGCCGCGTCTCAATCCCGCTTACGACCGTGTCCGCCCCAACTGCCAACCCGGCATTGGCTTCCGGCGAAGCCCTGGCCGAGTGAATCGCATAGAAAATGAAAATGAGACAGTAAGATGAGCCAAAGATCAGAATCGCCCTAGAATCAGTTTCCTAAATATCGGATACGCCCAAGATAAAAAACCAGAATACTAACCTACCGATGGCAGCAGCACATGTCAACCGACTTTAGGGGATTAGTCGGAAAAAGCCATCCTATTGGTCCTTCAAGTGCCACCAGTTCGGAAATTTCGGCCTTTTTCCCAAGGGGGCCTGTCGATAGCAAAGCCACCAACGTAATGAAATATCGAAGAGTTAACTGGGACCATCCGGGTGTTCAGCGTGAATCGCTAAGCAGCCGCCACCGGAAGCCGGTGGTTCCGCCGTTCTTTATACCGCTCGCGGTCAGAATTGAGACGTTAATTGTTTAACCGGCGGAGACGGCCGAGACTCGGTGTGGCTGACACCTTGGGCAGCGCCTCGTAACATTTCCGATCTTCCGAAACTTCAGGAGCACTTTACTGTGCCTTTCCACCGGCGCCGATTACCATGAGGCTTCCCCTCCCTTTTATGGAGGGATTGGGGGAGGGTTCGCCGATCGCTGGATTCTTGGCCTTGCTCGAACCGCTACCCGAACCAAAATCGATTATGAGACAAAGCCTGAAACTCTAGAGGCACCGACGACAGGAACACGCATGGAATATCTGCTCGATTTCTTTCTGCATCTCGACGTTCACCTCGACTCATTCCTTGTGCAGTTCGGTCCTTGGGTATATGGGCTACTGTTCCTGATCGTGTTTGCGGAAACCGGTTTGGTGATCACCCCGTTCTTACCGGGCGATTCCTTGCTGTTTGCAGCGGGGGCGTTGGCTGCCAAGAGTACGAGCAGCCTGAATCCGGTCGTTGTGTTTTTCGTTTTGGTTGCCGCCGCGATTCTTGGCGATGCGGTAAATTACGCGGTCGGGCATTACGTAGGCCCTCGTATTTTTCGTGCGGAGGACCGGATCAGTTTCTGGCATCGTCTGCTGAACCGCAACCACCTCATGGAGGCCCATCGCTTCTTCGAACGGCATGGCGGGAAGGCGGTCATCTTGGGCCGCTTCATGCCGATCATCCGCACGTTTGTGCCGTTCGTGGCCGGCTGCGGTGCGATGTCGTACCCGCACTTCGCGTTCTTCAACGTTACCGGCGGGATATTATGGGTGGGGCTTTGTGTGGGTGGTGGCTATTTTTTTGGCAGTCGGCAAATTGTGAAGGACAATTTCGAGATCGTGCTCGTCGCCATCGTGCTGATCTCGATGCTACCCATCTTGTGGGGTTATTTGATTAGCCGCCTCCGCAACGAGCCTGCCCAGCCCAAGAACGAACCGAGCCACCCCAATCAATAGATCGACTGCGTTGATCGCCCCACGACGACGCTTATCGCGTGGCGGCCCAGCGGGGTAGGGTTGCCGTGTGAGGTCGCCCGATGCCTTCTCGTTCGGCCGACCAACCCGCGGGGGCAGCCTGGTTGTCGGGCTTGGCAAGTTTCTGCAGTTTGCGAACTCGTGGAGATTCCTTGCCGCTCAATGTTGCCGTCACGGCCGCATTCGGCGCGGGGCCAGGTGGCATCGGCTGCGTGGATACCCTCCAACCGCTTTGGTCGAAGTCGCCTTTCGTTGCAGAGGCCACCAATACCGGCTTGCCAGGCAGGGCAGTCGCCCATTGAGATTCCTCCATCGAGATCGGCCCCACCGGCAAAGGCAACGACTCCGCTATGCCGCTGAGGGACTGCGATTCCGGCCCGTTCGCTTCCGCCTCAAGTTCCGGTTGGTATCCTTCCTCGTAACTTGCGGCAACAACGCTTTCCTCCGCGGGCCACATCCTTTCCGTTGCCGAAGCGAAGCTTCCTGCCTGCGAAAGAACGACATCGGCATGCGAAAGCAGTTTGCTGCCGCTGGCTGGCACCAAGCGAACCCACAGTTCGGTATCGTTTGTTACCGGGGCGTCGGTCGGCAATTCCAAGAGGAACCGCATCGTTGGTTCGTTCGATTGAGGATCGATGGCCGCCCGCACTTGCCGCGCCGAAAAATCCCAACGCGCAAGGCTGCGTTCGATGCCATCCTCACCAGTCGCAAGTATCATGAGCGATGCAACGCCTTCGAACGTTTCAACTTTCCCCGAGGGCAAATAAGGCACGACATCCACCACCAACCGCGGGCCACCCGCACCGTTCTCAATCACCTCGCCCGAGATCATAAGCTCCGTCTGCCCGGTCGTTGCGGTCGGGGCCACGACTTCCGTGGGCACCTGTGCGGTATCCTCGGCCAAGTCTTGCGATGAGTGCTGCGCGGGTTCTTGCAAAGGCCCTGGCGCTGCACCCTCTGAAAACTGATTCGACACACTCTCCACTGGCTCGACGGCGAACGTTGCTTGTTGGATCGCGCGGCCTGCCTCGTTGCGTTCTTGTGGCAAGGAGTCAGGCATTGAATCGAGCACCGCTTCGGCGTCGGCCGTGGCATCCGGTTCTTCCCACGACATCGTCTTAAGCGGCGGAATCTCAGGCGTTTCGATCGCTTTCGGGGGTGATGCGGGGGTATCCGCGGGCTTCACTTTTTCTGGCGTTGGCACTTGCGGTTGCTGAAACTGCGGCGCGGGGAATTCTTCCTTGGAACCGCGATGCAAACGGGAGGATTCCTCGTCTTGCCCGCGCGAGTCTCTCGGCATTGCGACCAACTGCCGACGCAACGCCGCATTCTCGGTGCGATAAGCGCACACCAATCGCTGGTACTGGTCGATGTAATCTTGCAGGGCGTAGATTTGATCTTCCTGCCGACGGCGTTCGCGGGCAATGAGATCGCGCTGCGAATTGCTCTGGCAACCGCCGAACAGCGAAAGAGCGCAAGCCATCGCGGCCGCGCACCATGTGGCGACACAAGTCGAGCGCATCGCTAGTGAATGACGTGACAAGAACGCGTTCCGATAAGTGCGACAAGCGTTTCTGGCGAGCAACCCAGGCTTCAACAACGCCCGATGCCGCCAAGACAAACGCAATCAATAGGAAATTGCTCCTCCAACGTCAAGCCAAGCCCAGGCCATGCCAAGGCCGTGGCCCGGACCACCGCGGGGCCAATCATATCTCTTCAACACGGCTTGTAGCGACCTTGCCTGCGGGCAAATTGCTAGCATTTTGCATTGTGGCGGCACGGACAATATTTCGCGGAAAC
>JADZFK010000132.1 GCA_020849945.1 Pirellulales bacterium | reverse complement strand
TTTGGCACGCAAAATCAAGGCCGTCACTTACCGATGGCACGTCGGAAACCTCGACATTCGCACTGCTATCGCGTTGACCCGAAAATGCCGGTTCATGGTCCAAGTTGAATAACTGATCGGCCCTGGGCACGTGGGTCGCATCACCCCAAATTGTCACACCTCGATGCTCTTGACCGCACTGCACCCACCGGCACGTGCTGCTGCCAAGCAGCGTAGGGCGCTTTCCAGCAACCGCGAAGGGTCGAAATTCTTCGGAACGACGCCCACCGTGGCGACGCCGACACCCAACGACAGCGCGAAGTCATCGGCTCCCGACACTTCTTCCGCGGCATGGTTTGCAAACTCCACGATCGCCTGATGAGCCACTCCAATCGCCGCGTTCCGCTCGCAGTTAATAAGGATCGCGGCCGCCCGTCCGTCGGTGAGTCGAACGAGCTGGGTCCTGTCCTGGTGAAGCAACTGGCAAGCCCTTTCCAGCGAACGGGCGCATAGTCGGTGATCCGGATCGGATACGATCGTCGCCTCGGCGCCCGGTCGGCTTGACTCGGCCAACAGCAAACTTAGCTCTTGTCGTTTTTCGCGGGCGCGCGTCGCCGCCGTTATCAGGTTTTGCAACAGTGCCACGCGATCCACCGGCTCCCGATCGCGGCAACCGACAAACCCCCGCGATTCCCCTTGTTTGCCATGTGCCGCATGTGATTGTAGTTGTCCGCCCGATTGCCGCTCGGCCCATCGTTTGCCTGCCAGGAAGGCCCGCATCGCGTCCGTCAATTCGCCCGTGTGCGCCAGCAACTGTGCGTATATCTCATCATCCTCATCGAGCGCGGTCGATTCGCTCGCAATCTGCTCGCCCAGTAGCGAGAGTTGGTGTTGTGCCTCGACCAGTACTTCAACATAGTTTCGCTCGCGCTCTAGATCGAGCGATAGGGCCTCCCCCAACTGATCCACTTGCGATTGGAGCCCTTCCACCAATTCCACCAAGTTCGCTTTTGTCATGCCGCGATACAGCTTGCCCGCTTCGATGAGCTCGGGCAGAATCGCCAGCCGACGCTGGCCCACGAGCAGCATCAGCATTTCCGCCAGATGCAGAATCTGCGGCAACGCCCCCTCGACAACGGGCAATCGCTCGAGCCGAGCCGTGCGCTTCGGCATTTCCACCGCCTGCACCAATCGCTCGGGAAGCTGCCAGTGTCGCAATACGGCCGCGCTTAATTGCACGTGATCGAAACCCAGCGTTTCGTGCTCCAACGGCGCAAGCAGACAGTTCTCGTTGATAATACCCGACAAAAAACGCGCGTACGGCGCCCCAAGTTCGCGGAGCAACACCAGGATGCCGATATCCTGCAACAACCCCGCGACGAACACTTCATCGCCCGGTTGCCGCCACAGCTTCTCGCACAACAACCGAGCCGCCACGGCGCGGGTTAGCGTGTTCGTCCAGTACCACCGCAGTTCGCGGGCCGCCACGTCGGCAAACAACTCATCGGGCAGGCTGAATCCGAGCACCAGCAGCTTGAGTGGCTTCATCCCCAAGATGCCAATCGCCTGATTCAAATCGGAAACGGGCCGCGTCAGCCCGTACAGCGAACTGTTCACCACCCGCAGTACCTTGCTCACCATCGCCGGGTCTTGGGCCACGCAGTTCTTGATCGCCTGCGCATCCACAGCCGGTTGTTCCACCAGCCGCAACAATTCCATTGCCACGGTCGGACGCGAATACAGCGTCACCGCGCGCGTGGCCAGTTGTTCCAGGTGAGACACGGTGTCGCTCATAGCCAAAAACCATCTCCCACCGGGGGGAGGCAATCAGGGCAGGGCAGGATGCCAAAGTGTAGCTCACAACACGGTATTTGCCCTGTTGCTAGCATATCCGTCACCACTGCCACAACCGCCCCCGCCGCCGCTCCACAGTCGCCTAGGTCGGCCCGCCATTTACGGCTAGAATGCTCTACTTCCCGCCAACAGGAGTCGACGATGGAACGTCATCCGCTGTGCCTCGCCGTGAGGTCTATTACCCGCCACACTTGGTTGTTGGCCGCACTTGCGTTTGCCACACTGGCGTGGCTGGTGCTCGCCACCGCGACAACACGGGCCCAGCAACCCGCCACGCCCGCGCTTCCTTTCCACCACGACTCCGCGCTCACCTGTGTTTGCTTCATCGATGCCCAGCAAGGTTGGGCCGTTGGCGATCGCGGGCTCATCCTTCACACGGGCGATGGCGGAGCCACCTGGCAACAACAACTCTCAAACACGGTGATCCATCTCGCCTCCGTCCACTTCATCGATCCCCAGCACGGATGGGTAGTCGGCGGCGTCAGCTTGCCACGGCAATCCGCTACGCAGGGGATCGTGTTGCGAACGACCGATGGCGGTGCCACTTGGTCTGAAGTGGCGCAAGCCTCACGCGGTACCTTGCCCCGACTCACGGGCGTGAAGTTCTTCGATCCTTCGCGCGGAATCGCGTTTGGCGAACCGGCCCCGCTCGCGCCCTCGGGTGTCTTTGCCACGACCGATGCCGGCCAAACCTGGCAACCTCTCGCGGCCGATTCCACCGGCCACTGGCTCGCCGGCGACTTCCTCGACCCGCAAATCGGCGCACTCGCCGGCCCGCCCGGCCAGCTCGCCACCCTCGCACGCCATAAGGTCACCCATTCTCCGCTGGCCGCCTCTTCACTCCGCGCGATCCGTGCCATCCGCCTCATCGAACCGGCGGAGGGTTGGGCTGTCGGCGATGGCGCTCTCCTCTTAACCACGCACGATGGCGGGCGAACATGGCAAACCCCGCCGACCGAACTGCCTCCTACGCTTGCCGAATGCTTCGACTTCCGCGCTCTCGCCGTACATGGTACGCACGTTTGGACCGCCGGCTCGCCCGGCTCGCGCTTATTTCACTCGTTCGATAGCGGCCACACCTGGGAATCGTTCTCCACCGGTCTCTCTGCCCCCGTGCGCGCTTTGCAGTTCGTCGATGCCGCGAACGGTTGGGCTGTCGGCGATCTCGGCAACATCCTCGTCACGCACGATGGCGGTCGCTCTTGGGCATCGCAGCGCACGGGCGGCTCGCGGGCCGCAGTCCTCGCCTTGTTTGCCGAACCCACCAACGTTCCGCTCGAACTCCTCGCCGATTCCGGTGCCGCGGAAGGTTATCTCGCAGTTATCGATACCTTGGCCGCCACGGCCCACGAACCCGGCATCGCCAACGCAGCCAACAGCGACAACGACTTCACCCCTTCGCAACTTGCCGCCGTTCGTGCCCGCGCCACCGATGCCTTGCTCCTCGCCGGTGCGACTTCGACCAACGCCGCGTGGCGGTTCCCGCTTCCCGCGGCCGACCTCGCACACTCTCCGGCCGATGTTCTGGCCGCGCTCAATCGCGAAAACGATGGCCGCGCCCTCGAACAACTTCAGCGGCACTTGGTCCGCGAGCTCCGCACATGGCGGCCCGAAGTCATCATCATTCACCACGCCACACCAACCTCCTCGCCCTCGCTGGGCGACGTGGTCGAGCCGCTTGTGCTGCAAGCCGTTCAATCGGCTGCCGACCCCGCCCAATTCCCCGAACTCAGTTCCGAGGCAGGCTTGGCCGCCTGGCAAGTGAAGAAAGTTTACGGCGTCATGCCGCCTGGCGAATCGGGCGACGAACAACTTGCCACGGGCCGCTTCTCGCCGTGGCTCGGCGGTTCGCTCGCCGATTTCACGGCCCCCGCGCGCAACGTTTTGCACCTTGCGCCCGTGCCACCGCCCGATTCCCACGAGTTCAAACTTCTCTCCAGCACGGTACCGCCTGCCGCCGGTGCGCCGGGAATTTTTGGCGGGATCGCCCTGGCCCCTGGCGGCGATGCCCGACGCCCCACGGCCGACCTCCCTTCGAACAATCTTGATTCGCTCCGCCAACTCGCTACCCGTCGCCGCCATTTGCAAGAGATTATCGAGCGCAGCGAAGGCAACGCCGCCTGGGCCGCCCAAGTCGCCAGCCTGATCGAAGGCCTCGACCCCAACTCGGCCGGCGAACTGCTCGCCCAACTTGGCGATGATTACCGCCGCGCCGGCCGACTCGACCTGGCCGCCGACACCTACTTCCTTCTCGCGCGCCAAGCGCCCGATCACCCGCTCACCAGCCCGGCGCTCGATTGGCTGCTCCACTTCTACGCCAGTGCCGAAGTGGCGCATCGCTTGCAGCGCACGCAAGGCACGGCAACGCCGGCCGACAACCGTCGCAATTACGAGGTGAACGCGGCACCCGTCCAACAAACCTTGGCGCAAGTACCTTCCTACCAGCCCACCCTCGCACGCGACGACCGACTCCGCCGCGCTTCGCAACTGGCCGATTACCTCGGTGCCGCTCGCCCCGCCCTGTACGCCGACCCTGCTGTCGGCTTCGCCCACACCACGGCGCAACGTGAACTCGGTTTCGCAAATCCCGCACAACGGTTCTATCTCACGCTGCGTAACCTGCCTGAAACCAATCCGTGGCGCGAATGCGCGGCCGCCGAAGAATGGCTCGCCCACCCCGGCGAAGAACCCCCCACCAAAAAATTAGCCACCTGCCGCCCCGCCGCCGACCCTCCCAAGCTCGACGCGATTCTCGATGACCCCCTCTGGCAACATGCCGACAAACTCCGACTCTCCAACAGCCCCTCGCGGCTTAGCGCCCCCCCTTCCGCCCCCTCTCCACCCGCTTCTCTCTCCGCACTCGTCCACCTCGCCCACGATCAACAATACCTCTACGTCGCGATTCATTGCCCCAAGGCTGCCAATTGCGACTACACGCCCGACGATTCCGCACGTCCGCGCGACGCCCAGCTTGTGGAACACGATCGCGTCACGCTTCACATCGATACCGACCGAGATTACACCACCGCGTTTGAACTAACGGTCGATCATCGCGGCTTCACGCACGATGCCTGCTGGGGCGATGCCACCTGGAACCCCACCTGGTACGTGGCCGCCACCAGCGACGACACAACCTGGACGATCGAAGCCGCCATCCCGCTCGCCGAACTGGCCGAGAAGCCGCCCGCCGCCCGGGCCGTATGGGCCATCTCCGCAATCCGAACCATCCCGCGCACCGGCTACGAAACTTGGTGCGGCCCAACCACTTCCGCCCCGACCCCCGCCCACTTCGGCCTCCTCCTCTTCCAATAGATAGCCCGGCCGTCTCGGCCGGGTTCCGCCCCCAAAGGGGGCGGCTATTTACTGGATGGCTACCAACTGGCAATTCGCTTGACTCGCCGTTCTAATTCTTTAGAATACCAATCGTTGCGACCCCTTCCCCGCTCCTCGACACCGCTTCCGCCATACTGCCATGCCCCGCCCCGCCTCTCCTCACCCGACCGACGGCGAACTCGAAATCCTCCACGTGCTGTGGGAACACGGCCCCTCGCCCCTCGGCGTCATTTGCGAATCGCTCCGCCGCGAGCGCAACGTGGCCACCACCACCGTCGCCACCATGCTCCGCGTCATGCTCGATAAAGGACTCGTTCGCCGCAACCAAGCGGCTCGCGGCCAGCAGTGGTCGGCCGCCGTTACCCAAACCGCTGCCGCGAAAAGCATGGTCGGCAAACTCCTCGACGGCATCTTCGACGGCTCCGCAAGCCGACTCGCCGTGCATCTCGTCGAAGCCGGCCAACTCTCGCCCAAAGAACTCGGCGAACTCCGCAAATTGATCGACAACAACAAACCCGCACGCAAAGCCGCGAAGATGCAAAGGAAATTACTTTAACCACGAAGAAACGAAGAACACAAAGAATCATGTTCATGCCACACCTCATCGACGTAACTTGCCTTCATCCCCTTTGTGCCCTTCGTGCCTTTGTGGTTATGGCCTTTGCTTCGCGCCTTCGCCCCTTTGCGTGAAACACTTTCAACGAGAACTGTTCTATGACCACTGCACTGCCCGCCATCGCAAGCGACCCGTGGTTCATTGCCGGTTGGACGATGGTCCACTTCCTGTGGCTCGGCACGATGGTCGCCGCAATCGCGCTCGCGGGGCGAATCGTGCTACGATCGGCCAACCCCAACGTGTGTTACGCATTCGCGCTTGGGTGCCTCGCCCTGATCGCCGCGTTGCCAATTGGCACCGCGACCTGGTTGGTTGCACGCGATGGCAATGACAACGAAGGCCTCGCTCCGCTCCGCTTCGCGGCTAAACCGGATCCCGCACCGCCAATTACTTCCCCAAACCGCCGCGACGCGGAGAGGAGCACGCCCGCCACGCCATCCTCGCCACACACAACCGCGCCGCCCACGATTGAACTCCACGTGCCCGAAGGCTCGCCGCCGGTGGTCGTTATGCAGCCGAGGGAAGTGGTTCCCGCTGCGCCCAACGAACCCTCCTTCGCCACGGCGAATTCGGAGCAACCCAGCCCCTCCCAACAACGGAGCGGAAACTTGCTCGCGGTGCTCGTCGGGGTGATCCCTTACTTGCCGTGGGTGTGGATCATCGGCACGCCGCTTACGTTCGCGCTGCTTGCCACGGGCCTCCTCGGCTCTCGGCGGCTCCGCAAGGCAAGCCGCCCGATCCAGAACGGCCCCGCCGCCGAACTACTCGCTCACCTTACGCTATCGCTCCGCATCACGCGCGAGATCACACTCGCCGCGTGCGAACGGGTAGCCGCCCCGGTTCTCATCGGCATCCTTCGCCCTATCATCCTGTTGCCCCCCGCCGCGCTCACCGGCTGGTCGCCCGATGAACTCGAGATGGTGCTGCTCCACGAGTTGGCCCACGTTCGCCGTTACGATAACCTCGTCAACTTCGTGCAGCGCGTCATCGAGTCGCTGCTATTTTTCCACCCGGCCGTATGGAGTCTCTCCGCCTGGGTCCGCCGCGAACGCGAGGCGTGTTGCGATGCGGCCGTCATCCACCGCACCCACAAACCACACGCCTACGCCGAATTGCTGCTCAACCTGGCTGCCACACACCAACCGCTTGCCGGCTTGGCGATCCCATTCTCCCGCCACCCGCTCCACACCCGCATCCGCCACATCCTGCAATTGGAGGAAGACCCGATGCTCATTTCCGGAAAGTCATTCACCGCAATCGCTGCCACGTTACTCATCATCATCGCATCGGCCGTCTTCTACTGGCCACCTGCCAGGGCGACGGAACCACAACCCACGGCAACCCCACCCTCCAAGTCAACTCCCGTCAACCGCGAAGAACCCCCGTTTAGCCGCGACGTGGAGCGGAGCGAGCCCGCCACTCCCGCCAACTCAAAATTCCCTACCTCCGAAGAACAGAAGCTATCCACGCACGTGTTCAATCGGCTCGGCATGGAACTTGAAACGCTTGGTGAGGAAGACCTGAAGCGAGTGAAGTCGATGGGATATGAAGGTGGTGTGAAGATCGCAATTGCACCCCAACACGAACGTTCGAATCGTAACATTCGCTTTGCCTATGGCAGCATTCAGGAAGGCGATCTCCTCGTCGGGCTGCACGTGTGGCCAACAACCAGTCTTCAGGATGTGCTAACGATTCTCGACCGAGACGACTTGAACGAATTCAACCCGATGAAGTTCTACGTCGTTCGTGATGGCTCTCGGCAACCCTCCGGCAGTCCTCCTGTGTCCGGCGATATCGTCGAAGTCGGCCGCATTTCCATCCCCGCCGCGCCGAAGCGCGAGCAGACCCGGGAATCACCAACTCCAACTGAAAATACGCCAAGCAATCCATCTGCAACGCAATCGCAATCGCCCCCCACGGATTCAACCCCCGCTTTACAAGCCCCTTCGCCCTCTCCTGGAAAGGCTCCCAAATCACCCTCGACCTACGACCCTCGACCCTCGACCGCGCCAGATCGCCCCTCGGCCATCAACAAAGAATCGTTGCGTTACAACGGCAAGCCCTTCCAGGAATGGCAACAGCTTTGGAGGACGGAACTAAGCACCGAAAACCGGCTTGAAGCGGTGAAAGCGATCGCCGCGTTTGGCCGCGCGGGCTATGGC
>JADZFK010000131.1 GCA_020849945.1 Pirellulales bacterium | reverse complement strand
TCAAGGTCTGATCGGCCTCACCGACAGATACCTTGAGTTACAACAGTAAAAGAAACCGCCGGATACGATGAGTACGTCCGGTGGTGTGGGAGGACGGGAGCCGCGAGGCTCCCTCCTACCCGATTTCTTGCGCTCGAATCCACTTCCAGAATGTTGTCTCACACCACGCCTGCGAAAAGATGTTCAATCAAGTTAGCGGCGGCCCCCAGGCCGCTGTTTGAACCACTTCTCTTCGCCACTTGTTCCGCAAACGGCATAAACATCCAGAAAAACCACAACCTCATCCGCATCGGAAACGCCTCCCGCAAATCCTTCCAGCTTACTATACGAATCAGGCCTGTTGGCAGACCGCAGGGTCGACCCGTTTTCCTATCGCGTGGGGCTTCAAAGTAGGTCCCGCGAACCGAGCGGGGCACGGAGCAACCAACCACGCAACCACTTTAGTAGAATGTGCCGCTCGGCTCGCGGCACCTACTTCTCGGCCCAAAATGCATCAATGGTCGGGCCTGTTGGCGGATCGGAATTTAGTTGACACCCACATCGATTGAGGGTATTGTCAACACGCCAATAGGCGTAGATTCCTTTCTTGGCACTTGCCGGTTTCCCCGCAGCCCCACCCACTGAAATGCTGCGGAATTGGTCCGGCTCCGGCAGGTCCGATCCGTTATTCCTGTTCGGGACAGTGAGGATTCACTAACCCGAAGCGTCAGCAAGGGAATGTGTGCTTTTTCCTCGCTGACGCTTTGGGCTGGTTTCCAATGCACTCGCCCAAATTGAAAAGTTGATCGGCCCTGGCTCCGGCCAACCTCTTGCAATTGCCGCCCACCTAATTTCGCGATGAGGCCTTCTATGATTTTTGCTCTAGGAATGCTCGTTTCGCCATCTGCTCAAGGTTTGCTTGGTAGTTTTGCCCGCACCATCCGCTCGGTCGTTCGGCTGCGATCGACGGTAGGGCGGGTGGTGCTGCTTGCTTGGATGGCCTTGGGTTGCCACGCCTTGGCCGCGGTTGCCGACACAACCTGGCTCGACGAGATGGACCTGTCGCGCTCGAAACATGCGGCCGGCCACTTGGGACGAGATAAACCGTTGAGTATTGCGGGAAAGACCTACCAGCGTGGTGTTGCCACGCACGGAAAGAGCACGATCTGGATCGAGCCTAACGGGGCCGATCGCTTCACCGCGACGGTTGGTGTCGACGATGGCGCGGAAAAGAAGCCAGCAGTTCAGTTTCGCGTCTTTGTGGATGGCAAGAAAGCGTTCGATTCCGGCGCGATGAAATATGGCCAGGCCGCCAAGCCGGTCGACGTTTCGCTCTCGGGTGCCAAGGTGGTGCTACTGCTCGTTTCCGATGCTGGCGACGGAGCAAGGCACGACCTCGGCAATTGGGCCGATGCTAAGCTCGAGTACAGCGGCACAAAGCCCAGCACGGTCGCCGGCCCGTTGCCGCGAGAGGAAGCGGTCATCCTCACCCCTAAGCCAGGTCCGGCACCGCGAATCAATGGGCCGCGCATTTACGGCGCGCGGCCCGGCAACCCGTTCCTCTATCGCATTCCCACCCAAGGCGAACGCCCAATTACGTTTGCCGCCGAAGGGTTGCCCGCCTCGCTCAAGCTCGATGCGACGACCGGGATCATTACCGGCACAACCCCAAAACGCGGTGATTATCCAATCACATTCACCGCGAAGAACAGCCACGGGCAAACAACGCGAGCCTTCAAACTGGTTAGCGGAGATACCCTGGCACTGACGCCGTCGATGGGTTGGAACCACTGGTACGCACATTATCACCACGTTAGCGACAAGCTCATGCGCGAGGCGGCCGACGTGATGATTAGCAGCGGGATGGCCGACGTGGGGTACGAGTATGTCAATATCGATGATTGCTGGATGAATCGGGTAAAAAGCGATGATCCGATGCAGGTCGGCCCGTTCCGCGATTCCAGCGGCAACATCCTGCCCAACAAGCACTTCCCCGACATGAAGCAGTTGACCGACTACATCCACGGCAAAGGATTGAAGGCCGGGATCTATACGTCTCCAGGCCCACTCACGTGCGCGGGCTTTGCAGGCGCGTACCAGCACGAGGCCGCCGATGCCAAACAGTTTGCCGACTGGGGATTCGACTTCTTGAAATACGATTGGTGTCATTACAGGTACGTCGCCGAACAAGAGACTGGCCCACAATTGGCCCGGTTCAAGAAGCCCTATCAACTGATGGGCGACTTGCTCAAAAACCAAAAACGAGACATGGTCTTCAATCTGTGCCAGTACGGCATGCTCCACGTGTGGACTTGGGGGGCCGAGGTGGGCGGGAACTCGTGGCGTACGGCCGGCGACTTGGGCTTCGAACTCGACCGTGTCTTCGAGGTGGCCTTGGCCAACGCCAAGCATCGTGAGTATCAGAAACCCGGTGCCTGGAACGATCCTGATTACATTCAAATTGGTTTTGTCGGCGATGCACATAGCCAGGCTGAACCCAAACCTTGTCCGCTTACGCCCACGGAACAGTATTCCTATATGTCGCTGTGGGCCTTGAGCGCATCGCCTTTGATCTACAGCGGAGATATGGGAAAGCTCGACCCGTTTACGCTCAACGTGCTCTGCAATCCCGAGGTCATTGATATCAACCAGGATCCGCTCGGCCAATGTGGCCGCGTCATTCCTTGCGGTGAAGACCTGTTCGTCATGATCAAGGACTTGGAAGATGGCTCAAAAGCTATCGGCCTGGCCAACGCGGGCGAACTTGCGGCCGAGGTCGTCGCCAAATGGTCCGACATCGACATCCAAGGCAAACAACTCGTTCGCGACGTTTGGCGACAACACGATCTCGGCACCGCCGATGGCGAGTACCGCGCCCAAGTCCCCCGGCGAGGCGTCGTGCTGCTGCGCCTCAGCCCGAGTCAAACACCCTAACGCTCGTTGCCATGCGGCGGCCTCACCACACGATTCGGCCGCACGTGCAAAGGTCTTGTGTGCTAACTTCGTAGATTCTATTACACTGAACAGATGCGGTTCATAAACGGCCGGAACTCTCACAGGTAAGGAACGGTTGTATGCCACTTCAAAGCCCTTCGTTTCGTTGGAGATTGTTGCTGGTTGTTTTCATCGTGACCGGCGTTCTACCGGCATGGGGTGCTCCGCCGGTGCCCGAAACCCCGGCACAGCGCGACGCCCGGATCGCTTGGTGGCGCGACGCACGCTTCGGAATGTTCATCCACTGGGGGCCGGTCAGCCTCAAAGAGACGGAGATCAGTTGGTCGCGGGCCAATTCCAATCCTGCTTGCCCGAACCAAGGAGAGATTCCGGTCGAGGAGTACGACAACCTTTATAAACGATTCAATCCCGTTAAGTTCGATGCCCGAGAATGGGTCCGCATCGCCAAGGCTTCGGGGATGAAATATATGGTGTTGACCGCCAAGCATGGCGATGGCTTTCTGCTCTTCGACTCGAAGGTCTCCGATCACAACATCATGCACACGCCGTTTGGGCGCGATGTCTGCGCTGAACTGGCCCAGGCAGCCCACGAGGAAGGAATGCGGATTGGCTGGTACTTCTCGCCGATGGACTGGCGCGATCCCGACTGCCGCTCGAAGCACAACGATCGATTCGTGAAGAACATGCAGGCGGAACTCCGCGAGTTACTGACCAACTACGGCAAGATCGACCTCCTGTGGTTCGATGTGGACGGCCGCTCCGCTCCCTGGGATCAAGAAAACACCTACGCCCTTGTCAAACAACTTCAGCCCGAGATCGTCATCAACAACCGGCTAGACTACTTCACCCGGCCCGATCAGCCGCACGTCTCGCGCCCCGAGAGCGTTGGCCCGAACGCCGATTATTTTACGCCGGAACAATTCATCGGCGGTTACGAGGATAAGACCCCCTGGGAATCGTGCATGACCACGGCGCGCAGCGACCAATGGTCGTGGGGTGGAGCCAAAGACGGAGTCAAGTCGCTCGATGCCTGCATCGAGATGCTCGTAGGCTGCGCCGGCGGCGATGGCAATGTCCTGCTGAATGTTGGCCCGATGCCCACCGGCGAAATCGCCCCCGAGCAGGCTACTCTCATCAAGCAGATCGGCGATTGGCTCACGGTTGCCGGCCCGAGCATCTACGGAACCCGCGGCGGCCCGTTCAAGCCCGGCCTGTACGGTGCCTCGACACGCAAGGATAACGTCATCTACGTTCACATCCGGCGTTGGATCGAGGACCCCATCCGCTTCCCCGCCCTACCGGCCAAGATCGTCGGCAGCCGTATACTGGGCGGCGGCAATGCCGAGGTTCGGCAAACCACCTCGGGAATCGAAATCTCGGTCGCCGAGGAGTATCGTTCGCAGCTCGATACCATCGTGGCCCTGGAACTCGACTGCCAGGCGGGCAAACTTGCTGCCATGGATGTTCCCCGGCCCATCCCCTTGTCTGAGAAGGCCAACGTCGTCGCATCCAATCTCTACCAGAACCTGCCCGAGTATGATCCGCGGAAGGCCGTGGACGGAGATCCCAGAACCCGGTGGGCAACCGATGCCGGTGTTCACCAAGCCAGCTTTGAAATCGACTTGGGCGACTCGAAAACCTTCCGGCATGCCCGGATTGTCGAGGCCTATCCGAATCGAATTCAGAAGTTCGAGCTTCAGCGGCAGGAGGGTACCGGGTGGAAAACATTCTACGCCGGTTCCACCATCGGCGCGTCGTTTGTCCCCAGTTTTTCTCCCGTGACGGCCCAACGCGTTCGGCTCCAGGTTCTTGAATCCACCGATGGGCCGACCCTTTGGGAATTCCAACTCTATCGCTAACCCGGATTTCTCACCACGGAGCACACCGAGGCCACGGAGAAGAATTGGTCATTGCAAATTGGTCATTTGTCATTTGGCCATTTCAGAAATGACCCAATTTCAAATGACCAATTTGCAATGACCATTTCTTCTCTGTGCCTCCGTGCCTTGTATGTGTATAGCCGAGCCGTATCGACTCGGCCAACTGGCATGGGTTCCCACACCCGGTCGTCCGGCCCAGAGGGCCGGGCTATAAAGAATCAACACAGCCGCTCCGTGGTTTTGATTGTGAGAAATGCGGATTAAGCACCTACGCTGCCCTTGCACGTGGGCATTGGTAAAGCCACGCGGTGCCTTGCTTGCCGACTTGGCGGATTGCGCCGGTTTCGCGTAGGGTGTACGCCATGCGTTGTGCGATCCAGCGTTCGATTCCAAGTCCTTCGGCGAGTTGGCCTGTGTGGAAGGGTTGGGGAAGATTCGCGGGCAGCAGGCGGCGGAGGTCGGCTTTCGTGCGGAAGGTGTGAACTTCGTGAACGGCCAACAGGTGCTGGTCTTCCACCAGGTGATCGTTGTCGCGTCGCCAGCGTCTGCGGCCGTGGCCTGGGTAGCGGTGTTCCTCGATCTCGATGAGCAGCACCTCGAGCGTGAGCCGGCGATGCGGGAAAACGCGCGTGAAATGAACGAGTTCCTCGAAGAGATCGAGGAGCCCGCGCCGCTTCGGGCTGCGACGCCGCGACACCACTTCGCCCCCCGACCCGCGCAGCTTTACGAGGTGCTTCGTCGCGATGATCGGCTTCACGACGAGCACATTGTGCTTCGCAAGCAGCGTGGCAATCTTGTCGCGAATCGCCGTGAGTGAGGAGTGTTGGATTTCAATAAGCTGTCGGCCGCGCACAACATCGATGCGGTATTTCCCCACCCGCTGTTCGATGGCCGCGCCACCTGCGGCATAACGTTCCTTCAATTGGCGGTGCAGCGAGGTTTCCATGTATTTCATTCAGCAACCAGCGATTCGCCGGGGGCTAACTCCCAATCCCAAAATCGCGGATCGTGAACAGTGTCGCCAGTTCGTATCCTTTGGCGGCGAACGCATCGCGGCCTCCTTCCAACCGATCGATGATCGCCAGGACGCGTTTCACGTTCAGGCCGGCCGCTTCGCAATGTTCGATCGCCCGAAGGCTCGAGCCGCCGGTCGTGACGACATCCTCGACGATGACGAGCGACTCGCCTGGCTGGAAAGGCCCCTCGACCAACTTGCCCGTGCCGTGCTGCTTGGGTTCCTTGCGGACCATTACGCCGCGGAGGGGTTTGTTTTCTATGCCGGCCAGGGTGAGGATGGCGGCCGTGATCGGGTCGGCCCCGATGGCCATGCCGCCCACAAGATCGGGCATGTCTGTGGCAAGCAATTCGAGCATGCCGGCGCCGATAAGCTTCGCCCCGCGAGCGTCGAGCGTAACTTGGCGGCAATCGAGGTAGTAACTTGCCCTCTTGCCAGAGGCCAGCGTGAACTCACCGAACTTGAGCGCCTTCTCGCGGATCAGTTGTTGTAGTGCCGTGCGGTCGTACATGAGGGGCGAGGGGTGAGGGGGCAGAGTTGGGGATAGCCGTGTGCGGAGGTGCTGCTCGACCTAGCTTGGCGGAGAGGCGATGTTGGCCTTCGCGTGTTGTTTTCCAACTTACAACGGAGGACCAACCTCGGGCAACCGGCGAATGCGATCTTTCCCGCGCGATCATTTCCGCACGACGACGCGCGAGCCGATCGACAGGATGTCGGAAAGGTCCTCGGCATCTTGGGGCGAGACCTGGATCGTGGTCGAGCCGGGTTGCGTGGCGGTCGCGCCGCTGGCAACAATCGAAAGCGGACCGACGGGCGAGGGGAACACGGCTCCAGGAGCGGCCCGTAGCACAATTGTGCCACTCGATGAGGAGGCCGCCGTGGCGGCAACCGGGTAGGCCGACGTGCCGCCCGCGGTGATCGGCCCCGCGGGCGTTTTCTCGGCAACTTGCCATTGGCCTTCGATCACCGAGCCAGGCGGCACGGTAATCGGGAAGGTGCCTGCGTAGCGGCCATCGACTTCCAGCGTGAGTTCGCTGCGATGCAAATCGACCACGGCATTGAAGGGTCCGCGAAGCACTTTCAGCTCTTGCCCGGGTCGTACCTGGTCGGGCGACGCGATGCTGTTGATCTTCGCCAGCAGTTGCCACGGGACGTTGCACTCTGCCGCAATTGTCTCGAGCGTTTCGCCCGGCTTCACCGTGCGGGGCGGTTCTAGCCGATGTTCGGTCGAGTAGATCACGGTGCCGGCAAGTTGCCCGAGCAACGATTCGACTTGCTCGGCCTCACCAGGCGACAGCGTTTCGTTGCCGTGCCATTTCGTAAGCAGTTGATGAGCCTGTTTGAGATCGTTCGCATCGAGCGCGGCTTGAATGGCTGGCCAACTGGCCGTGAGCGATTGCGTGCCGGTTGCCGCGGCGCTTGGCGCGGGGGCCACTTGAGATGCTGTTTGACTTGCCGGTTGCGCGGTGCCCGCAGGCACGGTTGCCGCGGCAGGTGCGGCGGCCGCGCCACCGATGCCGTAACGATCCTCGGCAGGATCGCCGATCGGGGTGATCGGCTGCGCCGCGTCGGGCGGCGACGTGCGGAGCGGATTTGCTTCGCTCGGCACCGCGGGCAACGTGGTTATCGGCACGGTGCTCGCGTTCGCACTCATCGCCGCGGTGTCGTAGCGATTCTCCGCGTTATCCGATTTGGGCACCGTTGCGGCGGGAGTTGCGGCGGAGGCAGCAGTCGGAGCTTCGGCGGCGATTGCGGTGTTCGGAGCTGCCGAGGCGTCGGGCGCCATCGGAAGTTGAGGCAGTGCCGGAATGGGTGGTACTTCGGGCAGGCCGGCGCTGCCACTGGCACTGCCACTGCCACTGCCAGTGGCGGCGGCTTGCGAGCTGTTTCCTTGCGCGTGATTGGCCGCGGGGGGGGCTGCCGCATCGCTCGAGTTTGCCGAGTTGATGGCGGCAGTTGCCGGTGGCAACGCGGGCTGTGCGTTTGCAGTTGCTGCCGGAGGGGTAGGCCAGGCGGGCGCGGTGTTGTCTTGATTGAGTGTCGCCCCGCCGCCCGTGGCCGCCAACGACGGAACACCTTCGGCAGAGAGGGTCGCCGTGCCAAGCTCGTTGCCTCGCTGCGGATGCGGGCCTTCGTTGATCTTCGTGTACAAGTAAACGCCGATCGCTCCAAGAATCGCGATCGTGAACAAGGGGCGAAGAGAACTCATCGATCGTCCTCCATGACGAAAGGAGTTAAG
This sequence comes from Pirellulales bacterium, assembly GCA_020849945.1. Classification (GTDB taxonomy): domain Bacteria; phylum Planctomycetota; class Planctomycetia; order Pirellulales; family Lacipirellulaceae; genus JABDGM01. The sequence continues at coordinate 1,868 of JADZFK010000131.1, read as the reverse complement.
GGTTAGCTATTAGCTGTTTGCTATTAGCTGTTCGTTACGGTTGTGGCTGGGTTTGATGCTGGACTTTCGTTTAGCCGCGGCGCGAAGGCTCTGCGAAGCGGAGCGCGAAATCACCGATCCCTGTTAACTTTCTCCGTGCTACACAACGACTTGCAAGATCGACAAACTGGGAGCCGCACGCAAGGCCAGCATCGAAGGTGGGGATAGTACGGCAATGCGGGGTGCGATGCTATGGCAATCGCGTCCCCACCAAGCGTGCCAGCAGTGATGGCAGAAGGTGTGAAGGTGGAGTGCCGGTGGATGTGCGATGGAAATCACTCGGTGGTCTTGCTTGCACGCAGCCTTGCGCGGATCTTTTCCAGTCGCTCGGTTAATTCTTGTTCGAAGCCGCGGTTGGTGGGTCGGTAGTATTCGCGTTCGATGCCGAGGTAATCTTGGGTGGCGACGGCATCGGGGGCATTGTGGGCGTATTCGTAACCTTGGCCGTGGCCGAGCCGTTTGGCGCCGGCGTAGTGAGAATCTTGCAAGTGGCGAGGTACGGGCAGCAGGCGGCCTTCGCGGATGTCGTGCCGCGCTTCGCCGATGGCCACGGTGGCGGCGTTCGACTTCGGAGCGCACGCCAGGTAGGCAACGGTTTGGGCGAGCGTCAGTTGGCACTCGGGCAGGCCGACGAATTCGCACGCCTGCATGGCGGCCACGGCAAGCGGCAACGCTTGCGGATCGGCGTTGCCGATATCCTCGCTGGCCAAGATGACGAGCCGCCGCGTAAGGAACCGCACGTCTTCGCCCCCTTCGAGCATTCGAGCCAGCCAGTAGATGCCGGCATCGGGATCGTTGCCACGAATGCTTTTGATGAGTGCGCTGGCGGCGTCGTAGTGGTCGTCGCCCGTGGGATCGTAACGAATCGCCTTGCGTTGAACGGCATCGGCGATGAGGCTCATGCTAACTCGCAAACCGTTCGGCGAAGGATGCGAAAGGACCGCGATCTCCAACGCGCCTAACGCACGGCGCGCATCACCATCGGAGACCTCGGCCAGAAAATGAAGCGCGTCTTCATCGATCGAGGCCTCGTAACGGCCAAGGCCTCGCGGCTTATCGGTAAGCGCGCGGCGGATCAGGGTCTTGATGTCTTCCGGTGTAAGCGGCTGAAACTCGAACACGCGGCTTCGGCTGACGAGCGCGTCATTCACCGCGAAGAACGGGTTCGAGGTCGTGAGGCCGACGAGAATGACAACACCCTCTTCCACATCAGGCAACAACGCATCTTGTTGGGCACGATTGAATCGGTGGATTTCATCGATCATGAGGAGCGTGGGCCGGCCACCGGCCGCCACTTCGTTGCGGGCTTCCTCAAGTACTTCGCGAACATCCTTCACGCCACTGGTTACCGCGCTGAGCTGGCGAAACCGGCTATCGGTTTCCTGGGCCAAGAGCCGGGCCAACGTTGTTTTGCCGACGCCCGGCGGGCCGAAGAAAATCACCGAACCAAGCCGACGCGCTTGCAGCATTCGCCACAATAGTTTCCCCTCGCCCAGAAAGTGCCGCTGCCCAACGAACTCGGCGAGCGTCGTCGGACGCATCCGCGCCGCCAGCGGCTGCACCTGTTGCAAATTGGCCGCTTCACTTTGTGCGAAAAGGTCGGTCATCTCGCGGACGATCCGTTCATCGAGTGCTCTATCGCCATTCGGACTGAACCACAAAGAACGCCAAGCAATCCGGTGTTCGGCACAGGGCCGATCAATTATTCAAATTGGGCGAGTGTATTGGAAATCAGCCCGAAGCGTCAGCGAGGGAAAAAGCACATATTCCCTCGCTGACGCTTCGGGTTAGTGAGTCCTCGCTGTCCCGAACATGGATAACTGATCGGC
>JADZFK010000130.1 GCA_020849945.1 Pirellulales bacterium | reverse complement strand
GTATTAGAAGCGTCATGCAGAATCACTCAACGACTTGGCGGCCCCCCGCAGGTCACAAAACGCATCCCTCAAACGGGTTGCAACCCCCCATGTGTGGACGCTACAATCAGACGCATGAACACCTACCCCGCCCTACGACAAAGTTGCCATCGCTCTCAATTCATTCCATGCGTCCTCGCGCTCGCGCTCGTGCTGCTGAGTGGCGTTGTACCCACCCGCGCGGATTCGCTTGCATGGCATGACGGCGATGGCGTGGTATGGGCCACGCCGGTTGCTACCGTGCGAGTCGATCATGGGTCAGGCCCTTCGCTGCGTCTTAGCGGCACCGGCCAAGCCATCGCCCTCGGCAAACCCGTGGTGGCGCACGACAGCAACAACAAGATAAGCCTCGTGTACACCGCTTCGATACCCGACGGTAACAAACTTTCAGTTCGCCGCCGATTGGAAGCACGCGAGGCCAGTGCCGGATATGACCTCGTTGAAACGTTCGAGTTGCAGCCGGCGTCGCCCATCCAGCAAGACCTGGAAATCACCCGCCCGTTCGCCATTGTGCGCGCGGATGGCAACGAGGCCGATGATTCAGAGCATTGTGTGTTCCCCTTGAAGAACGGTTGGGTGAAGCCCCAACGACTCAGCACGGAACCTTCGCGTGCTGAGTATCGACTCGGGCATTGGCTTGGTGGGAAAGACTCACAGGAGTTGGCCTTGCCTGTTGTGCAGGCAAATGGGGCTGGCGGTTGGCAGGCGGCCATTTGTGCCGACCCGCGATTCAGCGCTCAATTCACGTTGCACCAGGATTCAAAATCGGTCGCCGGCGAAATCCGTTATCGCTATCTAGCCTCGCGCGTGCCGATCGCTGGCGTGGAAACGCGAACCTTCGGCTTCTCGTTACGAAAGACCCCGCCGACCACCGAGCCGTTCGGCAGCACGATGGACGCTTTCTTTCGGCTCATGCTGCCCGACGTGCGCCCCGGCCCGCAATGGCTTCACGAAATTTACCTGATCAAATACGACTACCTGAGCGACGACGGCAAAGGGTGGCGACAAGATGTGGAGAAGCTCGCTGAGTGGCTGACGCCCGAAGAGCGAAAGCACGTTGCCCTTTGCTTTCATGGGTGGTACGACTATCTGGGGGTCTACGCCTACAATGAAACCACCGGACGAATGAAGGACAAGTGGGTGGCCATGCCCGGATCTCGCAAGGTGCCGTTCACGCAAGAATCCATGCAGAATGACCTGCGCCGGGCACGCGAATTGGGCTTCCGTGTCTTGCTATATTTCGGTGATGGGACCATCCAAGACAGCGGTGCGCCGGGCTACCAACCAGCGTGGGATCTGGTCAACGAGAAGGGTGAGACACCTCGACCCACCTGGGAAGGCCCCGACACCATCGGCAAAACCACAATCCGCAATCCGGCGATTCCCGAAGCTGCGCAATGGTATCGTGGCTACCTCAAAGCACTGCTTGAAACCTACGGACCGGTGGTGGATGGGTTCGTCTGGGACGAAACCTTTTACATTCGCATGGGGGACGTTGCGGGGAATCCAGCGCCCAGCTATTGCGCTCGGGGCATGTTCGATCTCATCAAGTCGCTAACCGAGCAGGTTGAAAGCTATGATCCGCAAAAGGTATTCCTCACGTCCGACTGCGTGGGCTTTCCCGGCATGGAGGATGCGGTTGGGTACGGCATGGTTGCCGACGGCAACTTCCAGGATACTTGGTGTATCCCGGTCGCATGGTCGTATGGCCTGCTGCCTAATTGGCGGAATACTTCGTGGAGTTGCATTTGGGCCGCAGTACAACACTACCATTGGATGCAATGGGGCGTCGAGACGTTCGGGGTGCCGGTATCAATATCCAACGGGTTCGGCGACGACCTAGGGCCTGCAGAATGGACGCCCGACCTACGCGATCAGGTTCTCCAATTATTCCGCAAACGGATGGCCGCCGGCCCGGCCCACGTGCGCTTCATGACCGATGACCCTGCCAAACTGATCGCCGGCCACGGACCAGACACGGTGCCTAGCGATCCGATTCCAACGCCCCAAGCTGGCGAGGTCAACTGGGCGCTGGCATCCTCCGGCAGTAAGGCGACCGCATCTACGCAGCTCAACGGGGCGAACTCCCCTTTCCCAGCAAATGGAGCCATTGACGGGGATCGCAGCGATCAAGGGTGGAGCACGGGTCACGGGTGGGCCAGCGATGGTACGCCTATGCCCCAGTGGCTCCAAGTGGAGTTTCCGCAGGCTCGGTCCGTCTCGCGCTTCGCGATCACCACATTTCATTCCACTCAGGAAAGTGGTCGCAAGCAGGGCGTTTCCAATTACATAATCGAAGCCTGGGACGATGATTCCCAGCAATGGAAACCCGTCGTTCGCGAGGACACAAACCGCGTGCTGATGACGCGCGTACATGCCCTGCCCAAGCCGCTAACTACGAGCAAGTTCCGCGTGGTGGTTACGAGAGTCGTACCCGGTGCCGCGGGCATCGCCCGGCTGTTGCAGGTGGAGGCATGGGGCGGCGCGAATGCCGACGGAGAGTGAACTTCTCTCATCTCGATCCGCGCTTGTGATGAAACGCTACTTCGAGTTAGCGGCGGCCGCCAGGCCGCTGTGTTAACCGGTCATCTCCACCACTCGTTTCCACCACTTGTGCCGAAACCAGTACCCCGCCTTCCAATAAACCACAACCACTCCGCAAGATGCTCATTGTACTCATCTCGCTCCGCGAGATGACTTTCCGCTCGCGGGAATCCCCTGCCGCCCCGCGCTCCGCTCCGCGTCGCGGCTAAACACCCAACCCACACACAACATCCCTTCTGGCCCTCGACCCTCGCCCCATCAAGTGGCCAAAAATTCTAGTGGAACTGTGTACCGTAATCTGCTAAGATGCCCCCCGATGAACGCCCCATTTAGCCCCCGGTCAATGACCGGGGGCTTGGCGAAGCACCCATCCAACGACAATCACCCACCCCCTCGGTTAAATGTTCACAACCATGAGCAAAATCATCGAGTATTGCCACACCCCCATCCCGGGAAACGCTGTAATTCCCGGCAGAAACGCCCGGCCTCCGGCGCAAATAGCGCCGATTTTTGCATCCAAAACCACGTTTCCGCGCCCGTTGCAATAGTTGCAATATTCCCGACCCTCTCATGCCGTTGGCTCAGAATTCCCCTCCCTTTTTTGGGGAGGGGTTGGGGGAGGGTTCAAGCTTTCCTGGATTTATGGCCGTGTTGGAACCGCTACCCAATCCACAATCAGGTCTTGGGGGACCATGCCTGATGTTCGTACCACGCGTTGCGGCCGCAAGCCGCTTTGGAGATTGCCAAACTCGAGCGATATTACTCGTTCCCCATCATGGGTGCCGCGGGCAGCGGCCCGGCCATGGCCAGTACCGACTTGGGAACCACGAACTGTTCCTCGGAAGTTTGGGCTGGCTTGAGCATCAGCCATCGCGAAAGCACGAACCACGTCAACGGTATCACGCCACCCACGATAAACACGAGCACACCCACGCCACGCAGCCAAGTGAGCTGCTGAAACACAGTATCTTGGATGTACGCATTCGAGCGGGCAAAGGCGTAGCCATGATTCATCGCGACAATCAATTGATGAATCCCAACCGGGAACAAGTCCATCACAACCATGAGCGCCAAACCGATGTTGAGCGACCAGAAAATGTTACGAATAAGTCGCCCGTTCCAGTGCTCGGGGCGGATATTCCAGCGTCCACAAAACAGCATCGAGGCGATTGCCAGATTTCCGTAGACCCCCATCAGCGCGGCATGGCCATGATTGACGGTCAGGTACGTGCCGTGTTGGTAGTAGTTCACGATCGGCAAATTGATCATGAAGCCCAACACGCCGGCTCCCATGAAGTTCCAAAAGTTGACGCCGACAAGGAAGAGGAACGCCTCGCTCAGCCCGAAGTACGCCGATGCCCCCTGGTTCCGTTTGAGTTGCGTCATCGTGCTTTGGGGCATGTGTCGAAAACGCCAAGCCTCAACGGTTAGCAGAACCAACGGCGCCACTTGCAAACTCGACAACACGCCGCCAAGGGCGATGGTTTCAATCGATTTGGCATTCCAATAAAAGTTGTGGCTGATACCGATAAGGCCCGAGCCAAGGAACAATACCGCTGCCAAGTACACGACGCGGGCCGCAACAAGGTGCGATACAAAACCCATAAGATACAAAAAGTAAGCGACGATGATGGTCGTAAACAATTCGAAGAACGCTTCTACCCACATATGAATCGTACACCATCTCCAGAAATCGGCGATCACGAAGTTCGTTTCCGGACCCGCGACAAACGATGCCGTGAACATGAAAATGATGCCGACGATCGAATACACCATCCAGTTGGGCAACGACCACGTTTGCTTTTGCCGCAACACCGGCCACACGCCACGCGCGATGATGATACCCCATGCCACGAACGAAGCGTACAGCAGGTATTGATACAGGCGGCCAATTTGCATGAATTCCCAGCCCTGAATCCCCAGCCAACGCCAAGCGGCACTCTCTCCCAGCACGCCCTTGATGCCCAGCGGAATGCCGACCGTGCCGCCAACCGCAACCACCACCAACATCCAGAACAAACTGTTCACCCAGCGAAGCTGGCCGGCAGGTTCGGGGCGGGCAATCAGCGGAAGCACCCAGATCGTGGCCGCGAACCAACACACGGCAATCCACAGAATCGAAATCTGCGTATGCCAAGCGCGAGAAATTGTCACGGGCAGCCAGGTGCTCAGGTCGATGCCCAGTGGCTTGAACAAGTTAATGAAGTCGCTAATTGCCAGCAGCCCGGCAAAGACCTGCACGGCAAACAACGCGGCCGCCACGGCAAAAAACTTGTAGGTGGCCTGTTGTGTGGGTGTCGGCTTGAAACCGTCCACCGTGTCCACCGTCGCGAACGGCGGAAGCTTGCCTTGAAGTCGTTCGAGCACGGCCTCGCGGTCGAGCTTGCCGTAATAATAGAAGATTACGCCAATGGTCAACACGACAACCAGCGTGCCGATGACGCTCCATAACACCAGTCCGCCGTGCGGCAAATTTCCCGCCAACGGGTCGAACGGCCAGTTATGCGTATAGCTGTACGCATGGCCCGGACGCTCGGCCGCGCATAGCCAACCGCCCCAATAAAAGAACGCGCTCAACTGCTCGATCTTCTCGGGGTCGGTGATATATCCTTCCGGCTTGAAGTGTTCGATACCCGCAAGCTCGCCGCCCGCGCCGAACTTCTGCCTGTAATACTCCTTCAACTGCTTGAACGCATGCGCCTGCGCCGCCGACACCACAATGGCACCGCGATCGAATCGTCCCTGCTTCGATGCCCTGGCTTGGTCGTAGTAGTTTGGTTCATAACGGTTTTGCTTCAACTCCTTCCTCACCAACGATTCGACCACGGTCTCTCGCGTCTCCGCATCGGGAATCTTCGCTTTCCATTCCTGATCGTAATACGCATTCATGCTTTGGGCCGTGAAGTGCAGCGCCTCGCCGGTGAAATCCGGACCGCGCAAGCCGCCATCGCCCAGGTAGCTCCCGTACTCCATCAGGCCATAGCGAAGGAACGTTTGTTGGCCCGCGATGATGTCTTC
>JADZFK010000129.1 GCA_020849945.1 Pirellulales bacterium | reverse complement strand
TAAGTTCCTGGCGGCCGACACGAAGGGTCGTGCCCTCGGCGGGAGAATAATCAACGAAGGCGTTGAGGAAGTCGCCGAAGTTGCGGTCGATGGAGCGGGGCAGGTAGGTGCCATCATCATCCGTGACATCGGCGTAGATGCCTTCGACATAAAACCGCGTGCAATCGTCGATCTTCCAATTGGTATAGAGTCGAACGCGAGAGAGCAAGAAGTCGTGTTCGGTATCTTCGAAGCGGCGGGTACCATCGCCGGCGAGGTCCTGGCCCATGCCGATTTCGTGGTGATAACGGAGCCGGGCCTGGCCACCGATATCGAGCGTGCCGCATTCGCCGCAGTTGCCGACGGGCATTTGTTTCCAACCATCGCCGAAACAGCAGCCGTGGTAATTGGGGTCGTTGAGGTACTTGAAATCGTTATCGTAAAAGACCGGTTTGTAGGCGGCCGCGCAGGGATTGGCGGGTGGTTTCTTGGCGGGCTTCTTCTCGGGGCAATCGGGGGCTTGGGGGTCGGCCTGGGCGTCGGCCTCGCTCTTCGCTTCCATCTCGGCCTTGCTCGCCGCTTCGGCTTTTCCTTCGGCCTCGGCCTTGGCCTCGGCTATCAGGTCGAGCCTTTGTGGCTTGGGCGAACCAAGCGCGGGTTGGCCGAGGGCCGGGGCTTGAACGGGGGCCAGTGCTTCGGTAGGAGATGGCAAGACGACGGGGTCTTCCACCCCGGCGGCCAAGACGTACTCGGCAGGTTGCAGCAGCTCGGCGGCAGCGAGTCGATCGCCCACGCTGAGTGCCAATAGGAACGCGGTTGAAGTCGCTATCCGACCGGAGAGGCCCGGCAGGATGCCCGCGCGCGACGACCATCCAATTTGGTACATGAGTGAATCCTTTCTCCCAACGCGATTAACGGTCGGGCTTGTCTGGGGGCGTCGGAAACGGCCTTCATGGCGATTCCCGAACTGTCCAAGCTTCGACGGGCACCACGCGGAGCGAGGTTGGCACGTCACGGCTGACAAAACGGCGACTCCAGTCGCTGTTTTGACACGGCGTCCTTGCCATGACGCGACCCGTTGCCATGTTCAACGGGATGTTCATCGGGCGGTGAATCAGACAACTGCAACAGGTTGCTACTTCTTATTCATCGAACCGTTGAGCGAACCGAATCAGAGTTATCTGATCAGCTAGCATAGGTTCGCCCGTAGGCATAAGTGGAAAAGGGGGGGGTCGCACCACTCCAGAGCGAGAAGAGGCGGAAAAGACGGTAGAAGTGGCACAGCTTCTCGCAACCACGTTGCAAGTGTGCCAATCGAGTACCTTCGGACCGATCGCGGGCCACGGCTGCAACTGGTGGCACGGACTTTAGTCCGTCGTTCCTATTTTCACGGACTGAAGTCCGTGCCGCGATATTTCCGGGGTAGGAGTCCGGAAGCGAGGCGAAGAAAAGAGCTTGATTAGGCGATCGCGCTGGCGAGCGCGATGAAGGCTGGGTCTTGGCGGATGGGGTTGAAATCGGGTTCGTCGGCGATCATGTCTCGGAAGTTGGCATCGATCTCCAATGCCCGCGAGAGATAACGAATGGCGAGGCCCCGGTTTCGAGCCAAGCTCCAATAGCAAGCCAGGTTGTAGTGAAGCACGGCTTCGCTGGGGTCGACGTGGACGGCCCGTTCGAGCGCCTCGATGGCCTTGGCCAACTGTCCCGTGCGTTTGTAACACCAGCCCAGTGCCAACAGGACGTGGATATCGTCCGGAATAAGGTCGGCACTGCGTTCGAGCGGTGGCAACGCTTCTTCGTAACGAGCCAGTTCGCAGAGCGCTTCGCCAAGCAAGTAGCAAGCCCGGCCGTTGGCGTGGACGAGCGACCCGCGGCGTTGCAGGGTGCGCAGCGCGTGTTCGAGCATGCCGAGTTCGGTGTAGCCCTCGGCCTCTTCGATGGCGCGGCTCAGTAGTAATCGGTTGGGTTTCACGGGAAAAGGGGCAAGCGACGAGTTACAAGAAGACATGTTGGGAAAAGAGTTTGATGAGAGTTGGGCGGCGTTTGGCCGTCTCTATGTAATTTTACTCAGCCGAAAAAAGAAACCAACTTGATGGCCTGAAAAAGTTGTTGAAAACTGCGCCGCGCGCGCCCGGCAGCGCGTGTGGCGTAAAGCTCACGGAGGGTATCGGGCAAGCGGCGCAGGGAGTCTGTGCGGGCCCCCCACAAGTTCTGGCGAGGGCCGATCCGTACTTGAGGCCGAGATTATTTGTGGGAGGGGGGCTCTGCCCCCGATGAGATGCCCCACTTTCATCCGTTTTCGATGTTCGCGCGAATTCGGGGTCGGAGCTCCCTCCCACATGACTCCTCCAATCTGAATAACTGATCGGCCCTGAGGTTCTGGCTGGGCGAGCGTCCTGCGGCTTGTAGAGGTTGCGGAATGGCTTCGCGGGGGCTGCCGCGATGTTGCGTTTTGGCAACATCGCTTCTTGTACTGCACGGGGGTGGGCGATCACGCTTCCCTGTCAAGTGCGAGAGGTGCCGCGGTTTGCGCGGAAGAACGACCGCGCGATACGGTGTGGCATTCAAGTTGCGTTTGTACTAGCCGCACCTGCAAACCGGCGGGGCACGTGTTGAGATTTGTGAACGCGTGGTTTCTCTTCGGGGCTTCTTCATCGCCCTCAAAACCATTGGCAAGTGACGCTGGCCGTTCGGCTCGTTGGTTTCGGTTTGTTCGAATGGCGTAGCGCGCACGATCGATATGAAACAGATCGTTGGGATATCGCTGTTACTTGTGGGGCTGGGAATCTGGTCGTGCAACGTGGAAGGCTCGGCATCGCAAGACCGCGGCGGACCGCCCGCGTTCAGTTGGGTTCGCACGGCCGACGGTTGGGAGCGAGCCGGTGAGTGGCGAATCGAGGAGCCGACCTTGCCGCGGTTGCATCCGGTGGTGGTGGCCGCCGGGCAGGGGTTATTCTCGGTGCTGGCGCTGGTGGCCTTCGCGTGGCGATCGGCCGAATAGGCATTTCTTTCGGCCCATGCCCGGGGCCCGGTGCAATTGCAAGGCAAGAGACCGCGGGGCCGATCATTCATTCAAATTGGGCGAGTGCATTGGAAACCAGCCCGAAACGTCAGCGAGGGAAAAAGCACACATTCCCTCGCTGACGCTTCGGGTTCGTGAGTCCTCGCTGCCCCGAACATGAATAACTGCTCGGCCCTGCAAGAGACCGCTGGATTTTTTGGGCCTCGGCATGCCGTGCGATGCGATTCGTAATGCGCCGGCCATCTTGCTGGTTCACGATTTTCGGGAAATTTCTGAGAATCTTGCACGGCCGATCGAGGGATTCGCCACTAACGAGGATGGCCCCACGGGTCATGCTCATTTGTGATGCCAATGGCCGCCGGCGGAAGTCGGCGGTTCCACAATGGCGAAAACATCGGCTTCCGCCGGTAGCTGGCACGCGGTGATGCGGCGAATTCTCAAGACCCCCACGCATTGTTTGGAAATCGAGTTATGCGACTTACTTTGCGGACGTTGTTGGCTTACTTGGATGATGTGCTCGATCCGGTCGATAAGGAGGAGCTCGCGCAGAAGATTGAATCGAGCGAGTT
>JADZFK010000128.1 GCA_020849945.1 Pirellulales bacterium | reverse complement strand
GCACATTTGCCCCCGCCGCCGCAACTACCGGCGCCGGTTCTGCAGCAGGTTCAGCGGACTCAGAACTAGGGACAACCTCGGAGCCAGAACCGGCCGCAAGCAAATTCGCCCCAGCAGCCACCGCCGCCCCCGCACCAACCACGGGCAGCGTATTCCCAAAATTGCTGCGCCACACGTTGTAGTCGGCCTGATCGATGACGCCTTCACTGTCGCCCGTGTTATCGCCATTCGCCCGCAGGTCGGTCGTGCTGCCGAGCGTTTTGCGCCAGATCACATAATCGGCCGCATCAACCGTGCCGTCCTCGTTGTAATCGCCAATGAGCGAAGGCGGCGTGAGATCAGCCACCCAGAGTTCACGACCATACTCTGCCGTGGCAGCAGTCACGTACAGTTTACCATTAGCTTCAAAGACAATTCCGGGGGAGCTTGAAGTGGCATCGCCCGTAAAATCCTCAACCAACACCGTGCCGGCCTCGGTCCCGTCGCTCGTCCACAGTTCGTAGCCGCTCGTGCCGTCGTTGGCCGTGAAGTAGAGCGTTCCACCTACGTTGGTTAGGTCGCGCGGTGAGGAACTATTAGGCCCGGTGCGGATATCCTTGACACGCACGGTGCCGGCCTCGGTCCCGTCGCTTTTCCACAACTCCAGGCCGCTCGTGCCATCATTGGCCCGGAAGTAGAGCGTCCCGTTCGCGTTGGTTAGGTAGCGCAGGTCGGAATTAGAAGAACCAGCCCTGATATCCTTGACACGCACGGTGCCGGCCTCAGTCCCGTCGCTCTTCCATAACTCCTCGCCGCTCGTGCCATCATTGGCCCGAAAGTAGAGCGTCCCGTCCACGTTGGTTAGGTAGCTCGGGGAGGAACCAGAAGAACCAGCCCAGATATCCTTGACACGCACGGTGCCGGCGTCGGTCCCGTCGCTCTTCCACAACTCGTCGCCGCTCGTGCCATCGTTGGCCCCGAAATAGAGCGTTCCTCCCACGTTCAAGAGGTATCTAAGACTCGAACTGGATGAGCCAACTCGGATATCCTTGACACGCACCGTTCCGGCGTCGGTCCCATCGCTCTTCCACAACTCGTCGCCGCTCGTGCCATCGTTGGCACCGAAGTAGAGAGTTCCTCCCACGTTCAAGAGGTATCTAGGACTCGAACTGGATAAGCCAACTCGAATATCCTTGACACGTATCGTTCCGGCCTCGGTGCCGTCGCTCTTCCACAACTCTGTTCCGCTCGTGCCGTCATTGGCGGTAAAGTACAAGACTCCATCCAAGTTTATCAAATTGCCAGGAGCGGACGAGTTGGACCCTGCACGAATATCCTGGACGAGCACTGTTCCGGCCTCGGTCCCATTGCTCTTCCACAACTCTTCGCCGGTTGCGCCGTCATTTGCGGTAAAGTAAAGCGTCCCACCAACATTCGTGAGCTTCAACGGATTGCCACTAAAAGACCCCTCTCGAATGTCTTTGACACGTACCGTGCCGGCCATAGTGCCGTCACTCTTCCACAACTCAAGACCACTCGAAACATCATTTGCGCGAAAGTAGAGCGTTCCACTGACGTTTGAAAGGTAGCCGGCACTTGAGGACCTTGCCCCTGGGAATATATCCTTCACGAGTACAGTCCCATCCTCGGTGCCGTCGCTCTTCCAAAGTTCAATACCTTTCGTGCCATCGCTCGCGGCAAAAAAAACCATACCATTCACGTATGTGATGGCGGATCCTAAAAATGCCACAAGATCAGCCGTCTCGTTCACTAGAACGGTACCGGCCTCGGTGCCATCGCTCCTCCACAAGTCATAGCCACTGATGCTGGACGCAACGAAGTAAAGGGCACCTCCGGCGTTCGTAATAAAACTAGGATTTGAGGAACTCGGCCCCGCATAGATGTCCTTGATGAGTACGGTACCAGTCTCAGTGCCGTCGCTCTTCCAGAGTTCAACACCACTTGTGCCATCGTCGGCGCTGAAGTAGAGCGTCCCCCCGATGTTCGTGAGGGAATTGGGTATTGACGAATTCGACCCCGCTTGGATGTCCTTAACAAGCACGGTGCCGGCCTCGGTGCCATCACTTTTCCAAAGTTCCCGGCCTGATGCACTACCATAAGCACTGAAGTAAAGCGTTCCGTTGACGTTCGTAAGGTAGCCAGGTGACGAAGAGCTAAACCCCACGACTATGTCTTTCACACGCACGGTGCCTGACTCAGTGCCATCGCTCATCCATAATTCTATTCCGCTCGAGGAAGAACCCGTGCCGTCCATGGCCGTGAAGAAAAGTGTTCCGCCGACGTTTGTAAGAGAGTTCGGAGAAGATCCATTAAACCCTGGAAGTATATCTTTAACTCGGACTGTACCGGACTCGGTCCCGTCGCTCTTCCACAGTTCGCCGCCACTTGTGCCATCGTTGGCCGTGAAGTAAAGCATCCCTCCGACATTCGTGAGGTTGCTGGGAGAGGAACCGAAAAAACTCTCACTGATGTTCTTGACGCGGAACGTACCGGCCTCGGTCCCGTCGCTCCTCCACAGCTCCTCACCGGCCGATCCATCGTTAGCCGTGAAGTAGAGCATCCCGCCGATATTCGTGAGGTTGCTGGGAGAGGAATCGAATCCGTGGGCACGGATGTTCTTTACTAGCACCGTACCGGCCTCAGTCCCATCACTCTTCCACAGTTCCTCGCCGTTCAAAACATCATCGGCCACGAAGTACAGTGTCCCGCCGACGTTCGTGAGGGACTTAGGATAGGAGGAACTGGAATAGCCGGGAACGATATCCTTGACGACCACTGTGCCGGCCTCCGACCCGTCACTCTTCCAGAGTTCCCAACCTCTCGTGCCATCGTTGGCGACGAAGTAAAGTACACCGCTCACTTCGGCAAGTAGGTGAGGAATACCGTCAAAATGAAGGGGATTGATATCCTTTAATAGATTAAAATCCACCGCCAACAACCGCCGATGTTCAAGCATCTCGAATGAGAGCTTGCGGGCGTGGAAATGACCAACAGAGGGGCGACGCTTCGGGGGGCGAGGCCTTTTCCGCGACATGCAGGGTGCTCCTATTATGGCGGCCGATAGCGGCCCGCGGGCCGTTTTCACCGTCCGTACTCATCTTCTACTTCGCACTTATCCACCGACCTGAACGCCTGAGCATAACCACTTTGGGAAAAAATTTCAACCAGCATGCGCCCAAAACTAGGGCCGATCTGTTAGTCATGTTCGGGACAGCGACGCCCCACTAACCCGAAGCGTCAGCGAGGGAAAGTGTGCTTTATCCCTCGCTGACGCTTCGGGCTGGTTTCCAAACCACTCGCCCAATTTGAATCAATGATCGGCCCCGCGCCCAAAATCAGGGCGGATCATGCGAATCGACTCGGCTCGTGGAGTGGCGTCACGAATGCTGGTGGAAAATAGGCGTTTTCTCAACTCCTGTGCTGGAGCGGGTAGCGGTTCCAGCAATGCCGAGAAGCTCGAAACGCTTGAACCCTCTCCCGACGCCTCCCGAATAGGGAGGAGAGTTATTGAGCACGCCCGGCAGGATTCGAACCTGCGACCTGCGGATTAGAAGTCCGCTGCTCTATCCAGCTGAGCTACGGGCGCTTGGTTGTGGGGTTCATGGTGCGCGAATGTGAATGCGGAGTTGGTTGGCCGAAGAAATGGATTAGACCGAGAGATTGCAGCTCTCTTTGGTAAAGTCCTCTTGAGGAAAGCTGGTACCATTCTCTATGCTCGAAGCGGGTTCGTCGAGTGGGCCTATGCGGCGCGCGATGCGTGGCGATGAAGGCAGCAGGTGGAATCGCGGAGAGGATTTGCGGTGCCATGCTGAAGAGGAGGGGTTTCAGGCTCTGTGGAAGGCATTGCGCGGCCCTTTGGGCCGGACGAAACCATTAAAGATAGCGACGAGTGTTTCGGGATCGATTAGCGGCCCCGGAGCGGGTCGGCTGACGGCTTTCCACCGTGCCGGCTTTTATGCTTTCAAGTAGTCCGAACCATTGGTAGTGAAGTGATTTGCGAGATGACTTGTGGTCCTCGCTCCGTGGCTGCGATATGATTGGATGTGGGCAGGATATTGCGGAACAAGTGCCGAAGAGGATTGGTTCAAACGGCGGCAAGCAGCCCGTTGAAAAAGTCAACGGGCTGCGTCATGGCATGGATGCCATGCCAAAACAGCGACTCAAGTCGCTGTTTTGCGAGCCGCGAGGAGCCGACCACGCTGCGCGCGGTGCCCGCCCGAGCTTGGCGAGGTTGAAAAACGCCACGATGGCGTTTTTCAACAGGCGGCTAGGAGGCCGCCGCTAACTCGAATAGGCCGTTGTCTTCAGCCGAAGCGTGAGATGGCTGCTTGGGAATCCGCTAGCCGATCCATTTCATGAACAGGCTTCTGGTTGTTCGCAGAAGGAAGGAGATGTTGGTAACATGCAACGAGGTCACGTTGGGATATCGCTCATCATTATTACGGTTGGCGTCGGGTGGCTACTAAGCGTTCAGAACATTGGGCCTGCGATCGATTGGGTCTGGACGCTTGGCCTGGGGATCATCGGCGTTGCGACCTTTGTTGTGAGCGGCGGGATCGATAAGGCGAGTGTGATCTTTGGGCCACTGTTCCTTGCTTGTAGCGTACTTTCCATTCTGCGTCAGACCGGCAGAATTAGGTTCGATACGGAAGTACCGATCCTGGTCATTTTGTTGGGGGTGCTGTTGTTTGTATCCCAGTTGCGCGTGATACCCGCCCCACATTGGTTTGATACCGCAGGCGAGAAGCGCCGGGGAAGAGAGGATTGACGTGCCGTTTTGGCGTCCGCCGCACAGGCTCTGCAAGACGTCTTGTCATGCTTGCCTCGACTGATGCACCTTGTTGGAACCACGAAATACACGAAAGGCACGAAAAGCCGTACCGCAAATTGGATCTCCGCCAACCCAGGCTGATGAAATGGGCAGCGAAATCCACAGCTCTAGAATGCTAAACTCGAATCGTCTTAGTTTTGTGTTATTTTGTGTTTTTCGTGGTTCCCTAATAAGTGCAACAGTCGAACTTGCGGGGGGTATAACACGGAGCCCCTGGCGACGGAGTTCGAGGTGCTCCCTCGCCGTTGGCTCGGCGTTAAACGAGCGATGGGGCCTTGAGGCCTTCGCTGCGCAGTTATTTATAGCGGAAGAGGTTGCAGCGGTAGCTCGCCCCGCAGGGAAGAGTGGCTATCCTGGCTTCGGCATGGCCAGCGAATGGAGGCAGAGGACCGCGCCGACCGACATGAGGCACCACGCGAGCCACTCGGGAGGCGTGATAACTTTGCGTTGTCCGCTCAAGGCCCCGCCAGCCGAGGTGAGCATTCCCGGCATTCCGGACGGTGAGCTGCCCGTTCGCTCGGCTAGGAATTTGGTGGTCTGGGGGTTTAGTACGTAAGCATTGACGTACCGCACCTGGATACCAACCAACAACACAACAATGCCGATGAAGAAGAATTGATTGCGGTTGAGGTCCATGGCCAACTCATGTGCAACGTGGATTGCAGAACGGCGCAAGCACGACCGCGGGAATCTTGGTTCGTCGCATTGGAATTAAATCGGCCGCCCGCGCTAGCAACTGAAGGAAGAGGTGCGAACGCCCGATCACGACGGAGATGCCGACGGTGCCGGGCGTTGGGGCCATCGGAGGGCGGGGGCCGCGAACCGAAAATGACGGTTGTATCGCGGGAGCGAGCTTGTCGGCGTTCGGTTTTACTTCGGTGGCAGGACGAGAAGAATGGACAGGATAACAGGATCGGCGGGATGAACCGGGTCATGCCGTGCATCGGCAAGCGGGAGGGATGTGGTGAGGGGTGAGGGATGAGGGATTGCGTGGCGGGGGCATTGATCGTTTCTATCACGGACTGAAGTCGGTGCCACGAAAGTTGCGGAACGTGTTATCTTGTTCGTTCTTCTTTCGTCGGTTGTGGTTGTTGTGTTGTGGTGGTGAACAGGTGATTCCACGCTCCGCTCCGCCGCGCCTCCGCGTCGCGGCTAAATACGGTCGGTTTATTTGGGGCTTTGCGTCGCGGCTGAACGCGGTCGGGTTTGTTGGGGCTTCATGTTGCGGGTAAACGGGGATGATTGGGAGAGATTTGCCTTGGCTAGGGTTGGCCGTTGGGGGGGCGGCACGTTAAAGTCTAGGGGAACAAACTTCGAGCTTGGAAACTTGTCCTTGGTCTGAACCCCTTGAGCGAATCGCATTGAGATGCAACAGGTGCCCGTGCCATCCTCCGACGAAACGCAACCCGGCCAAGCCGAGGGTGCCTCATCCAGTGGTGTCGAGCAAGCGGCGGGGGCGGAGCAGCGCGAGCGGCTGATGTCCACGACGTTCATCGGCCTTCTGCTGACCCAGTTTCTTGGTGCCACGAACGACAACATCTTGCGATGGCTTGTGATCGGGCTGAGCAAGAAATACGTGGCGGATATCCACGAAAGCACGGTGCTTGCCGTTGGGTCGGGCTGTTTGGTGTTTCCGTACTTATTGTTGGCGGCCCCGGCCGGCTACTTGGGCGATCGTTACAGCAAACGCGACGTAATCATCCGCTGCAAGTTGGCGGAGATCGCCATCATGGCGTTGGCGATTGTGGCGATTTTGGTTGGCAGCACTTATCTGATGTTTGCCGTCGTGGCGATGGTAGGGGCACAGGCGGCCCTCTTTGGCCCGTCGAAGTTGGGCAGTATTCCGGAGATGCTCAAGCCGAGCAAGATTTCCTCGGCAAATGGAGTGATTGGCCTGACAACGGTGATTGCGACGGTCGTTGGTGCGGCCGTGGGCAATTGGCTATCGCTGGAGAGCGTGACGGGGAAGCTTGGGCAGGAGCGATGGTGGATTTCGGCGGCGGCGCTAATTGGCGTGGCGGTGGCTGGGTGGATTGCAAGTTTGTTCATCATGCCGCTGAAGGCGGCGAATCCGGCCCGCACCTTTGCCTGGAATCCGAAAGATATTTTTCTGCAAACGGTGCAAGACCTGCGTTCGTTGAAGCACGATCGCGCGTTGATGCGGGTCGCGCTGGGGATCATGTTTTTCTGGACGTTGGCGATGCTGGCGCAGCTGAACATCGATCAATTCGTGCAGGAAGGGAGCATGGTGGAAAAGCAAACGCACGTTACTTGGTTGCTTGGCTCCTTGGTCGTTGGGGTGGGTTGCGGAAGCGTCTTGGCGGGGCTTTGGTCGGGGGGCAAGGTGGAATTGGGCATCCTGCCGATAGGGGCCGGTGGCCTAGCCTTTTTTGCGTTTTTGTTGTACACCGTGAAGGGCGAATTGGTCGATCCGGCGGGCGACTATACGCTAAGTTACTTCGCGGCGGCCGTTTTTTTGATGCTGCTGGGGGTGAGCGCGGGGTTGTTCGATGTTCCGTTGGCGGCCTTCATGCAAGACCGTAGCCCGCCCGAGCATCGCGGAGCGATTCTGGCGGCAAGTAATTTTCTCACGTTTGGCGGGATGCTGACGGCGTCGGTGTTGTATTGGTTCCTTCGGTTACCGGTGAATGGTGAAGCGTTGTTGTCTTCAACATCCATATTCTTGCTGTGCGGGTTGGCCACCGTGCCGGTGTTCATTTTCATCATTGTGTTGATCCCCCAGGCGACGATCAAGTTTTTGGCATGGCTGGCAACGCATTCGGCGTACCGGATCAATATCTATGGTCGAGAGAACATACCGGAACAGGGTGGAGCGATCCTGGTACCGAATCACATATCGTGGCTGGATGGGCTGTTGTTGTTTGCAACATCGTCGCGCCAAGTGCGGATGCTGATCGACAGCGACATACTTACAACGTGGCGAGCGCATGGATTTGCGAAGATGATGGGAGGGATCGCGATCAAGCCCTCGCCGAAGTCGGCGCGGCGGGCGATCGAAGAGGCGCGGGCCGCGTTGCAGGCGGGAGACTTGGTGTGCATCTTTCCGGAAGGGGGGATCAGCCGCTCGGGCCAGTTGCAGCGGTTCAAGCCTGGGGTGCTGGAGATCCAGCGCGGGACAGGCGCGCCCATCGTTCCGGTTTATTTGGATGAGCTGTGGGGGAGCATTTTTAGTTTCCGTGGGGGGAAGTTTTTTTGGAAGTGGCCCACGGGCTGGCCGCGGCGGGTTTCTATTTGGTTTGGCAAGTCGATCAAGGAGCCGCGAGACATTTACGAGGTACGGCAGGCTGTGCAAGATTTGGGGGCCGATGCGGTGGCCGGTCGCAAACAGCGGACGGCTGCCCTGCCGCGGGCCATGATACGGAATTGTCGCAAGGCGCTTCTGAGGTCGAAGCTATCGGATTCCTCCGGTATGGAGTTGACGGGGGGGAAGTTTCTTGCCGCCACGTTCGTGATGCGGCGTTTGCTGCTGCGTCACGTGCTTTCGGCGGAGGATGAGGTGGTTGGCCTCTTGCTTCCGCCCTCCGTGGGAACGGCGATAGCGAACGCGGCCGTTTCGATGGGGGGGCGGATCACAGCGAACCTTAACTACACGGCGACGCCCGAGGTGCTCAACGCATGTTTGAAGCGGGCCAACATACGCAAGATTCTGACCAGCCGCAAAGCGATGGCGAACGCGGTGTTCGAAAAGTTTAAGGACACGCTCGACGCCGAACTGGTTTACTTGGAAGACCTTCGCGATAAAGTGCTCCGCGGCGATAAGTTGTTCGGGATGATGTGTGCGTTCGCCGTGCCTGCGTTCGTGCTCGATCGGCTGCTTGGGCTGACCAAGATCCGGGGCGATGATGTGGCCACGATCGTATTTACTTCCGGCTCGACCGGAACGCCCAAAGGCGTCATGCTGACGCACCACAACATCGCCACGAATGTTGAGGCGATCGAGCAGGTGGTTCACCCGCGACCAAGCGATTCGGTGCTGGGGATTGTGCCGTTCTTTCATTCGTTGGGTTTTACGATCACACTTTGGGGTCCGCTGTTGATGGATGTGCGGGTTGCGTATCACATTGGCCACCCGACCGATACGCGGATTGTTGCGAAACTGGCGAGGATGCGGTCGGCCTCGATCTTGCTGGCGACGCCAACGTTCTTGCGGATGTATTTGCGGCGATGTGAGCCGGAGGAACTAAGCTCGTTGGAAGTAGTGGTGGCGGGGGCCGAGAAGCTGCCGATCTCGCTGTGCGATGCGTTTGAGAAGAAGTTTGGCATTCGCCCCGTGGAGGGCTACGGAACGACGGAGCTTTCGCCGCTTGTTTCGGTGAATGTGCCGCCGAGCCGTTCGAAGAGTACGACGATCGATTGCAAGGAAGGCTCGGTAGGCCGGCCCGTACCAAGTGTTTCAGTCAAGGCGGTCGATCCGGAAACCTACGAGGACCTGCCGCTCGGCACGCCGGGAATGTTGTTGGTGAAAGGCCCCAATGTGATGAAAGGATACCTGGGCCAGCCCGAGGAAACGGCCAAGGTGATACGCGACGGCTGGTACGTTACCGGCGATATTGCCATGATCGATTCCGACGGGTTCATTCACATCACGGGTCGGTTGAGCCGGTTCTCGAAGATCGGCGGCGAGATGGTTCCGCATATTCGGATCGAGGAAGCCATCGAAAAGATTCTGGGGGTCCACGATCATGGCCATCTGAGCGTCGTCGTGACTTCGGTTCCCGACGAACGCAAAGGAGAGCGGCTGGTTGTGGTGCATGTTCCGCTCAAGATGACACCGCAACAGGTGTGCGAGGAATTGGGCAAGATCGGCGTACCCAATCTTTGGATTCCTGGTGCCGATAGTTTTCTGCAGGTCGAATCGATCCCGGTGTTGGGCAGCGGCAAGACGGACCTAAAAGCTGTTTCCGACCTCGCCAAGCAGCACTTCTGCAAGTAATGTTGCGCGGTATGCGACATGCTCTTGGCCAATCCGTCTTTCAAGTTGGGCGAAAAAATAGGTGCCGCGAGCCGAGCGGCACAATCAATCGATGTGGTTGCGAGCTTGGCCGTTTCGTGCCCCGCTCGGCTCGTGGGACCTACTTGGCGGGATTGTTGTGGATGAGCGAGAAAGGCTCTGTTGCGTGAGTGACATATCACCTGGCACCGAAACCTTTCAGCCCGAGCAGCCGCTGCCGCTGGATATGGCGAGGGAGGACCGGCCAGCCGTGGGAGCCGGGCAAAGCCTTTCGCGTGCGCGGTGGATGGTATGCGTTGCCGCGGTGCTTTGGAGCACGAGCGGGTTCTTTGTTAAATCGCCGTATCTGGCTGGGTGGGAAGGACCGCTGGTGGCGTTCTGGCGAGCCGTGTTCGCCTGCGTGGCGTTGTGGCCGTTGGTCCGAAAACCGCGCTGGTCGTGGCGATTGGTGCCGATGACGTTGTTCTTCGCGGGGATGAACTACACCTATTTGACCGCAATGGTAAAAGGCTCGGCCGCGAATGCGATTTGGCTTCAGTGTACGGCGCCGGTTTGGGTGCTGCTTGTTGGAGTGTTTTGGTACAAGGAACATGCCAGCGGGCGCGACTGGAGCATGATCGCCACGGCGGCATTGGGGACCGCGATCATTGTGGGGTTCGAGTCGAAAAGCGTTGGGGGCGAAGCGGTGGCGTGGGGCTTGGCTTCGAGTTTGTTCTTTGCCGGAGTGGTTCTATCGCTGCGGCAACTGCGAGGATACGACCCCATTTGGCTCGCCGCACTGAACCACTTGGTGACCGTTCTGGTATTGGCACCGGTTGCGTTGCGCGGTGGGGAGCTACCGGCTGGTCTGCAATGGTTGCTCCTTGCAGCTTTGGGCGCGTTTCAGATGGCACTGCCCTACGTGTTGTTTGCGCGTAGCCTGAAGAGCATTCCTGGCCACGAAGCGACTGCCATCGGGCTGGTGGAACCGCTGCTGAACCCAGTTTGGGTCTTTTTGGCGTGGGGCGATCGCCCGGCGTGGTGGACGCTTCTCGGTGGCGGGTTCATCTTGATGGGGTTATCGTATCGATATCTGTGGGCACCCTTGCGGAAGAGCAGGCAGCCCAGATAGCCGAGCCGTCTCGGCTCAGCAAACCAATAAATAGCCGAGCCGTCCCGGCTCGGCAAGCCTCTGTGGTCGCTCTTGAAAGAAAGGACAACCAGGCGAGAAAAGTGTGTTTTTCCCGGTTTTCAGTTACGAACCGATGGAAATTCGCTCACGATTGGCTACATTGAAGTTTCGGCTAACCGCATTCGCCTATTTAGAAAGGTGAACGAATCATGAAATACGTTCCACTTGGCGTTCTTTGTGTGCTTTTTGTTGGTGCATCCGCACTGACGGGCCAGGTCATTTATAACAGTGCCTCGACGGCTGCCGAGGGGTACGCCAACGGCGTAGCGAACGTGCTTCAAGCCTCTGGCCAGCGGAACCTATCGAATTCGCAAGCGCGGATCAACAACCAAGATGCGTATTCGAAGGCCATTGATAACAGCACGAAGTCGGTCAATGCCTTTTGGGAACAGAAGGACATCTATCACGAACGGGTACAGCAGAAGCTGGCCGAGACCGACCGGCGGCGCGAGGCCTATATGTCTCGGCACGGGCTGGGGAACTTGAGTTCCGAGGAATTCGATCGAACGACGGGCGCGATCAACTGGCTCAAGGTTTTAGAACAATCTCAGTACGACACGTACCGCAAGACGTTGGACGAATTGTTCCGGCAGCGAGCGTACAACGGCGCGCTAACCGGCGATCAATACATGCAGGCCGCGGCGGCTAGCAAAGGTTGGCGAGACATGCTTTCCAAGCAAAAGGAAGTTTATCCGGCTCCGGTGCTGAGCCAGATGATCCGGTTCATTTTGAAGCTCAACCGTGAATTGGACGACAATTTGAGTTAGAGCCTACCCCAGAATTCGTCCACCGACAGGATTTCTTCTCGCTTCTAGATCCAAGCTGAAGGCGCTGAATTCATGCGAAACAACACTACTCCCTCGCTTCGCCCTGGTATGGCGGTCATGCTGATAGTCGCGACGACGATCGTGCCGCGGACTTTTGCAGCCGAGCCTCGTGGCCCTGCCGAATTGATCAAGCTCGCGACGAGTGGCCCTGCCGAGGAGCGGTATACGGCCATCGATGACTTGGGGGAACTGCACGCCGACGCTGTGTTAGTCGTGCCCGAGTTAAGCAAACTTTTAAGTGATACCGATGTGCAAGTGCGTTGGCGTTCGGCCCGTTCGCTCGGCGAATATGGCGAGCAGGCGAAGTCGTCGGGCGCGGCCATTCTCAAACTGCTTAAGGACAAGGACCCGATCGTCCAATACCATGCGGTCGTGGCACTAGGGAAATTGGGTGATCGTTCGGAACCCATCGTGGGTGCATTGGTGGATGCCGCCACGAATGCCGATGCCCGCGTGGCCCGGGCGGCCGTGGCGGCCATTCGAAGGCTGAAACCAGGCCCAAAGCGGGTTGCCGAGGTTCTTTCCAAAGCGATTCGATCGAAGGACCAGGCCGTAACCCTGCACGCGCTCGAAGTTATCGTAGAGCATGGCACCGAGGCGGTACCCTTCCTGAAGGAAGCGTTGACGCACCCGGAAACGGCTTATCTGGCCTGCGCCGCAATCGAGCAGATTGGTCCGGACGCTGCCGGGACCGTGCCCGAATTGACGGCGATCCTTGGCAAAACAAAGCATTCGCACATGTTGATTCAGACGCTCTTGGCCTTGGCGAGTATCGGGCCGGCGGCGGAATCTGCAGCGCCGCAGATAAGCGAACTGCTGGAACATTCGTCGGATGAAACGGTGCCGGTGGCGGCGGCTTATGCGTTGGGTTCGATTGGCGGCCAAGCGAGCCTCGATCCACTGAAAGCGGCGGCGCGCAAGAGCGATCCATTCCTGCAAATGATTGCAACCTGGGCGTTGGCGAAGGCTCAGCCTGGCGATGCAGTGGCCCGACAGAGGGCCATTGAGAAGTTGGTGCAGGGCTTGAGAAGCGATCGCGAGGAAATTCGGACAGCCGCAGCAAAATGCCTTCAATCGCTGGCGGCACCGCCGGAAGTGATCGCACCCCACTTTGTTGCGTTGATGAATGATTCGAATCCGGATGTCCAAGCCAATGCGGTCGAGGCCATTGCAAGCTTGGGAGAGTCGGTCGTACCGCGCGTCAACCTGGGGCTGAAGATGCCCCGACTTCGACTGGCAGCGGTGCGGGTGATTGCCAAGTTGGGGCCGAAGGCGTCGGGATCGGTGAAGCCGCTCATGGAAGCGGCCCAAGGAGCCGATGCGAAGTTACTTACGGAGATTCAATTGGCCTTGGGGGCGATAGGCCCGGCGGCCGCCCCGGCGACCGAACTGCTGGTAAAATCGCTTTCGAGCAAGGATGCCGGCGAGCGCGAGAGCGCGCTGTTTGCGTTACGAAAAATTGGCCGGCCCGCACAAGCGGCGGTGAAACCGCTGCTGGAAAAGATGGCGGCGGACGACTCGTTCGACGCGAACGCGGCGGCATGGGCTTTGGCGCGTATTGCGTCGGAAGACAAGGCCGTGATGGAAGCCGTCGTGGTGAAGCTTACGAAGTGCCTTTCAAACCGCGAAGAACAAACGAGGCTGGAGTCGATTTCCGCGCTAGCCGATTTGGGAGCAGCCGCAAAGTCGGCCCGCACGGCCCTACAGCAGGTTGCCGACAAAGATAGCAGCCCCATCGTTCGCGCGGCGGCTCAGGCAGCTCTGGAACCGTAATTCTTAAACTGGCGATACCTGTTGTACTGAATTGGGTTTTCCAGGTGGGCATGCCCAATCCGTACGTCACGTTGGGCCAAGAAGTTA
Organism: Pirellulales bacterium; assembly: GCA_020849945.1. Taxonomy (GTDB): domain Bacteria; phylum Planctomycetota; class Planctomycetia; order Pirellulales; family Lacipirellulaceae; genus JABDGM01. The sequence continues at coordinate 15,810 of JADZFK010000128.1, read as the reverse complement.
CGTGCCGCGGACCGGGCGGTACATGTCGTGAAAGAGGATACGGAGTTGTAAGTTCCATGTCCCGCTCGGCTCGCGGGACCCACTTGGAAGAGTTCTGCCAAGGAGTTTTTTGCGAGGCTGCCTGTCGGCAGCTTCCAGATGATCAAGACGATCTCGAGGAAAGATGACCTATCGAATAACGCTCGTCCCCGGGGATGGCATAGGACCGGAAGTTGCCGAGGCTGCGCAACGAGTCGTAGAAGCAACAGGGCTGCAGGTGGAATGGGAGCGGCACTTGGCGGGCCAAACGGCGCTCGATGAGTTGGGAACACCTCTTCCGCCCGCCACGCTTGAAGCCATTCGGTCTTCGCACGCGACCTTGAAAGGCCCCACGGCAACGCCGAGCGGTACGGGGTTTCGGAGCGTCAACGTCGAGCTTCGGCAAAAGCTGCATCTGTTTGCCAACTACCGCCCTGCCCGGTCGTTGCCAGGTGTCCCGTCGCGGTACGACCAAGTTGATTTGATTGTTGTCCGAGAAAATACGGAAGGGCTCTACAGCGGGCTGGAGCACGAAGTCGTTCCGGGAGTGGTGGAGAGCTTGCGAGTGGTGACCGAGCAGGCTTCGCAGCGGATCGCCCGATTCGCATTTGAAACGGCGAGGCAACAGGGGCGAAAACGCGTTACCTGCGTCCACAAGGCGAACATTCTGAAGCTGAGCGACGGCCTGTTCTTGCGTACTTGTCGCAAGGTAGCGGAAGGATTTCCCGAGATTGCTTTCGACGATTGCATCATCGATGCCACGGCGATGAAGCTCGTCATCAATCCCCATGCCTTCGACGTGATGGTGATGGAAAACCTTTTTGGCGACATTGTTTCCGACCTGACTGCTGGCCTCGTGGGCGGCTTGGGGCTGGCGCCGAGTGCCAACGTGGGCGAGGGAATCGCCGTGTTCGAAGCCGTGCATGGTTCGGCACCCGATATCGCTGGCAAGGGCATTGCGAATCCGACGGCGCTGATGCTTAGCGCCGTGCTGATGCTGCGGTACTTGGGCGAGCGCGAGGCGGCCGACCGCTTGGAGAATGCCATCCGGAAGGTGTTTTCCGAGAGCAAGATACGCACTGGGGACCTTGGCGGCCGTGCAACCACCCGGGAGTTCACCGAGGCCGTGCTGGCAAAGTTGGCAAGTGGATAACCCATTTTTTTTGGGAAATACAAGGCATCCTTTCAGGGCCGATCCGTTATTCATGTTCGGGACAGCGAGGACTCACGAACCCGAAGCGTCAGCGAGGGAATGTGTGCTTTTTCCCTCGCTGACGCTTCGGGCTGGTTTCCAAACCACTCGCCCAATTTGAATAAATGATCGGCCCTAAAGGCATCCCCCCCAAGTTTGTGATTTCCGAGCCAGCCACCTATAATGTTGGCGGATAGAGAGTCGTGCCCGTGAGGCACGAGAGAGAGCATCTTTTCGCTATTGGGCTGGGCATATGTTCTTGCAACGTTTCTGCCGGTGCCGGTTCTTGTCGCCGTTGTACGGTGTGGTCTGTACGCTTGCCGTTGCATTCGGCGGGACTTGGGCTGAAGTGCATGGGCAAGAAGAGCAAGTCATCAATTCTGGGCCCGGTGGTCAGCAAGTCCAGCTTTCACCGGAACAGGTCGAGGAGATGAGGCAGCATGGTGGGTTTCCGCCGGGCATGGGGCCGGGTGGGCCGCCGGGTGCGCCGCCAGGCGTGGCGGGTCAACCGACTCAGTCGGGTAAGCCGGGCGAAGGTCAGCCGGGGAAGAAGAAAGAGGGTGAGGGTGGCGAAGCGAAGAAGGACGAGCCGTCAAAATCGATCGCCAGGCCCGAGAAGCCGCCGCGGGTTCCCGACCCACGAGAGTTCGAGGTGAAACTCGATGAGCAGGGGCGTGTACCGGCGTTTAGTTTTATTGGTCAGCCGTGGCCCGACGTGCTTCAATGGCTGGCGACCGTTTCCAAATGCAGTCTCGATTGGCAGGAGCTGCCCAACGACTACTTGAACCTCACCACGCAGCGGCCTTACACGCTCGACGAAGTGCGCGACCTCGTCAACCGGCATTTGCTTTCTCGTGGTTACATTTCGATTCAGTCGGGCGGCATTTTGAGCGTTTTCAAGTTGGACAAGCTCGATCCTAGCCTGGTGAGCCGGGCCAGTGAGGATCAACTCTACGACCTTAAGCCGTACGATCTGGCCAAGGTATCGTTCGAGTTGCCGAAGGGCATGGAGTTGGAGAAGGCGAAGAACGACGTGAAGCAGGTGCTCAACCCGACGGCCAAGGTCTTTCCGCTGGTGTCGTCGAATCGGCTTCTCGTGCTCGATACGGTGGCCAACCTGCGGATGGTGAGCGAGCTATTGAACCAAGAGCGGATGGTGGTCGACGGGCGGATCGTGCCAAAGGAATACGTGCTGAAGTATACGCGGCCAGAGAAGGTAATCGATATTTTATACGTGGTGCTGGGGATGGACCCGAAATCGCGGCCATCGCAGATGGACTTGCAGATTCAGCAACAGAAGATGCAGATGCTGGCCCAGATGCAGCAACGTGGCACCGACGTATCGAAGATGCTGAAGAAGGATGGGCCGCCCGTGTATCTGGCATACAATCGGCAGCGCAACAGCATACTGGCCAACGCACCCCTGGAACAACTGAAGATCATCGAACAAACGATTTCGTACTTGGATGTGCCGTTTGGCGGCGCAGCCGATGAGACGAATGCCGAGAGTGCCGGCCAGCGGACCATGAAGAAGTATCCGCTGACGACGCTAGATCCCGGGAAGTTTCTGGCGACGCTCGAGGAGATTGGCGGCCTAAGCCCCACGGCCGAGTTGAAGGTCGATGACGAAAGCCGCACGCTGTTCGCCATGGCAACGGAAGCCGATCATGCCCGCATCAATAGCCTCATCGACCAGTTCGACGGATCGGGGCGGCAATTTGAAGTGATTGCACTTCGTCGGCTTCCGGCCGATGCGGTGGCCGCTTCCATCAACAAACTCATGGGGCAGCAGAGCGAGGAGAAGGAAGACCGTGACCAGTTCCGCAATCCGTGGGATTGGGATCCGTGGGATCATCGGCCCGACCGCAAGAAGCAAGTTGTGAGGGGTTTTGGCGTGGATGCCGATATCGATCACAACCGGCTACTGATGTGGGCGAATGAGGCCGAGATGAAGCGAGTGCGCGAGCTACTGGAGAAGTTAGGCGAGATCCCGAGCGGCCAGCCGAGCCCGCGGCCAATTCGCACGATTTCGCCGGCGGACAGCAATGAAACGGCGGCGATTTTGGAGAAGGTGCGAGCCGCATGGCCAGCGGCGGGCGGCAATGAGTTGATTATTCATTCACCGCCGACAAATGCTAACAAAGCGGGTGAGGCCGAGGAGGCCCCTCCGTCGCAAGACCGCGATGCGAAGCCGGAAGGCAAGGCAGAACCGGCGGCCGACCGAGCCACGAGCGCGGATGCGGCAACACGAATCGCGGCTCGGTACGCCCAGTTGGAGGCGGCGGAGAATCGCGGCGGAGAAACCGCAGTCGCATCGCCAACGGTTCCGCCAACGCTCAAGCGCGGCGAGAGCGGCCCTCCGGTGACCATCACCGTGACCGAAGACGGCCGGCTTGTGCTGAGCTCGACCGATTCGGCGGCACTCGATCGGTTGGAAGAAATGATTGAGGCACTTTCACCACCGCAGAAGCGGTTTCGCATTTTTCAATGCAAATACATTCGCGCTTCCGAAATGTGGTATGACCTTACCGACTTTTTTGAGGACGAGATCGAAGGAAAGGCTGAAGGTTATATTCGCGATTGGAATGGCTACTGGGTTCCGACCGGCGGCGATAAGGAGGGGGGCACGGGATTGGCGAAGCGTCGAAAGTTAATGATCACGTACGATCGGCCCAGCAATAGCATTCTGGTGGCAAATGCCTCGGCTACCCAGCTTGCCGAGATCGAACAGCTGATCCAAGAGTTCGACAAACCGACGAAGTCGGACTCGGTTGAAATTCGGATGACGGCGGCGATCAAGATCAAGTATTCGCGGCCCTCGGTCATCGCAGCGGCGGTGAAAGAAGTGTATCGCGACTTGCTCAGTTCGCGTGACAAAGAATTCGACCGCGGCGACAAGCGTGAAGAGCGGTCTGGTGTCGAACGGATGACGGTGCTCAGCTTTGGCGGCCCCAGCAGCACCGGGAGCAGCAACGATCGGCAGTCTCCGGTAAAGATTGGCTTCGATGGCGCGCTTTCACTAGGGGCGGATGACGTTTCGGGGGTGTTGGTCATTTCGGCGCAGAAAGCCATTTTCGACGACATTGTGCGGTTGGTTCAGGAGTTGGATGAGCAGGCATCACCCAAGACGACGGTGCAAGTGCTTCGGCTCGGCGGAAATGTGCCGGCCGAGTCGATTCAGAAGACGCTCGACAAAGCTGTCGGCAAGTCGTGGCTCGGCAATCGACCGGAACCGCAACCGAACAACACAGGCTCGGAAGGTGAAAGTCGCCGCGGGAATCGCAATCGGAATCGAGATCGCGGTGGGGAAAATCCACCCGGCGAAGAGAGCTAGCGGCGGTTATCGACAGGGGGCAGGAAGACGGGCGAGGTGCCGCGGGCAAATCGGTCGGCCGACTGAAACTGCTGTTGGTATTGCACCTCTTGGGCCACCGCGGCGCGAGTCCAATCGCTGCGAAGTTGAGCGATCTCCGTCTTGAGTGCCGCCACTTCCTGCGAGTCTTGATGCTGCGTCGAGAGTGTGGCGAGCTTGAGTTCCAGCTCGCTGATGCGCGCAGTCATTCTGCGTTCCAAGTCGGCCGTGAACTGTTCGGCAACGCGAACTTGCGAAACGAGTTTGTCGCCATCTTTGGCGGTGAACTGGGCTCGAGTACTGTCTTTCATATCGGTGACGACGTTTTCGAGCCACTTACGCATGCTTTCCTGGCGTTTGTCGACTTCGATGAATTGCTGTTCGATGCCTTTGATTTTTTCGTCGACCCCGGCAAGAACGCCTGCGTGGCGAAAGGTGGTTTGGCCAACCCACAGAATCAGTGCGCCGAGGATGGCGTTGATGAGGCCGCCAGCCAGGCGGTTAAGGGTCGAGGACATGTCTTCGTTGGAGGCCATAACGAGCCCAATTCGTGAGGAAGCTTGAAGAGTTTGCGCAAGCGTACGCTTCTTCTTTATGGTGTCGGCCGTTATAACCCTTAGACTTGAATGGGACGTGGGTTCGCAAGGGTGAGTGCTGGCACCGAGGCAGCGATGCCGAGAAGACCGGCGATACCATCGCCGGCTTTGTGGGGGGCGGCGATACCATCGCCGGTATTGTGATAAAGCCGGCGATGGTATCGCCGGTATTGTGATAAAGCCGGTTCGATGGTATCGCCGGTATTAATGCTTGCAGTTACCGCGTGGGCACGGCAAGCACTGAGACTCACCTGGCGATTCGAGTTCGAGCGTCGAGTGGTGGATCTGAAACCGATCGGCAAGTCGCTGTTTCAGTTCGCGTTTGATACTTGGCCAACGCTCGTCGTGATTGCCATCGACGACGACATGGGCTTTCCAGTACCCAGTCGTGTTCGCCGATCTCCCAAAGGTGGAGGTGATGAACTTCGACCACGCCGGAGACGGCTTGCATTTCCTCCGACAAGGCATCGAGCGAGATTTCGTCTGGCGCGCCTTCCAGCAAGATGTGAATGGCCTCTCGCAGGTGTGGTAGTGCTTGCCAAATGATGAACAGAGAAACGATAAGCGACGCGATCGCATCGACCCACGTGAGGCCCCATTTCAAGATGATTGCACCGGCGACGATGACTCCTAGCGACGACAAGGAGTCGCCGAGGTTGTGCAGGTAGGCCGCCCGCACGTTCATGTTCGTTCGGGAAAGGGCGTGCAGGAGCAAGGTCGTGGTAACGTTTACGGCGAGGGCGACGGCAGCGGCAACAATGATGATTCGACCGTTGACTTCATGCTGCGCAAGGAGCAGCCGTTTGAAGGCCTCGTAGCCGAGGTAGACGCTTGTGACAGCAAGCACGGTGAGGTTGATGAGTGCCCCGACGATTTCGGCGCGGCGGTAGCCGAACGTGCGGCGATCATCCGAGGGGAGTCGTCCGACGCGGCGGGCAATGAGAGCGATAACGAAGGTGCCGCAATCGCTAAGGTTGTGCAGGGCATCGGCCAGCAGGGCCAGGCTTCCGGCCAAAATGCCGGCGACGACCTCGAAAAGAGTGAGCAGCAGGTTAAGCCCAAGGGAAAAGAAGAGCCGTTGGTCGCTCGATGATTCGGTGGGGTGGTGATGGTCGTGGCCCATCTAGGCAAGTGTAACGAAAACACGCGGCAAGCGGCAATGGAAAAGGGTTACCGCGTTGGGGGTACGGGAATACGGCGGTACGTGCCTCGATGCGCTTGCGCGATGGCGGTGAGGTTCTGTTCGCTCTCGGCGGTGGAGACGCCCATGCCGATCGTGTGGACGACAAAGTTCCACTGGTTTGGGGCCGTGAGATGGGTCATAACGTCGAGACGGACTTTTTCGCTGTAGCGCATGTCGCCGTCCCAGAGCAGATACACGGCGTCGGGCCGCAAAGCGGCGGCGGTATCCATTGCTTGAATCAGCTCGCGGCTCTTACCAGAGGCCAGCATGGCATTGGGTGCCCACGCGGCAAGTCGCTGAATGTTGGCGGGCGTGGCGGGCACCAGTTCTGGCTCGGCGTTCGGGTAGAACATGGGGTAGGTCCGATCGCTCACGAAGATTACGTAGAACGATTGCTTTGGCGAGAGGGCCTGAACGGCGCGTAGCAGTTCGGCTCGGGCCATTTCGAGCCGGCCGCCTTTCATGCTGCTGGAGTTGTCGATCACGAACACGAAGCGGTCGCCTTGAGAACGAGCGCCGAAGAACAGGGCAACTCCCAGGTCCACACTGTTTTTTTTCTTTGCGGGTTTGCCCGCACCGCTCATCAACGTTCCTAGGTCGCCGGGCAAGGCGTCTAGTGTGCCGACCTCCCCGGTGGCGTTGCTTCCCGTGCCGAGTTCAGTCGGCAGAAATTCGGTTGTTGAGAAATCCGCCAGGTTGAACTCCTGTTCGAGCGCGGAGGGATTTCCGAGCGTTTCATCCTTGAATTTCGTTGGTTCGATCTTCACCTCCTCCATGGGGGCGGGAATGAAGTCGTCGTCGAACGTGGGGCTTGCAAGCAGGGGAACTTCCGCTTGAACCAATGTCACATACGTGGCGGAAACGCACAGCAGCAACACCGCCGAGTGAACGGCGAGGCTCAACGCCAACGGCATCGCTTTGCGGCGAAATGGAGATCGTTTGTCGACCTGCCCCGAGGGCCGCACGGAACTCACAGGGGAATCTTCCCCAAGTAAGATCGTCGGCATCGACTCCTTCCGCACGCGTGGTCGTCGATCGGCTCGTTTTTCGGACGGTTTCTTGCCCGCCGAGACACCAAGGAGCGGATGCGTGGGGGAGGATTCGTGCCGGCCTAGAGCCGACACTTCGGCAACCTCGTCGGCATAATAGCTTGTTGCGTTGCGGAAATCGAAAGCGGGAGAAAGGCCTTCCGCCTCATCGACACGGTCTTCGCAGTCGGCACGACTTCGCCTGCGCAGTTTGCGTGTGAGTGCATCCGCAACGTCGTCTTCGTAGTCGGCTTCGAGCCTGGCCAGGTCGGCTTTGATTCGATGCGTTTCGATCTCGAGGCGTTCGAGCCGCCGCCGGGCCGCTTCAATCGCTTGTTCGCGCCGCGCTAACTTGGGCGAGCCGAGAGACATGGGCACGTGAGCGCAAAGGGGGACGAAAAGGACAAAGCACGGAGTAGTGGCTTTGTTCCCCCCTAATGTACGGCATCAGGCCGTAATTTCAAGGGCCCTTGCGATTCGGGCGAGCGAGCGTTGTTGGCCGAGAATAGCCAGGGTATCAAACAAGCCGAACCCCACGGCCTTCCCCGTAATTGCCACACGCACGGCATGGACGATATCGCCAATTTTGATGCCGTTTTCCTCGACAAACGAGTGCGTGAGCGATTCGAGCCGCGAAGGCTCAAATGGCTCGACCTGGGCCAGGGCATCGCGGTATTTTTCGAGCAAGGCACGGGCGCCGGCCGGTTTGCGGAGCCGTTTGTCAAGCGTGGGTTCGTCGAAGACGAGCGCGGAATCGGGGCGAAAGAAGTCGTCGAAATCGAGGATGTCGCCGGCAACCTTCACGCGGTCGCCGGCAGCTTCGAGAATTCGAGAAACGTAGGGAGCCGTTTCGCACGGTGGTGGGGTGGTAACCAAACCGGCCTGCCGCAAGAACGGCACGACAAGCGCCACACGCTGCTTGAGCGGCAACCGCTGCATCGAACGGGTTTGGAAGGCGAGCAGCTTCTCGCAATCGAAACTGGCGGGGGCTTTATTGACGCGTTCCAACGAGAAATGGCGGAGCATTTCTTCGCGTGTGAAGTCTTCGGTTTTGTCATCCAATGACCAACCGAGAAGCAGCAGGTAGTTGACGAGCGCATCGGGGAGATAGCCAACCTGTTCGTAGAAATCGACGATGACCGGGTTGAACGTATCGGCCGTCACCACGAGGCCGAGCCGCCGGGCGATCGATTGGCCGTGTTCCATGAGTTGTGCGAAGTCGCGATTCTTGAGGTACTTCTCCAACTTGCGTTTGCTCAGCTTCGTTTTACTTCCGGGTTCGGCAACATAGGGCAGGTGTCCGAACTGGGGCAACGAGTAGCCGAGTCGCTCGAACATGAACACCTGCCTGGCCGTGTTGGAAAGATGCTCTTCGGCGCGGATGACGTGCGAGATGCGCATGTCGTGGTCATCGACCACGGTGGCGAGGTGGTAAAGGCAGGAGCCATCGGCGCGTTGGATGACGTGGTCTTGTTCGCTGGCCCAATCGATGCGAACTTCGCCACGGATCAGGTCGTGGAGGACGAATTGCCCTTCGCGTGGCATAAGAAGTCGCACGACGCCTTGGCGTCCCTGGGCTTTCAAGCGATCGGCGTCCGCCTCGGTTTCAGCCCGCCAACGGCGGCTGTACACGAACGGTCTGCCTGCTGCTTGGGCGGCTTCGCGTTCCGCTTGCAGTTCGTCGGGGGTGGCAAAATCGCGATAGGCCGCGCCGCATTCGAGCAAATGCCGGACGGCCGCCTGGTAACGATCGAGCCGCTGCGATTGGTAGTACGGTCCGCAGGGGCCGCCGACTTCAGGACCTTCGTCCCATTCGAGGCCGACCCACTTCAGGCCGTGCAAGATTGGTGCAAGAGCTTCCTCGACATTGCGTTGGGCATCGGTGTCGTCGATCCGCAGGATGAACTGTCCCCCTCGCCCTTTGGCAAACAACCAATTAAACAGCGCGGTTCGCACGCCGCCGATGTGCAAGTAGCCGGTGGGGCTGGGAGCGAATCGCGTGCGGATCGACATGGCGGAGGGAATTGGGATGCGAAAGAGTGTGGAGACGGCGAAGGTGGTGACGGAGAATCACCGAACGAAAAACACAAGGCCAACCTACCGGGTGTGGCAGTAGCCGAGGGGGGCGGCGAGGCTGCCACGTGTCGCGGGGTTGTGTTTCTGGCAATGCCCCTGGCCCAAGGCACCTTATGACAAGATACCTTATGAACGGGCGGGAAGGCGATACATAAAATGCCGTGTCGTGCGGGGGGATGCCGTTGAGGAGCGATCCTGCCTCAAGCCGCGCGGCCTTGGGTTTTGAGCTTGCGGAGGCGTTTGCGATCGGCTTTGCTCAACTTGCGATCCCCCTCCGACGATTCGCTTTCTTCGTCATCGTCGTGGTCGTAACGATCGCTTTGGGTGCGGCCATCCACCCACCGATCCGTATCTTCGGTACTCTTGTTGGCTTGGATGAAGCTCTTCATGGTTGTGAGCGTGGATGAGGCCGAGGGAGCTGCCTTCGTTGCCGAAGAAGATGGTGTATCGGCGATTTTTTCGGCACGAGGTTCGACGCGAGTCTTCGCTGCCACGGTTCGGCGACGAATGGGGATCAACCCTTGGGCATCGAGAATGACGTGGCGAGCGTAAGCGATCGAGGCCGCCAAGGCCAACCAGTGGCCTAGCAACAGCGACGTTCCCGTGATGATCGAATCGATGCGCGGATCTGCCGCCCGAAACAAACCGAGGAACGTGGCCGCCGAGAGTGTGTAGCAAGTTTCCGCGGCAAGCAGCATCCCCGCGGCCAGTCGGCACTCCAGCACATCGACCACGGTGCGAAGGGCAACCCACGTCATGGGGATGCCTGCCAATGCGATCCACCAGATAGCCCCTTCACGCAAAGCCGACAAACCGGTGAGATGGCTCAGGGCATCGGCCAGAACTTGGTGGAAACCGACAACGCTATTGGCGCTCAGGAGCAGACACACGAGCGCGGCGTTTCGCCAAACTCGATATCGGCCGCGAAAATCGTCGATGCGATGGCGGCGGATGGAGTAGGTCAAGAGACAAACGGCACTGGCCAGAGCCAGCACCACAGCGGAAAGCCAAGTAACGATGCTACCCGTGGCGGAAAGGTCGAAAACCGCCGTCGAGCGCAATCCAACGGCCGTAGCGATAGGGACCGCCAAGTAGTCGAGAGCCGCCAACGAGCCGGTGGTTCCCACGCCGAACAGCACCAAGGTGGCGATCGTTCGGTAACGTCGTGGGATGAAGTCCGTGATTTGCGGGTGGTTTTCGACGGCTGCCGCATCGCTGTACCGTGGGGCGTCGTCGTCCGCTTCGCGGGTTTCGGCGGATGCCGCGCGGTTGCTGGTTGCCGAGAGCACCTCATCCTTGAGCACTCTCCGGCGTCGATCACGTCCGGGGAAGTTCACCATACAAGATCCATCTCAGTCCGGGCATCCTTTCCCGGCGAAGTGAAGGAAGAAAAACCAAGGGCCACGAAGCGGGCCCATGCGAGCGTGCCATCAACGATAATCGCACTATTCGGCACGAGGCGCATAATCCCAATCGGCAAGATAATGCTTGCAACTGATTCCGCGAGATCAAGCTGCGGGTGGTGCGGATTACGGAGACTCTACCACCCGGATCGCTGCTAGCATGGATCGGAGAATCGGTGTCAGTTGGCAGAGCCTATCCGGAATACTCCCTCTCCCACCGGGAGAGGGTTGGGGTGAGGGGCAAACCGCTCCGGTAAACCAGGCATCGTCTGCTCGCCACGGCGAGTTTCGAGCAACCTGCCTCTCCCAAAGGGAGAGGGAGCTCGGATAGGCTCCAAAAAAGGCTTATTTTTGGCTCCCGTTCGCGGTTCATAACCTAGCCTTTTTTATGAGGCTTCCGCAGCGCGTGATCCCCGCGATGCCGTGCATCGCGCCTGCCCAACAGGGGACCAAGACTCATTGGCTGCGCAGTCCTCGGTAGCTCGCCGAGAACTTCCCTATCAAGCCTTTCGACAGGCTTGATAGATCGCGGAGTTTTCACATTCGCCCCCTGCAACTTGATACTCCCCGCGAGACATTCGGATGGCCGAGATTGTTGAATCGACGACGTTGGGCAACCCTCTGGAGAGAGGGCTTGCTTCATCGCCAAAGCCCCGAGCGACCGGACCGCGAGTCGTTTCCGCGGACACCGTAAATGAACTGCTGCAATCGCTCGATGAAGCGGCGGCGGAATGCGGTCTTTCCGCCACGGAGCGAAGTGCAAGAAGTCCGGAAGGGAAGCTGGCTCGCGCGCGGCTTGGAATGGCGAGCGGCCTGTTTGCGGCCTTGCGTGCCAAGCATCCGCCAACGGCATCGCATTCGTTGCGGGTTGCCTTGGGTTGCAGCTCTTGGGCGGCCTTCCTGCAACTTGAGGAGAAGGATCGAGACGAGCTGGAAGTTGCGGCGCTGCTTCACGACATTGGCAAGATCGGCATTCCCGATGCAATACTGCTGAAGCCAGGCCGCCTTTCTCCGGAAGAAGCGGCGCAAATGGCGAAGCACATTGATCTCTCGGTCGAGGTGCTTGCCAGCAGCGGCGCCTCTGCCGCGGTGCTCGACCTGGTTCGCTACGGCCGGGTGTGGTTCCACGGCAAGGGGCGCGAGCAAGATCGTTCTGGCGAGAACTTGCCGCTCGGTTCGCGGATGTTGGCGATCGTGGACGCCTTCGACTCGATGACGACCGAGCAGATTTACCGGCCTGCCCGCTCGCGGGAACGAGCCTTGGCCGAGTTGTTCGCGTGCGCGGGAAGGCAGTTTGACCCCGAGCTTGTACGGAAGTTTCAAGAGTTCTTTTCCCAAAGCCAAGAGCTGTTGACCGACAAGCTAGCCCGGCATTGGTTGCAAGGGTTGAAGAAGGAACCTCTGTTCGTGCCCTGGACGATGACAGCGCACAAGCCGTATGAAGTGTCTCCTTCGGCTCGAACCGAGATCGGAACATCGCTATTCGAGATGAAACTCATCGAGAACATGCACGATGGCGTTGTGTTCGTCGATAGCCAATCGAAGATTCTGTTGTGGAACACAGGCGTGGAACGGCTCACGGGCGTCAGCAGCGAAGCGGCACACGGCCGAACGCTTCTGCCCAGTTTGATGGATATGCGCAACGAACACGACCGCCTGCTGAAGATCGACGAATGCCCGGTTGCGCGGGCGATCGCCTCGGGCGTGCAGTGGCTGGGGCGAGTGAAGATCATGGGGCGGCATGGGCAGCAGATCGCCGTCAACCTGCAGGCGATTCCGGTGCGAGGTACCGATGGCCTAATTCATGGCGCGACGCTTCTTCTGCACGACGCTTCCTCGGAAACCTCGCTGGAAGAAAGATGCCAGGCACTGCATGCCCAGGCGGCTAAGGACCCCATGACGCAAGTGTCGAATCGAGCCGAGTTCGACCGGATGCTCGAGCATTTTGTGACGGCCCACTTCGAGTCGCACATGCCTTGTAGCCTGATCATGTGCGACATCGACCATTTCAAGCTCATCAACGACACCCACGGCCACCAGGCCGGCGATACGGCGATCATCACCTTTGCTTCACTGCTCAAAACACTCTGCCGTACCGGCGATTTGGTGGCACGATACGGGGGCGAGGAATTCGTCATCTTGTGTGCCAATTGCACGAACGCGGCGGCAGCGAGAAAAGCGGAAACAATCCGCAAGGGATTGGCGGAAGTGAAACACAAATGCTTGGGGAACGAATCGTTCACGGCTAGCTTCGGCGTAACCGAACTACAAACGGGCGATACGCCGGAATCTTTCTTGCGGCGGGCCGATCGCGCCTTGCTGCAAGCCAAAGACCAAGGGCGTAACCAAGTCGTTCAATTGGGAGACGGTATGGCAGATGAAAAAACTCGCCGTAGTTGGTGGCCATTCCAGACCTTCCGGGGCAGCTCGCTCGTGGAGGCCAGTCTCGTTTCGATGGTGCCGATCGACATAGCAATTCAAAAACTGCGAGGCTTCATTTCCGATCACAATGCCAAGATCGTCCAAGCCGAAGAGAACGAGTTGCTGCTTACGGTTTGCGATACGGTCTCGAACCGCAGGTCAACCGATCGACCGGTCACTTTCGCCGTTCATCTTACGCTTTCCGCTCGGCGGACCGAGCGGTCTTATAATCTAGGGGTGGCCGCGGGAAACATCGTGGAAACACAAGTGAAGGTGGTAATAAGCCCACAGCGCGATCGCGATCGAAGACGAGAGGCCACCGTTGTCAAGGCCCGCCGCTTGCTCGCCAGCTTGAAGGCGTATCTCATGGCGTACGAGGATAACCAGGAAGAGCGGGAACCCGCCAGCACAGAGCCTGCCTCGGCCGAGTAGGTCGAACGCTGCTTTTCTGTGGGCTGTGCTTGATCCGTTAAGCTGCAGGGGTCCGGTGCATCGCGGCTGGCTTGGAATCCTTGCCCAGGGCCAATCATTTATTCATATTGGGCGAGTGTATCGGAAACCAGCCCGAAGCGTCAGCGTGGGAAAAAGCACACTTTCCCTCGCTGACGCTTCGGGTTAGTGAGTCCTCGCTGTCCCGAACATGGATAACTGATCGGCCCTGCGTGGCGTGCGTGGTCGGTTGTCAAACGGTCGGCCGATCGATATCTTAGCAAGAAGATGAAGAATCGATCTCACACTTGCTTTCACGTTAAATAGGAGAGCGATCATGGCTTATTCCTTGCCTGCCCTGCCCTACCCGACCAATGCCCTCGAACCTTATATTGATGCACGGACGATGGAAATCCATCATGGTAAGCATCACAACGCCTACGTTACCAATTTGAATGCCGCGCTCGAGGGGAAGGGGCTTCCCGAACAAAGTATTGAAGATTTGTGCCGCAATCTCGAGAAGGTGCCCGAGGATATTCGGACAGCGGTTCGGAACAACGGCGGTGGTCATGCAAACCACTCGCTGTTCTGGACGGTCATGGGCCCGAAGGGCGGCGGCCAACCAGGCGGCGATTTGGCAATAGCGGTGGAAAGCGAACTTGGCGGTTTCGAGAAGTTCAAGGAGGCCTTCACCAAGGCAGGAATGACGCGATTTGGCAGCGGTTGGGCTTGGTTAAGTGTCGATAAGGGCGGCAAGCTGGCCGTGGAAAGCTCGCCCAATCAAGACAATCCCTACATGGTCGGAAAGACTCCGATCTTGGGGGTGGATGTTTGGGAACACGCTTATTATCTTCTTTACCAGAATCGACGACCCGATTATCTGGCCGCTTTCTATAACGTTATTGATTGGAACGCCGTGGAAGCACGTTACAAGGTCGCTAAGCAGTAAGACGGGTGTTGTCCACGGAGGGGAGGAAGCCGATTTGAGATCGCCCGCGCAACATGCCATCATTCGTCTCGAACGGAGTTCCGTGGGCGATGATTGAAGTCCAATCACTGACGAAGTCTTACCCCGACTTGCTGCGCGGTGAAGTACTAGCGCTCGCGGACCTGACATTCAGCGCATCGCGAGGCCAAATCTATGGTTTGCTCGGCCCCAACGGCGCCGGGAAAACGACGGCGTTACGAATTCTCTCCACCGTGCTGCAACCGACCAGCGGCAGCGCGAGTGTAGGCGGTTTCGATTGCGTTACCCAGCCTGAATTAGTGCGGCATCAAATCGGTTTCATCTCGGCGAATACGGCCGTTTACGACCGCATGACCGCGTGGGAGATGGTCGAGTATTTCGGGCGGCTTTACGGACTCGAAGAGGATGAACTGCACCACCGCATGGAGTTACTCTTCGATCGACTCCAGATGCGCGACATCCGCGATCTGCTCGGCGCAAAGATGTCGACCGGCATGAAGCAGAAAGTGTCCATCGCTCGGGCCATTGTGCATGACCCGCCGGTGCTCATTTTTGACGAAGCAACCACGGGGCTGGACGTGCTTGTGGCCCGGGCACTGCTCGATACCGTGGCCGAGCTGCGCGACCAAGGAAAATGTATCGTGTTTTCCACACATATCATGCGCGAGGCGGAGAGGCTGTGCGATCGCATCGCCATTATGTATCGTGGCCAGATCCTCGCGGAAGGGACGCTGGAAGAGCTGCGCGATCGACACGCGGAGCGAGACTTGGAAGAGCTGTTTTTTCAACTGATCTCTCGGCACACAACAAACACCCCGCACGGAATCGTTGCCGCGCGATCGTGAAATGAATCCATGTGGCCACGATGATTAGCAACCGCGAGGCGAATGGCCTCATCGAATTTAAGCGATCGTTGTTCACGACCGCCGCGCGGAGCGTCGGTGCGCGGCATCGTCCCAATCGAAAACCTTTCCACTAACTTCCGCTGCTTGCCATTCCCTTATTGCTATTTCGCTTCCGTCTTCCCTCAGTCCTTCTAGCCTCATGTCGTTTCGCAACATACGTTTGATCTATGCCCGCGAAATTCGCGATCAGCTGCGCGATCGGCGGACACTGTTCATGATTGCGGTGTTGCCGTTGCTGTT
>JADZFK010000127.1 GCA_020849945.1 Pirellulales bacterium | reverse complement strand
TTGATGCAGGAATCCACTACGCCACACCTCGACCGCGAATTGACGCTCGTCCATGCCACGTCGCTCAATGTGGCCAACATGCTGGGGGCGGGGCCATTCTTTACGATGCCGCTCATCTTGGCGGCGATGGGCGGGCCGCAATGTATGATCGGATGGTTGATAGCCATGGTCGTTGTGATGTGCGACGGCTTGGTCTGGGCCGAACTCGGCGCGGCCTTGCCTGGGAGTGGGGGCACCTACCATTATCTTCGCGAGATCTTCCGAGGATCCTCGTGGGGAAGGTTTCTCCCTTTCCTGTTCATTTGGCAATTCTTGGCTGGGGGAACGCTTGAGTTGTCTTCGGGTTACCGCGCGGCGGCACAGTTCACCCTGTGGTTATGGCCGGAGACCGAAACAACGCTCGCGCATTGGGGCCTTCCGCAGTCGGCGATCTTCGGCGTGCCTGCCAGTGTGATGGTTGCCATTGTTTTCGTGGCGTGCTGCCAACGGATTCACTCACTCGGCCGCCTCATTACGATGATCATCGTCGGTGTATTGGCTGCCGTGGGTACGATTATCGCGCTCGGTGTGTGGAACTTCGACCCCGCACTCATCCAATTCCCCGAAGGAGCCTTTCACCTGGACAAGAAGTTCATGCTGGGGCTTGGCGGCGCGATGGGAGTGGCCGTTTACGACTACCTGGGATATTACAATATTTGCCACATGGGCGAAGAGGTTCGTGCCCCGAGCAAGACGATCCCGCGCGCGGTGCTTCTCTCGATCGTCTTTGTTGCCGTGATTTATATGCTGATGAATTTGTCTTTCATCGGGGTGATACCATGGCAGGAAATCGTGGCTGCGGGGTCCCCCGCGAACAAGAATGTTGCGGGGGCGTTCATGACGCACCTTTGCGGAGACACGGTTGCGAAGCTGTTTACAATTTTGGTGATTTGGACTTGTTTGGCCAGTGTTTTTGCCATGACACTCGGATACTCTCGAATTCTTTACGCCGCGGCAAGAAACGGCGATTTCTTTACCTTTTTCTCGGCGCTCCATCCTCGACGCCATTACCCCTGGGCGGCATTGGCGTTGCTGAGTGGCATCACGATGGTGTTTTGCTATCTTCCGCTCGACCTCGTCGTGCCAGCGGCGGTGGTCGTCCGCATTGTGCTGCAATTCATCGGTCAGATATTCGCTCTTCATGAATTGCGGCGTTCTCGCGCACACGCGATGCCCTTTAAGATGTGGCTCTACCCGATCCCCAGTTTAGTTGCACTCTGTGGTTGGATTTTCTTGCTGGGCAGCAGCGAGTGGTTGTTGCTGAGCATTCTCTTCGTTGTGTATGGAAGCGGATTGTTCGCGTATATTCTTCGCGATACATTTGCGGGCCAGGCGAACACTGGAAGCTGAGAAAGCATAATGAGTTGCCGATGAAAAGATCACCTAGCCGAAACTGGTTGGCTAGGAGATTGACTGCCACCGGGGCGTGATGCCGCGGTAACTCCAATCCAGAATTTCCATTGGGTGGACGACGGCCAATCGTTCGCCTTGTTCGCGGGCTTCACGAGCGATTTGCAGCGCACAGCCGGCGTTCGCGGTGATGACAACCCGGGCCTGGGTGTGGCGAATGTTCTCTATTTTTCGGCGGCTCAAGCGGGAAGACATGTCGGGTTGCATCAAGTTGTACGTTCCGGCCGCTCCGCAACACAGTTCGGTCTCCGGCAAGTCGCGTAGTTCAAGGCCGGGGACTAACGCCAACAGGCGGCGCGGCGCATCGTGAATTTTCTGGGCATGGAGCAAGTGGCAGGGGTCGTGATAGGTTGCCACTGCGCGGATTTCACCACACGGGCGTTCTGGACCTAATTGATCGAGGAATTCGTTTACGTCGCGCACTTTGGCAGCCCATGCCGCGCGTGCGGGCTGTTGCGAATCGTGCCAGTGGTGGCCGTACTCTTTGAGCATCGAACCGCAACCGGCGATGTTGTTGAGGATGGCGTCGAACCGCTGGGGATCAAAAGCGGCGAGGTTGGTATCGGCGAGTTGCCATGCCGGTTCGTTTGCACCGGCATGGAAGTGGATTGCGCCACAACAGGCTTGGGTTGGCGGCACGTGAACATCGCACCCGTTGTGTTGAAGCACGCGAGCCGTGGCCCAATTCACGTGGCGGAACATGGCGTCTCCCACGCAGCCCGTGAAAAGTGCGACCGTTGCGCGACGTTTGCCGATCGCCGGCAGAAACTCGGGCAACGCGCCTTCATTGCGTCGCGGCGAGGGCAGCATCTCGACCATCCGACGCAGTGGCGACGGCAGTAGCCGCGTAAGCCGTAGCGCTCGCGCCACCGCAAGAGCACCGGTGCGTTGCGCGATTCGAGCTGGCGTAAGGGCCCACCGTAATCGCTTCGGATACGGTAACAATCCGAAAAGGATATAGCGACGAAACCAATCGCCCCTGGGCCTCGACGCATCCGCCTGATCCATTGCGATGCGGAACGGCTCGATCAGCTTGCCGTACTGCACGCCGGAGGGGCATGCTGTTTCGCAAGCCCGGCAGTCTAAGCACAACTCCAGGTGGCTACGGACGCGATCGGTAAGCCCAAGTTTTCCATCGGTCACACCGCGCATGAGGTAGATGCGACCGCGCGGACTTTCGTTTTCGTCACCCGTTTCGGCATACGTGGGGCAAGCCGAGGTACAAAGTCCGCAGTGAACGCAATCGAGCAACAACTCGTAATCGAGCACGGGGCCTGGGTTGGCAGCCTTCACGTTGTCAAGAGATTCAGGCATCGCTCGTGTTCTTATCTTCCGGTAAGTTCTTGCTTTGTGCGGCAGTGTTTTCCATGCCTTGGCACAGAATTGCTTCTCAAAGCACGTAACGCCCAGGGTTGAGGATATTCATTGGATCCAACTGCCGCTTGATTCGTTCGAGGAGGACGACGGCATCGTTTCGGCCACCCCAAATCAGATGCGGTGTGAGGCCTTCCAGATGCGTGCGAACAACCACCACGCTGCCGCCGGCACACGTGGCGCTGGGTCGCAACCTAGCGATGAGAATGGGCGATAGATCGCTCGGTGTGAACTTTGAGAAGCACACCGTGATAACGCCGCTTGCCGCATGGGCCTGAATCGAGGCCCGCGAATCGATGCTTAGCAGCTCGGCGACAAAACGTGTTACCGCGCTCGGCGGCACGATCACCTGCATCACCATGGGTGATTTCGCGGCGGCTCCGTCGGAAGGGGCTGGAACTTCGCCACACTCGGGGAACTCGACCAAGTGGCTCCACAGGTTCTCACCTTGGCCGCCTTCCAAACGATCAATCCCCCTGGTGCCCGCGGCGGCAAGTTCGGCTTGCATTCGGCCGAATAGCCAATCTATTTCTGTTTTGGTTCCTTCCAGCCGTAGGGCTAAGAAACAACCTTCCGCCGGTGAATCTTCGGAGAAAGAAGGCCAGCCAGGGCCAGCAAGTAAGTCGATAGCGACGGGAGGCGATTCGAGCATTGCGAGGCGACTGAGCGCATCCTCTGCAACCGCAAGATCGGGGCACTTGGCAACAACCATCGCAACACACTCGGGCAGCGGCTTGACCTTGAACACCACTTGCGTAATGACGCCCAGGGTGCCGAGTGAGCCGGAGAGGAGCTTGCAGAAATCGTAGCCCGCAACGTTTTTTACAACGCGGCCGCCCCCTTTGAATGCGACGCCTCGGCCATCCACTGCATGGATGCCGATGACGTAATCGCGAATCGTGCCGAGGCCAAATCGTCTGGGACCGCACCAATTAGTCGCAACCGCGCCGCCGACGGTCGCCTCGCAAGCACGGGGCACGTCGATCGGCAGTTGCTGATTCTCTTGCGAAAGAGTGGCCGCCAGATCGCTCATGTGAACGCCGGCCTCAACGACGATCGTCATATCGCGTGGTTCGTAATCGACGACCTTTCGCAAGCCGCCGAGATCGAGTTGGCGAGCCGCACCACGGACCCGGCCACCATAATCGAGCGAGGTTCCGCCCCCCACAAGCTCGATCGGCATGCACGAGTCTTGCGCTTCGCGCACGAGATCAGCAACTTCGCCGCGCGAAACCGGGCGAGTCGCTGCCGCTTCGGCACGTGATAGGGTTGTGTTATGCATTGCGTGAAAACCCACCGATGGCGTTACGGCTATCCGAGTAACAGCTCACACGGGCGCGTGCCGTCCTGGGTGAATTTGTTCCATTCCGCAGGCGCCTGCGGTAGGCAGCAACTTGCCAGGGCTGAGCAAGCCGCCAGGGTTGAGAGCGTCTCGCAGGCGGCCCATCACATCGAGGTCGTCGTTCGAAAACATGCGATTCATAAAACTAAGCTTTTCGAGACCGATGCCGTGCTCGCCCGTGACGCTTCCGCCGCAGGCCAGGCATTCGGTTAAAATCTCATCGCTTGCCGCCAACACGCGTTTGACCTGCTCGGCGTGCCGTTCGTCGAACAGCAAGATGGGGTGAATGTTGCCATCGCCGGCGTGAAAGACATTGACGATGCGGATATCGTGCTTTTTGCCAATAGCGCGAATCCGTTGGAGGATGTGAGGCAATTTCGAGCGGGGCACCACACCATCTTGGGTGCAATAGCTGGGGCTAAGACGACCGATGGCTCCGAACGCCTGTTTTCGGCATTTCCAAAGTTGCAAGCGTTCCTTGGCATCGGCGGCAAACCGCACTTCGCGGGCTTGGTGAGCGCGGCAAATCTCAGCAATCCGGTCGCGCTGCGCATCGAGCCCGACCTCCAATCCATCCACTTCGATGAGCAGAATCGCCTCGGCATCCAGGGGAAAACCGAAGTGAAAGGCCTCCTCAACGGCCACCAAGATGCCCTGATCCATCATTTCCAGGGCGGCGGGAATGATCCCCGCGCCAATGATCGCGCTGATCGCCTGGGTGGCATCATCCACGGACTCGAAGATTCCGAGCATCGTCCGCACGCCTTGCGGATTGCGTGTGAGCCGCACCCATACCTTCGTAACGATGCCGAGCGTCCCTTCGCCGCCGACGATTGTGCCCACGAGGTCGGGCCCCGGCGAGCCATCGATCGGGCCGCCCAACTGCACGACTTCGCCTTCGGCGGTAACCAGTTCGACCCCCAGCACATGATTTACCGTCACGCCATATTTCAGCGTGTGTGGGCCCCCGGCGTTCGTGGCCGCATTGCCGCCGATCGTACAGGCCCCTTGGCTCGATGGATCGGGCGCGTAGTGGAACCCCGTACCCGCCAGCCGCTTGTTGAGATTCACGTTCACGACGCCCGGCTCGACCACGGCATAACGATCGCGTAGGTTGACCTCGAGGACCTCGCGCATCCTCGTGAGGACGATCATCACACCGCCGCCGACGGGCATCCCGCCACCCGATAGGCTCGTCCCCGCTCCGCGTGGCACAAATGCCACGCCCCGCTCATTGCAAAGCCGGACGATCGCGGCCACTTCGGCCGTCGACTCGGGAAGCACCGCCACACTTGGGCAGTTTTTCTCCAGTACAAAGGCATCGCACTCGTAGACCGCAAGATCGCTCCGCGAATCCAAGACCCGCTTAGGCCCTAACAGCCTTCGGAGTTCATCAGCTAGTTCGAGCGTCGAGCGATCCATGAAAGGTTTATCGATCCAGAACGGGGTTATCCTGTGCGCGGGTGCGATTGAGTCGCTTCACCCGGAGCCAGCGGCGACGGAAATACGCCACACCTAGCGCCGTCGCCGTTGGCTTCGGGTTAAACAAACACGTCTCAATCCTGACCGCGAGAGGTATGATCTCAGCATCATGGGTAGGCTAGATAGCGAAACAGAACGCCCCGCTAAGAGCCGACTTCTGAAGCATTCAAGATAGGCGGATCGGACTCGGCACGCAACGAGAAACCGCCGCGTTACAGGGCCGATCGCATACTCAACTTGGTGGAGCCCGTGAAAGAGGCTCGTTCCTCGAACGCCTTCATTCTTAATAAACCTCATGTATCGCAACTCATCACTTCATTGTTGACACAAGCCGTTGCGCGGAGCACCTTATCTCTTGGGGATGGTACATTTCTTGGGGATACTATCCCCGATCCCCCAACCTATAACCGAGGAACCCGCCATGATGCGTTGCCGCTTCAGCACGTTGTGTATCGCTTGCGTATTCGCGTTTGCCGGCCAGATGGCCGTTTTGGGTGCCGAACCGCGACATGCGATTCTGTGGGAGGAAAGCGAGCTCGGTGAGACTGCGTTTGTGCCGATGGAATCGGCACCGTATCCGCACCCGAGCCGCGAGAAGGGGTTCACACACGAAGGGAAAACCTTTCCGCGTGAGCCGCACTACTCCGATAGCACGGTGGGGCTGTTCGTGCCTCGCGGGTTCAAGCGGTCGCCCGCAACCAATGTGCTTGTGTACTTGCACGGCTGGGGGAACAACGTGCGTAAGGCACTCGTGGAACAGAAACTACGCGAACAAATCGTCGCGAGTAAACAGAATCTTGTGCTAGTTTTTCCGGAGGGGCCACGCGATGCCAGCGACTCGGGCTGCGGGAAGCTCGAAGACAAGAACGGACTCAAGAAGCTCGTCGAAGAATCGTTGGCGACACTGCGGGCGGCCGACAAGATCGATTCGACAACGATTGGCCGCGTACTGATTGCCGGGCACAGCGGCGCGTACCGAGGCCTGGCATGCAGTGCCGACCACGGTGGGCTCAACGCCGAGTTGGCCGGTGTGTGCCTGCTCGATGCGAGCTACGGCAACTTGGAAATGTTGGTGAACTGGACCCACGGACACCCGCGGGGCCAGCTCTTCAGCATTTTTACAGATCACCTTTCGGCTCAGAACGTTTTCATGTTCACCCACCTACAGAAACTGGGCGAATCGTGCGAGTTACGGATCGATACCGAGGCCAACGATGAGTTTCTGCGAGGATCGCGGATCGTTTTTCTGCACACCGAAACGCTCTCGCACAACGAAGCGGTGCGATGGCTCGAGCACTGGCTTCGAACGAGAGAGCTGAAGTAGTTGAGGGTGTTTGGAAATTGATCTGTCTGCCTGTGGCAAAGCGGGGGAGCTGAATGCGGTTTCATAGCTGTTTGTGCTTCACGTGAACGATTACGAATCGTTTAACCCGAAGCCAACGGCGAAAGTATTCGAGGTGTTTTCCTCGCCGCTGGCTCGGGGGTAAACGACCGCTGGTTTGGGGTCTAACGGATGGGTCCTTAGCAGCGCAGTTATCAATAGTTCCCGGACCCCCGCCAGGGCCGATCCGTTATTCATGTTCGGGACCGCGAGGACTCACGAACCCGAAGCGTCAGCGAGGGAAAGTGTGCTTTTTCCCTCGCTGACGCCTCGGGCAGGTTTCCAATACACTCGCCCAATTTGATTAGATGATCGGCCCTGAAAGAGGTGGCCCAGGCTTCGAGAAATCAGCGAAATATAAAATATTCCGCAAGAAAGTTCGCAAAATTCGCGGAGACGGCTACGTATAACGGAGCAAGTGCAGCGAAGGAACCGCTCAGCCCCCCTGCTAGCGGTTGGGTATAGTTCGGAATAGCACACTCGATGCGGGGCGATTGCTTTGCGATTGCCTGTTGGGCCAGCATACCGAGCTAGCAGGCACAACGCGCTTTTCATGCCTTGCCCAAACGCAACCGTTTGCGTCATCGAGCCTTGCGATAACTGCCCTCGGGGTGAATGAAGCGATTATGTCGAAGCATGGAAAAGAACCCGAGTTCGTTCGGCTGCTGAGTGGCTATTCGAGCCAGATCTATGGTTTCATTTTGATGCTTTGCGGCAATCGCTCCGACGCGCAGGATGTCCTTCAGGACACGAGCGTTGTGATGTGGGAGAAGTTCGACACCTATGCCCCGGGGACCAGCTTTCAGTCTTGGGCATGCCGGATCGCCTACTACGAGGTGATGAACAAGCGGCGCAGCAAGAGTCGATTGCAGTTTCTTCCGAATTCGACACTTACGCTGATCGCAACCGACGCCCTCGCGATCATGGAGCAAGAGGACTTTGACCAAGGCGCCTTGGCCGATTGTCTTGAGAGGCTAGCGGAAGGCGATCGCCGCCTTATCGAACAGAAGTACTTCATCCAAATGAGTACCCAAGAGATCGCGGATCGATCGTCAAAGTCGGTACATGCCATCTACAGGGCACTCACGCGAGTGCATGGGATACTGTTGAGGTGCATGCAACGGACGGTTGAATCAGCGTGAGGCTGGTCGGGGTGAGTTTCCATCAATGAGCAAAAGCCATTCTCAATTTGAGTTAGTGCGTCTTTGGCTGCTAGCCTCGGAGGGGGCAGCCTCCGAAGCCGAATTGGAGTTGCTGAACCAGAAGTTGGCCGAGGATGCGGACGCGAGGAGAGCGATTTACTTGCTGACGTGCCAACAAGGTTGGCTTGTGTGGAATGGCGCGAGGGTACCCGAGCTATTGGGGGCTACGCTCCTGTCGAGCGAAGGTGAAGTGGAGGCCGTGGAGGTCGGATCGCTGGCGGATTCGGAGCAAGGCGGCCGTTGTGGCAATTCGGGAGGTAGCCAACATCGGGGCACCTCGCGATTATCAGCGGCGTATTCCGGATTGCGGCGCATGCGGATACCGCTGCTATCGTATCGCATGGCTGCGATCGTGGCATTCGTTGCCGTGTTTGCCATTGGGGCAACTTCGCTGCGTGAGCGCGTTTGGAGAGGTGATCGTGCAACCGCGGAATTGCAATCTCAAGCGAACAACTTCACCGCCTTCATCACGGGCACCACGGCTTGCCAATGGGATGGGGTTCCTCCGAAACACGGAGTGGGTAGCGGCATTCAAAGCGGTGAGTCGCTCCATTTGCTGGAGGGATTGGCCCGATTCGATTTGTCTTGGGGCGGGCGAGGATTTGCCGCACTGTCGCTCGAAGGCCCCGCGGCTTTGGTGTTTACTTCGGAAGGGATGCCGAGCATGCGATTTGGCAGGCTGAATGCTTCTGTTCAGAGCGATTCCGGTGAGTTCCGCTTGGAAACGCCCATAGGCAAGCTGCGGGTTCCTGGCTTCGCGTCGATTGGCGTCTCTGCGTTTGGTAACGAGGGGGAAGTGCATGTTTTTGGGGGATCCGCCGTCCTTGAGGCCGCTTGGTCTTTCGCCGATCAAACCGTTCCGATCGTCATCGAGCCGGGGCGAGCCATCCGAATCAAACCCGATGCCAACGGTGTCCCGCAGGTGACGCATCACGCGGCAGACGGGCAGTACTTTGCGGCTCACCTGGAGATGGACTCCCAGGTGCTGACAATCCCCAAAGCCTATGTTCGCGATGTGCAAGAACTAAACCCGGTTGGTTACTGGCGATTCGAGCGTGACGCTTGGCCGCTTGTGCCAAATGAAATGGGCCCTCGATTTGCTTGTCGAGTTCAAGGCGAGTTGGCTCAAGTAGCGTACAACGACAACCACGCAGTTGAGTTTGGTCTTTCGGATGTTGGCGGAGCCATCTCTTCCGCTGAAGCGTTCGATGGCGTATTTGATAAGAGCTACAGCGTTGAGTGCTGGGTGAAGCCGAGCCATTACCATTTCGGGGCGATGGTATCGTTGATCGGAGCCGTTGAAGACAAGAGCTCTCCGCCGCCACACGGCATGTTGCTCGAGCTCGGGGGTTCGGGAAGTATTCCCACGGCGATTGTTCACCCAGGACGGATTCGTTTCCTGCATCGTAGTCCCCCGAGCAGGCTAAATGGCACGTCGTGTTTTTCAAAGAAGGCCTATCAGCTTCGCAAGTGGCAGCATGTTGTGGCCACGAAGGAAGGCGCAAAGATGGCGTTGTACATCAATGGCAAACTCGCTGCTCGCGGGATGGACGAGGATACGCTACCCACGGGGCTGACGCTCTTGGTCGGGCGGTTGTATCCGTACCACAACAGTCGCACGTTTGCAGGTCAACTCGATGAACTGGCGATCTACGATAAGGCGCTGAAACCCGAGGAGATTACGCGCCATTACGAGTTAGCGCGTCCGAGAAAGCCTACGTCCCCGTCGATTTAGAGCAAACGTTGGCTGCTCCGTCTGCCAAGGTATGAATACCCAATTGTGTTCTTCGAGTATTTCAACATCTGGAAAAACGCATCCTTTTTTCGAGAGTCTTTCTTGGCGAGAACGCGAGGCCATTTTCAGTTGCCATGGCCGTTACGGAGATCGAGGGGTTTCTCTGCAATCGAGTGAGGAAGTTGAACATGATTTTCTTGTTGCTTCAGAAGAACCGTGGCCACTGGCCCCATTTCGGATTGCGGTCGGCATGGAATCTGAATTACTTGCCGGATCCTATCGAGGTTGCCTTTGGGTGTTTGGCAATCCGAAATCCGAAATCCGAAATCCGAAATTCCCCAAGTCCGCCTCGACTCGGCGGACCTGCTGGCCGACGTGGTTTCACGTTGGTGGAACTGTTGGTCGTGATTGCGATTATTGGAATTCTGGTCGCGTTGTTGTTGCCGGCAATTCAAGCGGCCCGCGAGGCGGCTCGCAGGAGCGAGTGCATCAATAACCTGCACCAGATTAGCTTGGCTGCTCTGAATTACGAAAACGCTAGAAAGACATTGCCACCCGGCTCGGGATACCGTCGGACCAGCCCCGATGATTTTCGCGGAACGTGGGCGGTCCCGCTGTTCTCGTATATGGAAGAGCAAAACGCGGAGAGCCAATACGACTACGACGAGTACCCCGATCAAACCGACAGCGATGGAGATGGGAAGAACAATCTTTCATTGACTGGCAAGCTCGTGATTAAGACGCTCATTTGCCCGAGTGATCCGCAATCGGGCGAGCCGATCCTGCAAGGCCGACGGCAAGGCGCCGGTTCTCACAATCCGCCGACGGCGCAAGGGCTTTGGTACACCGGCTCGATGGGCTCGACGATTCCGGACAAGTGCAGCTTCGTTACGTTGGGCGATGCCTGGTACAAGTGGTCGTGCAACGGTTGTGCGTTCGGAACACTGAAGCCTGGCCCCCCCGACGTTCCGGCCACCTCAAGCTGCGCGCTGGGTTTCCCCAATCCGGCGACGAATGCGAACAGTTGTTTCGGCATGTTTTGCCGGCGCCACATTGGCACCAAGCTCAAGTTTGCCACCGATGGCCTCTCGAAGACCTTCTTGGTGGGGGAGACCTT
>JADZFK010000126.1 GCA_020849945.1 Pirellulales bacterium | reverse complement strand
TTGCCGATGAACAGGTTGCCACGGTAATCTTCCGGAAACTCTTCGGCTTCGTATCGCACGATGCCGGCGATGCCCGTCGAGCCGTGGTAGTGTTGCATGATCTGCGGCCCAAAACCCAGGCCGTCGTGCGGTTTGCCGAAGCTTGGGTAGTACGCGCCGCGTAGCAGCATGTACGCCGGCAACGTGTGGCAATCGGCCGAGAACAAGTTGCCAAGCGTATCGAAACTCAGGCCGAACGGGTTCACCTGGCCGTGCGTAAAGAACTCGATGTGGCTGCCATTCGGTCGAAATCGGTAGACATTGCCCCCTTCCAGTTGAATCTTATCGCCATCGGTCCCCTGCACCGCACTGCTGTTCACGTAACCGTGGCATGCGTAAACCCAGCCATCAACAGCATGGGTGAATGAATTGTTCAGCCCATGCGTATCACGCTGGCCAAACGGCCCAAACATGACTTCGCGAAGCTCGGCCACACCATCCCCGTCGGCATCGCGCACGCGGTAGATATTCGGTACGCTGAACACAATCGCTTCGGAGGAGCCGATCGGTGTCGCGCCGATTGGAAGGTTGAGCTTATCGGCAAAAGTCGTGATCTTGGTCGCCGCTCCATTGGCACCGATCCCGTGAATGATGCGGAGCAGGTCTCGGCATTGCTCTTGTTCCTGCAGCGGCCTCGGGTACGGGTACTCGACCGAACCGGTAAACCACAGTCGGCCGGCCGCATCGAAACTGAAGTTCATCGGCTTGCGAACCTCAGGCTCCGAGGCCACGAGCTGAATCTCAAAACCTGGCGGCAAATGAAACTTCGTCAACTGCTCTTGCGGCGAAAGTGGCGGGGCCTCTACGACATGAGGGAAATCCTCGGCCCGAGCCGGCACCGCCGCCACCGCCAACACCCCCACCAGTACGCCGTAACCCACCGCGCAACCCACCGTATCCGCAAACCAAGGCCGAAACCGCTGTTGTAGCCTCATGTAAGCCCCTTATCAGAGAGATTCTTCACGCAGAGGTTGCCATTATAATCTCGGAGCCAAGCCGGTAGCCAGAACCCGAATCCTCGAACCAGGGCCGATCCTTTATTCAAATTGGGCGAGTGTATTGGAAACCAGCCCAAAGCGTCAGCGAGGGAAAATCGCACATTCCCTCGCTGACGCTTCGGGTTCGTGAGTCCTCGCTGTCCCAAACATGAATAACGGATCGACCCTGCTCCGGTTGGTTCCGCGGCTCGGCAAGGATGCTCGACGGAAGCGGCGCTACAGCTTCTCCAGGTCCTCGCTGCGCGGCAAGGCGGAGAGGCTTTCCAAACCGAAGAGCTGCAGGAATCGCTCGGTGGTTGAGTAGTGGGGCTGGCCCGTGTTGTTCGGACGATCGAGCCGTGCGAGCTTGCGCCGCACGAGTGTGGCTAGCCCCGCGCCGCACGGCGCGCCGCGGATCTCGCTAAGTTGCTCGGCCGTGGCGGGCTGGTTGTACGCCAGCACGGCAAGAACTTCGAGCACCGCCGGCGAAAGCCGCGCTTCCTTGATTCGGCCGTGGAATTTGTCGCGCACGCGATCGAACTCGGGTCGAAGTGCGAGCCGATATCCGCCACTCGTTCGTTCGACGTGGTACGGGGCCTCGTCGGCCTGGTATTGCGCGTTGAGCTGATCGACGGCCGACTCGATTTCACTCGGGCTTACGCCGCGCATGGCGGCCGCCAATTCGCGGGCCGAGAGCGGGCCGCCATCGGGCCGGCCAACGAACAGCATGGCCTCGGCCACCGAACGCGGACTGATCTCGACCGGCGGCGACACGCACCCGCTCGTGGCATGGGTACCACTCGCCGGCTCACCACTCCGTGCGGATTCCTTGGTCGAGGTTCTCGGGTTGTTCGCGGCAGGGCTGGCCTTCGCGCTTGGCCCGCCAAGCATCGTCGCAAACGCCGCCCGCAGACGACTGAGCGACAACGTCGCTTCGCCGATCCCTTCCTGGGAATCGCCGCTCGGCTCTCGTGGAGGTGGTAACTCGTTCCGCATCTCGGCAAGATAACGCCAACCCGCCTCTTTCTCCAAGATGACTTCCCACCGAGGCCTGAAGCGCCAGAACCTGCAAGAGAACTGCTAAGGCGAAGTCGGCTCCATTTTTCGGCCAACAAGTACTACCGCGTTGGGTTGATGAACCACAAAGAGCTCGAAGAACACCAAGCAAGTCAGGGAATTGGGTACTCAGGCCTCGACTGGCCGGGGCCAATTGTGCGGAACTTCAATTAGCCAGCTTGTTCGTTGGTTCGCGCATGGGCACCCCAGCACTTCAACCACGATGGATGCCCTATTTCCTTCGTGTTCTTTGTGTACTTTGTGGCTTGTACGTAGAGAGCCGAGCCGTCTCGGCTCGGCGAACTGGCATGGATTCCTACACCCGGTCGTCCGGCCCAAAGGGCCGGACTATAAAAGAATCAACACAGCCGCTTTATGGCTTGGCTTTGCACTATAGAATTTAGCAAGGGCGAGGGTTCAGCGATGCTCGAACCCTCCCCTGGCCCCTCCCTAAAAGGGAGGGGATTCTTGAGACAAAGCCTGTTAGGGCGGGTATCAGGTGCCGCCCTTTTCTTCGGCGGGTGCATTCGCGGGCGGACCAAGAATCTCTTGGAGTAGTTGCGCGAGCTTGGGTCCGCGGGCCGAGGTGGAAACGACGTTTCCGTCCTTACCGACGAGGATAACGCGGGGGATGGCGGTAACGCCATACTTCGTGGCCAAGGGGGCTTCCCAGCCGGTGGCATCGGGGTCATCGCTGTAGATGGTGGGAAACTTCGCGCCGGTATCATCGATATACTTTTGGGCCAACTTGGGGTCGGTGTCCATGTTCACGCCGACGACTTCGAAACCTTTGTCGTGGTAATTGCGATAGTTTTCAAGCACGTTTGGAACCTCGGCCCGGCAGGGGCCGCACCAGCTTGCATGGAAATCGATCAACACAACCTTTCCGCGGTAGGAATTCCAATCGAAGGTGGAGCCATCGAGGAGCTTGCCTTCTAATTCCATGGGTTTGCCCACGAGGCCCATCCGGCGAACAATGCCTTCCAACCGGGGCGCATAGGGCTTCATCTGCCGCCCGCCGATCGACTTGCCGGCATTCGCTTCGTCCAGTTTGCGCATTTCGGGCAAAAGTTCGTTAATTGCATCAACGGCTGGCCCAGGCTGGTCCACCATCTCTTGCATGCTTGCCAAGCGCATGAGCAACGAGGCATGCGTCATGGTTGCGCCCGACTTCTTGACCGCCGCAACGAAATTGCTGATTGTACTCGCGCGGTCTGCTTCGCTTAGCGAGGGCCACTGACGAAGCTTACCTTCCATCTGCAGCCGGGCAATGACTTCGGCCACCGCGGGGCGAACATTCTCTTGCAGTGCGTTGGTTAGTTTTTCGGTTTGAGCATCGGCGGCGAGTTTCCCCATCTGGGAGATTGCTTGGATGGCTTCGAAGGCTTGTTGAACTTTCGCTGTCGCTTCGCTATCGGTCTTCGCTTCGGAAACCGAACTCTTGGCGGCGGCCACGACGAGATCGATCGCTTGCTCCAACTGAGACTTGACTTCCTCCGAAACGGCAGCCCCGTCTTGAGGAGCCGCCGCAGCGGCTGCCCGCAACTGGCCTCTCAAGGCTTTGGCGCCAGAAGGGGCCCCTTGGGCATCGGCAAACCTGGATAACATACCCAGCAGGGCAAAAGCACAAACGGCAGCGCCTGCACGAGAGAGACTCATTGAGAACTTGCTCATCTTCGTATTCCTTTGGCACGAGTTGAAAAACGGCCCCAGAGCGGCATTATAAACACGATAGGCCACCGTGCCACTGCCCCACCACCAGATGGAACTGCAACCCCCTGGATAATTGAGCCACGACGGGACCGATCCGTTTTTCCAATAGCGTAGAGCTTTCAGGTAGGTCCCGCGAGCCGAGCGGGGCTCGGAATCTCCAACTTCGTATCCACTTTCACGAAACGTGCCGCTCGGCTCGCGGCACCTCCTTCCTTCTTGGCCCCAAGTAAAATCCTGCTTGGCTTTGCGGGCCCCGGAAGATCAATTGCGAAGGGAACGGGGATTAAGTTGCGGCCCCGGGTGTTTTCAGTTCGGTAAGTTCAACCTTCAATTACGACAGACAACATCGGATTGGGGTTACGATAAAGTGTGGGATGTTGATGGCTCCGAAGGGGAAAGTCCTCGCATTTCCTGCTTGTCGAACAAGCTGAGAGTGACCGGGTAATGGTATAGACAGCCCCCGGCTTTGCCGGGGGTTCGCCGCGATGGCACAATGCGTGGATGGCTGAACCCCCGGCAAAGCCGGGGGCTGAAAGCGGTTCCAATGCCCGGACACCTTCAACGGGTTCGTTGCAATGGATATGTGAATTCACCGTTCTACCAACATCAAGCGGAACCAGCGGCCAGGAAAGGGGTTCATATGAGATTGGGACGGGGGGTTGCTTGTAATGTTCGTTAGCCAGGGTAGGATGGCAGGCGAAAGGGGCTGGCTGAAGAGTCGGTCCTTTCTGGTGGTTGGTCTGTTGCACTTGTTGTTGCCTGCCGGCACGGGAGTTCAAATCATGCGAAACATTCCTTGTTGGTCGTTGGCGTTATTGCTCGTGTCGATGGGGTCTGTTGTCAGTTTGGCCGCCAAGCCGAATATCCTGATCTTCCTCTCGGATGATGTGGGTTGGGCGGAATACGGTTTTCAAGGGAACCGGCAGATTCCGACGCCCCATATCGACTCGATTGCCCGTAGCGGCATTCGTTTCACGCAGGGTTACGTTTCGGGCCCTTATTGCAGTCCGACCCGCGCGGGGCTGATGACGGGCCGTTACCAAACGCGGTTTGGTCACGAGTTCAACACCGTGGCGGCTCAGAAGGGAATTGCACCCACGGAAACGACGATCGCGGAACGGTTCCACAAACTCGGCTACGCGACTTGTGCGATTGGGAAGTGGCATCTTGGAAACCAGTTGCCGTACCATCCGGTAAAGCGTGGTTTCGATGAGTTCTTCGGTACGTTGGCGAATACGCCTTTCTATCACCCGACGCAGTTTGTCGATTCGCGTAAGGGATTGGAAGTGCGGAAGATCGATGACGATACGTTTTACACGACCGATGCCTATGCGGAGCACGCGGTCGATTGGTTGGGCCGCCAAGGTTCGGATCGACCCTGGCTGCTGTACGTGCCGTTCAACGCGCAGCATGCGCCGTTGCAGGCACCCCAGAAATACCTAGATCGCTTCGCCGACATCCCGGAGGAACGTCGGCGGATTTTCGCAGCGATGATGTATGGCATGGACCTGGCGGTCGGAAAGATATTGGACAAGGTGCGCGAGCGGGGCGAGGAAGAAAATACCCTTGTGTTCTTCCTTTCCGACAACGGCGGCCCCACCCGCCAAACCACTTCCAGCAACCTGCCACTTCGCGGTTTCAAGGCCACGACTTGGGAAGGAGGCGTGCGGGTTCCGTTCTGCTGCCAGTGGAAGGGTGCGCTGCCGGCCGGCAAGACTTACGAGAACCCGATCATCCAGCTCGATATTCTACCGACCGCTCTGGCGGCGGCCGGCACCAAGGCCGACCCTGCTTGGAAGCTGGATGGCGTCGATTTGCTGCCCTACTTGAAAGGCGAAAGGAAGGAAGCGCCGCATGAATCGCTCTACTGGCGATTCGGCGATCAGTGGGCGATTCGCCACGGCGATTGGAAGCTCATCGCCGGCAACGAAGACCGCGAGTTGAAGAAGGGGCTGTTCAATCTAGCTTCCGATGTGAGCGAGAAGAACGACCTTACCGAATCGAACCCCGACAAGGCTCGCGAACTGAAAGACCTGTGGGATGCCTGGAACGCGGAGCAATCGCCTCCTTCCGTAGGCAAGGAAAAACCTCGCCAACGAAACCAAAACCGCGCTCGGCAACAGAACCGCAGGCGTGCGGCAAGCAGGGCCGAATGAAGCTTGAAAGCGAGTTCTTACCTGGGAGATTATCTACCAGGGTAAGAGACTCATTGTGAGTATCGCCGCCATGTGGCGTTACGGTTATGCGGCGCGTCGCGATGCGTGCCTACGATTGGAAGAGTCTTGCGTGGCAGAATCACGAAGTTCCTTCGATTCCGCGTGCGCATCGCCAGCCTTGGGCGGATGAAAGTTCGTGGTGAGCTGATGGAGTTTCGCCTCTTCGACCCAGGCGCTTGCGGCGCGTAGTGCCGCCAACTGGAAACCGACCCAGCCGTTTCGAAAACCATCGGCCCCGAGCCCAGCGGCAAGGCCGCGCCATGCCGCGCGCCACAGGCCGCGGACAAGGCTCGATCGTTCACCCGCTCGCAAGCGTAGCTCGGCCGAGCGGGTCGTCGTTTCGTTCATACGTTCAAGAAGTTCTTCCAGGCTGGAAACGCAACACGCCTGCAAGCAACCCGCCAAGGTTTCGCAACGGGTGCCCTCGTTGGCCACGCAAGGGTCTTCGCAAGCGGATTGAAGCGACTCGTGTGGCGCGATGTTATCGCGGATCAGTCGAATCGGGGCTTGCTTGCCGAGTGCCGGGAACGTTTGCCCAAGGTACTGCCGGGCGACCGATATGCGAAAGGAATCTGGCGATTCCGTGTTTGTGATTCGCTGCTGAAGTACTTTGGAAAGAAACGGGGTTACGATTTCATTCTGGTGGATCACCAGCCGCCAGTGGTTCTCGGCGGAAGTGGTACTGAGCGCGGTGCGACTTGTTCCATTTCCGTTCGAAGAATGAGCGAGCGGATTGGGACGAGTTGTCGGTTTGTTCGAGGTCGAATTGGCCCCCGATTCGGCGAAAATCGCGACCCGTTCCCGCACCCGATATGGTCCGCTTTCCGTGGGTTCAAGAAGGAATGCTTCGTCGGCAATATCCCGCAACGAATCGAGTGCCTGCCGCAGGGCAGCCAAGTCCATATTCTCCGTGCTTACGACCCACGCCGAGAGATCGGCGTCGCGTTCGGTGTCGCAAAGGCTAAGCCCCTTGGCCACGCGCTCGATTCCCGTGCCTTGCAAACAACCGCCACTGGCGGTATTCAGGAGCTGTTCGGCGAACAGTGCTCGGGCCTCGGGGCGGCGATGCCAGCCGCGGATGTGCAGGAAGTTCTTGGCATCGAAGATGTGGCGCGCACGTTGTTTGGATGCATTGCCATCGATACGCATTTTTTCGAGGTCGATGAGCCACACCCGTAGCTCCTGATCGACGATGAAGTTTTCGGGCTTGAAGTCGTTATGGCTTGCGCCAAGCGAGACCAATTGTTGCCAAATATCGGCGACCTGAATCGCGAGTTGTGTTAGCTCTCGTGGCGCATGGATGCCTGCGCGAATCTGGCGATATAACGATTCCCCTTCGATGTAATCGGTGAGCAGGTAGGAACGGCGGGTCCAAGGGCCCAGGCGATATTCGACCGCTCCGCGTGGGCAAGGCGTGCGAACCCCGTGGGAATTCAGGAACTGGCCATGACGCGCACATCCGCGGGCGGCCGGCTCTCGAAATGCCATGCGAAGCGTTCGGCCAGGCCCGCCCCACACGTGACGCTTGATCAGGAACGAGCCACGATCGTCCTCGAACCGCCCGACCAAACAGCGGTCCTTCACCTGAAGCGGAGCCGACCTGAACAACAGGTCGTCGAGATCGCCGTGAGAAAGGGCTTCGATGATCCCCGTTGGCAAGCTGCCATCGTGCCAAACGCGGCGCAGCAACGAATCGCGCCGCATACCGGCTGGGTAACTTCCGGAGCATATTGTTGGTGTAGCCCGCATGAATAACAAGACTGCGTTGACAAACCAAGCGCACCGCGCCGCATGCTTCCTGGAGGAAGCCTGTGTTGGCCGACTTAGGGTCTAAAATCGTGTGTTGCGCTCGCCGCGCGCGTATTGTGGAACAGACTTCGGTCCGTACTAACCACGGACTGAAGTCCGTGCCACGTGTTGCGGTTGGAGGCCGCTATTGGGTGGCATAGAGTACGATTCAGGCCGTAGTTCAGCCAGAGCAAATGTCGCTGTTTCGGGGTCGCGAGATCATGCTAGCACGGCAGCGCGGCCATTGGGCGATCGGAGGCCATCAGCGCGGTGCGGCAGCGATCCATGCTTGCGATGCCAGCAGTGCCCGCCGGCCGCGGAACTTGGCCTTACATTGGCGTTCCAAACTTGGCCCCGGGGACTTTGCCGTTCTCGGCTCATGCCACCAAACTGCGTGGTACGATTGTACTGCCATGGCGACGCTGCCTCGGGAAATCGAGTTCTACACAGCCTCTGAGGGTCATCGGCTCGCGGTACGCCTATGGCCCGCCAGCTTGCCGGCCCGGGCTCGGGTGGTGTTTGTGCATGGCATCAGGAGCCACGGCGGGTGGTATGGCCAATGCGCCGAGCACCTGGCGGCTGCCGGGTTCGAGGTGGCGTTTCTCGACCGCCGGGGTTCCGGCCTCAACGGCCAGCAGGCGG
This sequence comes from Pirellulales bacterium, assembly GCA_020849945.1. Classification (GTDB taxonomy): domain Bacteria; phylum Planctomycetota; class Planctomycetia; order Pirellulales; family Lacipirellulaceae; genus JABDGM01. The sequence goes on along the minus strand of JADZFK010000126.1, from coordinate 46,993 downwards.
GCGACGTTTCGGAATGGCAGGTTTGGCTCGAAGATGTGGCTCGGTATGTTTGTTCGCGCAACGAAGCGGTTGGGTCGGCCGATGCAGCCGCAGGCCAAGCAAATTCCGTCGCAAGGTTGCCGAACGTGCTGTGCGGGATCAGTTGGGGCGGCAAATTGGCCGCCGCGGTTGTGCGGCGATACCCGGCCCTCTTCGCGGGCGTTGCGCTAGTTTGCCCGGGGTTGTACTCGCCCTTCATGCCCGGCTTGTGCAAGAAGCTCGTCTTGGCCGCACCCGCGTCTGCTCGATTGCGACAGAAGCGGTTGCCGGTGCCGCTGCGCGACGCCAAGCTATTCACTGGCACGCCGAGCTGGCAGCGTTTCATTGCGCGCGATCCGCTGGCTTTGCGGACGATCACTTGGAGATTCGCCCAACAAGACCGGCGTCTCACGCGTTATGCCCGCGAGGCCGCGACCTTCCTGCATCTACCCGTGTTGGTTCAACTTGCGGGGCAAGATCGCATTATTGATAACGCGGGCCTACGCCGCTATTTCGGCCGCATTCCGAGCCGCCACAAGATGCTGATCGAATACTATGGCGCCGGCCATACGCTCGAGTTTGAACCCAACCCGCAGTTGTACTTTGATGACCTGACCAGGTGGTGTGGGCAAGTTGCCGCTCAAGCCTCCGCCTTCTAACACACTCGTTCGACCGGGCCAAGATTCGTGGTGAAATGCTTCGATCAGGTCTTCCGCAACTTGTCGAGCACGGGGCGGCAGTAGTCGTGCAGTTCCAGATCGATCAGTTCTTGTTCGAGGTCGTCGAGCGAACTGCTCGAGAGCGATTCGCCCACTTCTTCGAGCAGCAGTTCGGCGAACCGCTCGCGGGCTCGATGCAACAGCACGCGAACCGCGCCCGCGTTGATCGGCTTGCCGAGTTTTGCTGTTAACCCCTCGGCCAGGTCGGGCGATCGCATCTCAGGGTGGGCCACGCGATACCGCAAGGCCTCATGGTACGGCTTGCCCGATTCGCGTTCATCATCGGCCAATCGCTGCCAACAGCGGGCAAGCAATTCATCGCGCCAACTCTTGAGGAAGGCTTCGTCGTCGCCCAGGCTATCGACGGCCTCGACGGGTTCTGCAAGGTTCGAATGCATGGCCCCCTCGCGGCCACGCTTCTTGGCCCGCCGCTGGTAATCGACGATCAGCCGATAGACGACTGTTTTGATGAACGCGCGGAACTGCCCCCGTGCGGGGTCGGCCTTGCCGAAATCGCCCCGCACGAATTTGAGAGCGAACTCTTGAAAGACTTCGTCTGCCGCGTCTTCATCGCGAAGGGCGGAAAGGGCGTAACGCCGCACCGCGCCGCCGTAGCGTTTAAGAAGCTGCTGCTGGGCCGATTGAACGGCGGTATGGTCGCCGTGGGCCTCACGGACCATCGACCAAGCCGTCAGGATTTGGCTGATATGCAGGTCGTCTTCCATCGCCGCCTCGCCATTCAAGGGTGGATGGGGCCTATCCGCACCCCTATCTCCAACTGATTCTAAGGATTTTTTCGGTAATTTGGAGACCGGGAACGATTTTTTCCCATTCTTTGGCCCCCGGTTGTAACACGCTAGCGGCCGGCCGTAGGAGAAGGTGTCGTGGGAACCACCGCGGTTCTCCCAAACCTATATCCAACGCCTTTCGCTAGGAGTCGAACCGTGAAACCCTCTCGAACCAGCCTTGTCATGATGGCGGCAATTGCTTTACTGGGCACGAATGCCGCCGTGGCCAAGAAAAATTCCTCGAACCCGTCGAACCCGTCGAGCCGCTCCTTCAGTTCCAGTTCTTCTCGGAACAGTCTTTCGAATACCGGTATCTCGGGCGGGAGCCAATTCAAGTTAAACACCCCGCCGCGTGTCAACCTTGGGGCTATTGCCAGCAGCAACTTCCAAAGCAACAACCGAAACGCGATCCATCGCCAGATCCCAAGTAACTTGGGACAGCAATCGAACAATCTCAGCTTCAAGAATGGAATTCAACATAACAACGCCCAATTCAAGCCCCAGGTTCTGAACAATCTCGGCGTGAACGGTAGCTCGCTCCAGCACAAGAAGGGCAACGTGCAGATATCCCTCGGCAATAACCATTCCAAGCTCGCCGTGGGCAATGTCAACAAGCACGCCCTCCACCTGGGCAATCATCATGCGAATCACCTCCACCACGGGTGGCACGATGGCTGGTGGCATGATGATTGCTGGCACGACGACTGCTGGCATGGTGATTGCTGGCACGACGACTGCTGGCACTTCGGCCACTACTACGATGGCTGCTACCACCCCTACAACCTGTACGTGATCGATGCGGTGGCAGTCCCCCGTCGCTATGAACCGTTCCATTGCAATTACTTTGTGAACCCTGGCGACACCTGGTACCTGATCTCGATGAAGGAATACGGCACGGCGGACAATGCCACGTTCATCGCACGATTCAACGGGATGACAACGTTCTCGCCCCTGGTGGTTGGCCAGCAACTTATGCTGCCCACGATCAGCACGACCGGTGCCCTAACCGCTTCGCAAGCTCCGGCGATGGAAATGCCCCAGGTTGCGGCCGAAGCGCCCGCGGCGACCAGCGAGGAAGGTCCTTCCGTAAGTGGTGCCGCGACCAGCGCGAACGTTGCTCCCAAGGAAGCGGCTGAAACGGTACGCCCCAAGATGGCGGTCGGCAGCACGCTGCTGATCGACGGCGCAACCTTCGGCGAAAAGCCGGGCAAGGCCCAACTGCGGATGGGTGGGGCCACGTTGAAGGTCGAGGTGGTTGAGTGGACGACGAATGCCGTCAAGATTCGCCTGCCGCGACTCGAACTTGCCGGCACAAGTAATGGCGACATCGAGATCGTCCGGGCCGACGGCGTTGTGGTCACCCAAGCCGCGATCGAACTTGTAGCCGCCACGGAACTGGCCCACGCCCCGTGACCGAGGCCACGCAATAAGGAGCGAGGAACACGCCTATGCAGCATGTCGATCATCGCTCGATAACATTTCCGACAGCTCCTCGCCGCACCAGAAGCCGCCCGACCGAAGCCCGATTCGGCCGGGCGGTTTTGTTTTTGGTTCTTGCGAAGGAAGATACTTTCGCGGCCTAAGAACGCATTACGTGGCACGGACTTGAGTCCGTACCCATCACGGACTGAAGTCCGTGCCACGAATGTACGCGGGCTAGGAACTACAACACGATCGAAGGTTGGGCGGCCCAGCCTTTCGATAAGAAGCTAAGATCAGGCATCGGTTACCGTCGCTGGTTCGCTTCGGGCTTCTGCCCGAGGAGTTCGTCGGCAGCAACATGGCCTGTGAAGACGGTCCAGATTCGGGCATCCGCCCGCAGCTTACCGAGGTACTTTTCCATTTCTACGCGGAAGCGTTCGTCCTTGAGTTGATCGCGGATATCGGCTTGCACTTCGGTGTACGGTTTGCGACCTGCTTCTTCGCGTTCGAGCACACGCACGATATGAAACATGGTGCCGCTGTCGAGAATGGGGCTCATTTGGCCAACCTGCAACGAGAATAGGGCTTCGTCAATTGCCTTGCACTGCAGAGAACCCTTGCTGGTCCAATCGTGCATGCCGCCCTTCTTGGCCGTGAAGCCATCGGACTTCGCCTGAGCGACTTCGGCAAAAGCGGCCCCTCTTACCGAGGCCTGTGTTCCGCGTTGCCAGGCTTCGTTGCCCATGTGGGCCAGGGCGGCAAACGCCTCGCGTGGGCTGGCGAATCGATTCTTGCGGACCGCCAGTTCCTCCCACCTTGCCCGTGCAGGATAATCATAATCCTTCAGGTGGGCTTGATAGTACTCGACCATCTCGGCGGGGCTTACCTCGTCACTTACTTTGATCTTCGTGCGAATCCATTCGGTGGCCACCACGCGCTCGTTGAAAGCCCTGCGGACATCGCCCAACGAGGAGCCGAGCCGCGCGAGTTCGCGCTCCAGGTCGCGTTGGTTATCCACATTCAGTTGTTTGAACAACTGCGGAAGCTCGTGCGTTTCGAAAGGTTCGAGCAGATTCTCTTCGATCCGGGGCCAGTTTTCGATCGGCACGTTGCGGCGGAACTGATTGAAGAGCAGCTTGCGATCGACAAGCGACCGGACTTCTTGTTTCATCAATTCCTTGCGAACCGCGTTGATCTCTTCTTCGGAGACACTCGTTTCCGCGCCGAGTTTCTGCCGTTGCTTTTCAATGAGAAGGTTAACTTTCCAGAGCACGTCGCAGGCTAAAATAATTTGGTCGTCGATTCGGGCAATGACCTGGCAACCATCGAGGTTTGCCGCGTCGGCACGGAGAACCTCTTCGTTCACCGCGGCCGTGGGAGGAACGCCGCCGGGCACCAGCGGTGCAAGGGGCGTCGCGGCAGGCTGTACGTCGCCCGGCACCGCCACATTCAGCCATTCCTCGGCGCGCAACGATACCCCGAGGCCCCACGGCATCGTCACGATCGCAAGGATTGAGATGAGTTTCGCGTGCCGCACTGCGCCACAATCTGGAAGGGGGAGCAAGAAGAACCCACAAAAAACCGGCGGATTCTACGCACGCCGCTCCACCGGCCGCAAGAGTGATTTTATCTCTTCAAAGATCGCCGCCGGATCGCTCAATTGGGCTTGTAGCGGCAAGTAAGCACTTCGGGTGTCGGCCAATCGCAGCCGACTACCCGACCGCTCCACCAACTTCGCCATCTTCTCGTGCGAAGTGTATTGCAACACGGCGTAGCGGTCTTCGAGGCGAATTTCGCGTATGCCCCAAGGATGCGCCCAAATTCGCATCCGTGCTAGCTCCAGCAAGTGGTTCGCCACTGCTGGCACCGGGCCGAAGCGGTCGGTCAATTCGCTGGTTAAGTCGTCCACCGCCCCCTCGGTCGTCAGCTGTGCGAACCGCCGATACAGGTCGATTTTGGCGCGCATGTCGGGCACATACGGTCGCGGCAGGAAGGCCTCGCCCGGCAGATCAATCGTGACGTCCACCGTTTGCCGTGGCGGCATCTTTTTGAGCTGCCGCACGGCCCGCTCCAGCAGCGTGCAGTACAACTCGTATCCTACCGTGGCGATGTGCCCGCTTTGTTGCGTACCCAAGATATTGCCGGCCCCGCGAAGTTCCAGGTCGCGCATGGCCAGCGCGAACCCCGCGCCCATCTGGCTGAACTCCTCGATGGCCCGCAACCGCCGGGCCGATTCGGGCGAGAGGTGCCGCTGCTCATCCACCAGCAGATAACAATACGCGCGATGTTTGTACCGCCCCACGCGGCCGCGCAGTTGGTGCAGATCGGCCAGGCCGTAGCGATCGGCATCATCGATGAACATCGTGTTCGCATTGGGGATATCCAGCCCACTCTCGACGATCGTTGTGGAAAGCAAAATATCGGTTTCGCCACGCACGAAACGCAGCATCACGTCTTCCAGTTCTCCCTCGGCCATTTGCCCGTGCCCAATATCGATTGTTGCCTCGGGCACCAGTGTGTTGAGCCGCGCCGCCACCGCATGAATATCGTTGATGCGATTATGCACGAAGTAGCACTGCCCGCCGCGATTAAGCTCGCGCATGATCGCGTGCCGCACCAGCTCATCGCTAAACCGAGTCACGCGCGTTTCCACGGCCAGCCGGTCGGCCGGCGGCGTTTCCAGGTTCGATATCGCGCGAACTCCCAACAGCGAGAGGTGCAGCGTGCGAGGGATCGGCGTCGCGGTCATCGTCAGCACATCCACGGTGCTTCGGAGCGATTTGAGCCGCTCCTTCACCTCAACGCCGAACCGCTGTTCTTCATCGATGATCAGCAGCCCGAGGTTTTGGAACTGCACGTCGGGCGATGCGAGGCGATGCGTGCCGATGAGGATATCGAGCCGCCCGCTCGATGCCCGCTCGATGATGGTGCGTTGTTCCTTCGCCGTGCAGAACCGCGAGAGCGCTTCGATTTGGAACGGGAATTCGGCCATCCGCGCGCTGAACGTGCGGCGATGCTGTTCGGCCAACACCGTCGTCGGCACCAGCACGGCCACCTGGTAACCGGCATCCACGGCCTTGAATGCCGCGCGAATCGCCATCTCGGTTTTTCCGAAGCCCACATCGCCGCATAAGAGCCGGTCCATCGGCCGCGCGAGCTGCATGTCGCGCTTGATCTCGGAGATCGCGGAGAGTTGGTCGGGCGTTTCCTGGTAGGGGAAGGCCGCGTCGAACTCGCGTTGCCAATCGGTATCGTTCGGAAACGCGATGCCGGGCCGGGCATCGCGCGCGGCCTGTAGCTCGATCATCTCGCCCGCCAGGTCGGTAACGGCCCGCTGCGCCGCCTCCTTCTGCCGCACCCACGCTTTGCCCCCAATGTGCGCGAGCACCACCCGGCCACCCTTGCCGCCGACATACTTCTGCACCAACTCGATCTTCGCGCTCGGCACGTATATTTTTGTGCCGCCGTTGTATTCGAGTTCCAGGTGCTCTTCGGCCCGGCCGTCTTGTTCGAGCAATCGCAACCCGCGGTATCGCCCGATGCCGTGGGCCATATGCACGACCAAATCACCTTCGCGCAGTTCGAGGAAGCTGTCGATCGCCCGTGATTGCCGCCGGCGCGTCGTCCGAGTCAGGTCTTGCCGGTGGAACAATTCCGCCGCACTGACGAGCACCACCCGCCGCGGCACCATGCGGAACCCGGACTCCAAGTGTCCGACGACAAACTGGATATTGCCAAATGACGAATGACGAATGAAGAATGACGAAGGGGCAAGCACGTGTTTTTCGGCCGAAACTGTTTCATTCGTCATTCGGGCTTCGTCATTCGTCACTTTTCCCTTAAACAACTCCTCCAACCGCTCGACTTCCGCCTCGGTTTCGCAAACGATAAACACTTCCTGCCCGATGCCGACCTTTTCAAGCTCCTCGCGTACGCGGCCGATTTCGCCGCTGAACCGCTCGACGGATTCGAATTCGAGGTGGGCCGTCGTCTCCATCGAACCTGCAGGCACGCCGCTCGCCGTGACCGATGGGAACTTGTAGACCTCTTCAAGCGTCGTGCGTACCGCATGGAACGCCTGCGGCCGATCCATCCGCTCCAGGTAGAATTTTCCTTCTTCCTGCAGTTCGCTTGGCTCGATCAGCATGAACCACGCGGTCGGCGGCAAATAGCTCGTAAAGTGCGCCCGATCCGAAGCGGTCGGCTCGAGCATCGTGACGGTTGTGGTTTCGAGCGTTTCCAAACTGCGTTGCGTGGCCACATCAAAACGGCGGATCGATTCCACCTCGTCGCCAAACAGCTCGATCCGCACGGGGTCGAGTGCATCGGGCGCGAACACATCGACAATGCCGCCACGCAACGAGAACTCGCCAGGCAGCTCGACGGCCGTCGTCGCGTGCGCCCCGCGTTCGGCAAGCCACCGCGCAAACTCCTGCTCATCGAGCCGCCCGCCGATGCGAATCTCCCGCGTCGCCGCCGCCAACGCATCCGGAGCAGGCACCGGCTGCAGCAGGCTCTGGATGCTGGTGACGAGGATGCAGGATGCAGGATGCGGGGGTGAGGGGGCGGAAGCTGGATGTCTTTCCCTGCTCTCCGCATCCTGCATCCTGCATCCTTCGCGCAGCGACTTCAACACCCTGAGCCGCTCGCCAAACACATCATCATGCAGCACGCGCTCGCCTGGTTCCGTTTCCCACGCGGAGAAGGTTTGGATCGGCAGATCGCTGAAGAGCGCCAGATCGCGCGCAATCGCGTCAATCTCGCCGAAGTGCGGCGCGACAACCACGAGCGGCCCCGGGCAAGCTCGCGCCAACGCGGCCGCCACCAACGCGCGCGAAGACCCCCAGACTCCGCCAAGTGTTCCGCCATGACCCGCTTCCAGGCTGGCGAGCACCTCGGCAAAGCCCGTGTGCGATCCCAATTGTGCGGCCAACTCTCGCAACCGACGCCCAGCTTGCCGCCGATGTTCAGCAGCCAACAAGCCCGCCGACGAAGCCGCCGCCGCGACCGGTTCCATAAGCTGCAAGAATTGTAGTCCGTAAGCGGATGTAGTGGTAGATTAGCCTTCAATTCAACTCACCGGACGATCCACGTCCATCATCCGTTACCTTTGCCCCTGCACGTCTATGCTCTCCTGGCTCACGACCGATGTCGCCATTGTGCTGCTGTTGACGACGACCTTTGTGTTTCTCGGCATGCTTTCCGTTTGGGCCGCGAAATCGCGGCAGCACTGGTTTGTTCGCATGGCGGTCGTGTTTGCCATTCTCGCGCCGCTGCTTGCGATCCCTGCCTACGATCTGTTTCTGGCATTTGCCATTGCCCTCGCGTTCACGTGGTTGATGATACTTCTGCAGTACGTCGTTCGTGCGCGGCGCAAACGGCAAGAGTCATCGGTTCCTACGCCCACTCCTAAACTGGCGTTTTCATTGCGTTCAATACTTTTGGCGATGGCCGTGGTCGCCGTTGCGCTGGCCGTATTAATCCATGTGCCGAATGAAGTTTGGCAAATCTGGCCCTTCTGGTTTGCGGGCGGCATGATGCTAGGTGTTGCGTACTCGGCACTAGTTAACTTTGGTCTCAACACCCGCCTGCGCTGGTATTACCGAATCCAATTCATTCTTCTTTCCGTGCTTGCCGCATGTCCTGCAAGTATGTTTGGCGCGGGATTGATTGCACTTATTGGCGTGAATGCATCCAACGCTCTCACGGGCATCTCGCCGCCGTTTCGATTCCTTCTGCGGTGTAGTGTCGGAATCGTCTCGACCGCTGTTCTGGCAGTTGGTTTGATCCTTCTCGATCTCACGACTCGCGATGAAGCTGCGGCTTTGAAAGACACGCCTAGAACGCGTTTGCCAATAACCCGGCTTCCAAAGTATGCCGCCCTCGGTGTTTTCCTGGCCCTCGTCGCGCTTCCGCCGATCGTTACCGTATGGGAACTTGCCCATCCGCTGCCGATTCCCGCGGAGAGTATTCCCAAACCCAACGGCGTGATCGAGTTGGCCGAGATCGGCGACAAGGCGTCCCAATCGAATATCGTCACCCTGTACGAAGCGGAACCCATCGACTTCGAACGACTCGCAGCCGCCATCGAAGCCGATCGAGCTGTCTACGACAAGATCGCCGCCGCGTTCACTCATTCAAGTTGGATTCCAGTTATCTACGACAACTCCAACTTCAACAATATGGGCCATCTCACAGGCCGTCGGGGTGTCGCCAGGCTTCTTGCCGCCAAGAGTGCCGTTGAGATCAACGCCGGTAAGTGGGACGATGCCTTTCACACCCACTGCCAACTACTCCGCACCGGCGAACTTATGCACCAAGGCGGATTTGCGATAGACTTTCTCGTCGCCACTGCAATCGACTCGATGGCCTACCAGCAGATCTACAAGTCCGTCAATTCTCTCAACCCCCAGCAGTGCCGAGCCATGCTGAAAGAGCTCCTTGCTTCCGAGGGGCAACGGCACGGGATCGAGGATGTCCTATACCGCGAGCACATCTTCATTCAGCGGTCGATGGGTTGGCCCGGCCACCTCGTTGAATTCATCGAACGGATCTGTCGTCTCGACCAGACCGGCTGGCAAATTGATCGGGAAGTAGTTCACGTGCATGAACGTACCCAAGCACTTGCCCGGCTGCTCATCCTCAAGCTTGCCATCCGGGCATTTCAACTCGACCACGGCTCGCCTCCTGCCAGCCTCACAGGGTTGGTCCCCGAGTACCTGTCCACAATCCCACTCGACCCCTTTGACCCCGCTGGTGGACCGTTGCGCTACAAGCTCAACGGGGACCACCCTGTTCTCTACAGCGTGGGTCGAGACCAAGACGACGATGGCGGCGATCATGCTCCGGCCACCAATATCCTCGAAACCGCGAAGGACGGTTCCCCCGACGGCGATCTCGACTTGGAGAAGGAATTTGCAGAAGACGAACCTTCGGCAGATGAGGCCACCACGACCCAAGCCAAATCATAAAGTGTCTTCAGCCAAATGCCCATTCAGGTAGAACTCGACTTGCCCCTCCATCCTGGTTGGATTGGTATTGTTCTTGCGGCATGCTAGAATTGTAAACGGCACGAGGTCTTCCATGAGTACCGTTGCCACCTATCCCCACATTGTGAAGGAGCCGGGGTCGCCGGTTCGCCTGGAAAGCCACCCTCGCCCCCGCATGGCCATGATCGCGATGGACTATCTCGGTCGTGGTCTGACGCCCGAAGAAATCGTCGGCCACTAGCCGTGTCTTTCGCTGCCGAAGTCCATTCCTCAATAACCAATTGCCTCGACCATCGCGATGAGATCGGGGCCGACATCCGTGACGAACTCGATCAACATCATGTTTCTGTTAGCCTGTTCGAGCGTGCCTTCCGATTGCATATTGGGTGAGGTATTGTAGTCATCTCGCACTGCGAAATGAATTTCCGCTCGTCGAGTAAGCGGTCTGCTAGGTGCTATTCAATCCGATTCACAGCTGAAACTTGGCCTCTCCCTGCCGTTGAATATCCAGTGTGGAAACCTTCCATGAGTAACCGTGGTATGCACGAGATTATTTTCCTAGTCGAAGAAGCGGATGAGGGGGGCTATATCGCCCGCGCTGTGAATGAGTCGATCTTTACGGAAGCCGATACCCTGGAAGACCTGCGCCGCAACGTCCGCGAGGCTGTTGAATGTCACTTTGAAGACGCCACCGTCCCCAAGGTTATTCGGCTTCATACTTGTTCGTGAAGAGATCATCACGGCATGAAGCTGCCTCGCAACCTCTCCGGCGACGACCTGATCGCAGCCCTCGCTAAGCTGGGCGTATGAGCCCACTCGGCACCGCGGTTCCCACGTTCGGCTAACAACCGATCGGAATGGCAAACACGATACGACCGTGCCCCGCCACGATTCTCTGCGAGTTGGCACACTTGCCGCGATTCTGCGCGATGTCGCGGCTCACTTCCAAATCTCCCGAGATGAGTTGGTCGAACGCCTGTTTCGCTGAACCTCGGAACGTGTTTTGAAATTGCCTTGGAACCCTCTCCCCGTGCAAGATTATTCAACAGCTCGCAAGTCGATCAATCGACAAAACAATTACATGCACGAGTGCTTTGTCCTAGCGAAATGTTCGGGTTCGGCCAGGCACAATTGGGTTTTGGGGGTCTTCGCGTCTCATCCTGTAAGTCTTGCCGGTCCTGTTATCCTGCCCGTCATTTCTTCCGCAACGCGCGCGGATAAGCTACAGTAGGCGGTATCGTTACGCGATTGCAATTCTCGCACCTTCACGTCGGCTTTCCATAACGCCAGGAGCTCGCACTGGGGTGGCAGGAACCTCTTGTGGCGAAACAAGCGGTATGAGTATTGATACAGCAAAGAGCACAATGCGGGCCGAGGCAACCGAACGTCTTTACCAAGAGCGACTGGCTCGCTACACAACGGCCCTTCGCAACGGCAAGCCCGATCGCGTGCCGATTCGGCCTTTCGTTGCCGAGTTTACGGCCAAGTATGCCGGCATGGATTGCCAGCAAGTCACGCAAGACTATCGCCTGGCGTTCGATGCGGCGGCCCGTTGTGCCGCCGACTTCGATTGGGACGCCATCGTGCCAAACATGGTCTACTTGTGGGGAACGATTCCCCAGGTGCTCGGCACTCGGTACCTGGCCGTTCCTGGGGTGGGCCTGCCGCGAGATACCGGCTTCCAATACTGCGAACCCCAGGAAGATCAGGCGTGGATGAAACCCGACGAGTACGACGCGCTAATCGAAGACCCCACCGGTTACTTGCTCAACGTGTGGATGCCACGGACCAATCGGTACCTCGTTGGCGATGGCCAGCCGAACACCTGGCGCAATAACGTTGCGTGGCTTCAAGGCGGAATGGCCGTCATGCAATACTTTTCCGCGTTTGGCGGCCAGATCGAGCGGCTGCGGCGCGAATGCGGCACCGTCTCGGCAATCGCCGGCATTCTCAAATCGCCGTTCGATATCCTCGCCGACAAGTTTCGCGGCTACATCGGGCTAACGATGGACCTGTTCGAGAGGCCCGAAAAAGTCCTCGCCGCGGCCGAAGCCCTCATGCCGCATATGCTGCACATCGCACTCTCCACGGCCGACCCCAACAAGCAAGTGCCAATCACCATTTGGATGCATCGCGGCTGCGTGCCGTTCGTCTCGCCCGCTCAATTCGAACGGTTCTTCTGGCCAACGCTCAAGCCGGTCATCGAGGAAATCTGGAAGCACGGCCATCAAACGCTCTTCTATGCCGAAGGCCAGTGGCACCACCATTGGCAACACTTCCGCGAATTGCCCGCGGGTTCGATCATCTACCACTGCGACCGGGATGATGTGTTCGCGGCCAAGCGGGCACTCGGCGACCGCTTTGCCATCAGCGGCGGCATCCCCAACGTGCTTCTCTCGTTTGGCACACCGCAAGAAGTCCGCGACTTCTGCAAACGTGTGATCGACGAAGTCGCCGTCGACGGCGGCTACATCATGGATGCCGGCGCCATCATGCAAGACGACACCCGTATCGAAAACATCCGCGCCATGACCGAGTTCACACGCGAGTACGGAGTGTATTGAGATCGCTGGGCACCATCGCTCACAAGCATAACCCCCGAGCCTCGCTACGTAGTACAGACTTCTGTCTGTACCGACCACGGACGGAAGTCCGTGCCACGATTCGCACGCCTTACGAACATCCTTCGAACAACGATTCCACAACAACACCACGGAAACAATTTCGTTTTCGAGAACAAGCTTGAAAGGTTCCGTATGACCCAAGAATCCAAAACATCGAACGCCCAGCCCCAATGCCGCCCCGCGGGGACGGTCGTTCCTTGGCCCGATCAACGCCGCGACCTGCCCGAAATGACCGGCAACGAACAACTCGTCGAACGCAACTGGACAGAAATCGACGCTTGGACCTATGCCTTTCTTTGGCACTGCGTCGTGTCATTCTAATATGTCGAGTTGAACCCCAAAATTGAATATTGACAAAGCATGAGGCTAGCGGAAATCCAACTTACGGGCCGGGCTTTCGTGCCTTTCGCGTATTTCGTGGTTCTGAAATGTGCAATAACCTAGTTGAGCTAAGCCTAATATTCATTGTGGGTTTCGCGGTCGGCGGCGGAAACGGCGGTTTGGCGGGCGGCGACTTGGCGGACGGTTTTCGCGGCAATCTCCTCCTGCAATTTTTCGATTGCCGCGGCAACCGGCATCGAGCCAAGGTCGCCTTCAAGCCGATCGCGCACGGCCACCGTGCCGGCCTCGCGGTCGCGCTCGCCGACGACAAACATGTAGGGAATCAGCTGCACCTGGGCCTCGCGGATTTTTGCGTTAAGCTTCGCGCCGCGATAATCGCCCGCAACACGCAGGCCGGCGTCCAATAGCCGCTGCTCGACCTCGTGGCCGTAGGCATCGGACTTCTCGCTTACCGTTAGCACGCGGACCTGCTCGGGCGCAAGCCATAGCGGGAAAGCACCCGCGAAATGTTCGATCAACACACCAACGAATCGTTCGAGCGAACCGAGCGGGGCGCGATGAATCATCACCGGCTGGTGAGGATGGTTGTCGGCACCGATGTATTCCAAGCCGAAACGTTCCTTGCTCGGCAGATTGTAATCGAGCTGCACGGTGCCGAGTTGCCACTCGCGGCCGATGCAATCGGTGACGACGAAGTCGGCCTTCGGGCCGTAGAACGCCGCTTCGCCCGGCTCGATCGACATCGAGGGCAAGTTCATCGATTCACACACACACTGCAGCGCCGCTTCGGCGCGGTTCCACACGGCATCGCCACCCACGTACTTGTCGCTCTTCGGGTCGCGGAAGCCCAGCCGCACCCGGTAATCGTTCATGCCGAGCGCCGCGAGCACCGTTTGCGTCATCTCCAAGCAGTTGCGGAATTCATCGGCCACCTGCTCTTCGGTGCAGAAGATGTGGGCGTCATCCTGGGTGAAGCCGCGGACGCGTGTCATCCCCGATAGTTCGCCCGATTGCTCAAAACGGTACACCGTGCCAAACTCGGCGAGCCGCACCGGTAAGTCGCGATAGCTGCGCGGCTTGGCCAGATAGATCTGAATGTGATGCGGGCAGTTCATCGGCTTGAGCAGGTAGCGCTCGCCGTCCTTCATTTCGATCGGCGGGAATTGGCTATCGCTGTAATATGGAAAGTGGCCGGAGATTTGGTAAAGTTCCACTCTCCCGATGTTCGGAGTATAAACAGCCTCGTAACCGCGCCGACGCAATTCGCCCTTGAGATAATCCTCTAACGTTTGGCGAATGATGGCCCCTTTCGGCAACCACAAGATTAGCCCCGATCCGACCGTCTGGCTAACCGTGAACAACTCGAGCTGTTTGCCGAGCACGCGGTGATCGCGGCGCTTCGCCTCGGCCAGTTGTTCGAGGTAGGCATCTAGCTCGGCTTGGTCGAAGAACGCGGTGGCGTAGAGCCGTTGCAGTTGTTCGCGGTCGGAATCGCCTTTCCAATACGCACCGGCAACCGAGAGGAGCTTGAACCCGTTGCCGATGACGCCGGTACTGGGGATGTGCTTGCCGCGGCACAGATCGACGAACTCGCCCTGGCGATAGAACGAAAGCGAAGCTTCGTCGGCCAGGCCGGTTTGAATGTGTTCGACCTTGAAGTCCTGCTTCAACTCGCGGCACAGCCCAAGGGCATCGCCACGAGGCATTTCAAGTCGCTCGAAACGCTCGTCGGCTTTCACGATCTTCCGCATCTCGGCTTCGATGCGCGGAAAATCCTCTTCCGAAAGGGCGTGATCGAGTTTGAAATCGTAGTAGAACCCAGTACCCGTCGTTGGGCCGAACGCCAATTGCACGCCTTCGAACAACCGCATGACGGCCTGCGCCATCACGTGGGCACAACTGTGCCGCATGACGGCCAGTGATTCCGGGTCTTTCTTCGTGAGAAGCCGAAGTTGTACCTCGCCAGACTGGGGCAATGGGCTGTGCAAGTCGACCGGCTTGCCGTCCACCTCGGCCAACACGGTGGCTTTGGCCAGGCGGGCACCAATCTCCTGGGCCACGTCGAACGCGGTTACGGGACGGTCGAATTGCTTGACGCTCGAATCGGGCAGTAGGACGCTAAGCATGGTATTCACTAGATACTACGAAGTCGTATTAGTCAGTTCAAAATGGAGGCCCCAAGCCTCTCGAAGCGGCTTGTGACCATGCTCTACGGGAATTGATCGGTTGTGTGCAGAAACGCGGCATGAGCAAACCCCTCAGTAGCGGGGGTAGCTGGCAACCGTTTCGTGTTCCGTAAAGACCCTCTCTCAAGATGGCTGACAGGGATCGGGGGTTCGCCGATGCCGCAAGTATAAGCAGCCAAAGGGGTAATCGCCAACCACGCTTTGTCCTGCGTTCTCGGCAAGAACGCCATGAGGTCACCGAGTCAGGGTTTTCGGCTGGGAGGACCGTCAAGAAAATCTGACAATTATTGTCTCAGTTGCCTACTTTATTCTTGAGGAAGCCCCGGTTAAGAGACTATAAAACAGGTTGGGAGAATGCCCAGGGGGATGCTCGTCGATTGCCCTTGGACTCTCCTCGCGGTCGCCTTAATTTTCTGAGTACAAAACTTACTAGAACAGGCAGGTGCTAGTGATGAGACACCTCATGAAATTTTCTACCCGCAGTGGCGTTACGCGCTCATTGCTTGCGAGCACGATGTGCTTGGCGATTTTCTTGCTCTCTTCGTCGAATGGGGTGCAGGCGGGGGTCATTCCCTCAGTTGGTGGTACTGTGATGTTTGGCCCGAACGCGGGCACGGGGCCTGGGCTTGGCACGGTTGCCGTGCCGGCGATCTTTACGCCTTCCGTGAACAACGATAACGTTGCTCCACCTTCGCCGTTTGACAACAACATCGTGGTGCCGATCAAGCGTTTTGATTTTCCCGGATTTATCGACATCGTGTTCAATGTCCTGCCGAGCAGCGGTGTAACCGAGTACGCTGCGTACGAGTCGGTGGACAACAACACGGGCAGCGATTGGTATCGCTACCACATGGTGCTTGGCTTTGGTTTCGGGCCTGGGTTCGTACCATCGGGCCCTGGCGATGGCCTGGATTTCGATCTTGGCCCGCCGGCAGGGAATGATAGCCCGCCTTCTTCCTCTGTGATGCCGATCGTCATTCGACCCACGGCAGATGAATTGGTCTTCTTGGGTGGTGTTCATAGCACGGGTGCCGAGTCGTACCAGTTCCGGATCGATGTCCCCGATTTCCCAGTGCCGCCAGGGCCGGGGCCGGGGCCAACGTTTACGATCCGTCAATTCCCGATCTTGGTGCCCGAGCCGAGTGCGTTCGTTCTATCGATACTGTTCGCATGCGGCGGTTTGGTGATGGGTCGCCAACGTCGGTAGCTTGTCGTGGCTAAAGAGCAGAACACAAAACCCCCGGGCAAATGCCACGGGGGTTTTTTATTGGGGATAAGCCAACTACTTGGAGTGACACCAATGGTGAGGCCTCGTGGTATTGTGACGCCACGTGGTAATGTGAGGCCATGTGGTTCCGTCGCACATTCGGTCTGGCAACCGACGCCGCTGGCGCGGGGTGGTCAGGCGGATTGCACCGCGTGCCACGATGAGGCATTACCACTTGAGGCCGAAGCGTTCGCCGCCGGAGGCGGTGCCGGTGCCGCCTTTAAGCTCCTGATGCCGTTTCTTGGGCGGCTTGGGGGCATCGGCGGGCGGCGGTAAATCTTCGTCGGCCACCTTTTGTTGACCAGGCTTTTCGGGCGGGGGAAGCAGTGCCTTTAGCGAGAGACTAATCCGCTGCTCGCCGGAATCGACCGAGAGAATCTTCACTTCGACTTCCTGGCCTTCGCTCACCACATCGCGAGCGCGGAACACGCGGCCGTGGCCCAATTCGGAGATGTGGATCAATCCTTCCACGCCGGGTTCGAGTTTAACAAACGCGCCGAAATCCATCAGCCGCGAAACGGTTCCTTTCGCGCGGGCACCAACGACGTACTTCGATTCAACATTCTGCCAGGGGTTCTCGCCCACTTCTCGGTACGACAGACTGACCTTGCCCGATTCCTTATCGAACTTTTCGATGCGGACCTTCACCTTCTGGCCCACTTCGAGCACTTCGCTGGGGTGGTTGACGCGGTCCCAACTGAGTTGGCTGATGTGGATGAGGCCATCGAGGCCGCCCAGGTCGACGAACGCGCCGAAATCCTTCAGGCTGCGAACCACGCCTTCGCGGAGCTGCCCTGGGGCAAGTTCGGCGAGCATCTTATCACGCTGCTCGTTGCGCTGGCGTTCCATCACGGCGCGATGGCTAAGCACAAGGTTGCGACGTTCGCGGTTGGCTTCGGTCACGACGCAGGCCAGTCGCTGCCCGACCAATTCCTCGGGGTTTTCAACCCGGTAGATCGAAACCTGCCCAAGCGGGATGAACCCACGAATGCCGGCGACTTGGCATTCGAGGCCACCTTTGTTAGCGCCCGTGACGACAACTTCGATGATCTGGCCTTCGCTCACTTCGTTCCAATTGCCGACTTCGATCGCTGCGGTAGGCCGACCAAGTTCGTAGAGGCCTTCCTCGGCATCGAAGCGAATCACTACCAGTTCTAGTTGGTCGCCGGGCTTGGGTTCGGCATCTTCAAATTGCCGCAGGGGGACAACTCCCTGGTTCGGGCCTCCCAGATCGATGAACACGTCGTCGCGGTGGACCTTGGCAATGCGGCCCGTAATGCGAGTCTCGGGGGCAAGTTCGGTGGCCGGTTGGCCCGTGGCCCCTTCTTCCATCAACGCATCGAACGAAAGATCGCCGAGAGCCGCTTCGAACTCGGCCTGCAACTCGGGTGAAAGTTGATCGCGAATGTTGGGAGGCGGGTAATGGTGCTTCTGCTTCGGTTCTTGCACCTTCCGTGCCGATGGGGCAGTAGGAACAGCCGAGAGAGCCGATGCCGGCGCGGTGGCCGATGCCTCGGCAACGTCCTCGCTATGCTCACCGGCCATTGGGGTTGCTGCCGGCTCTGTGCGGGTTGGCATTGCGGGGGCCTCGGCCGCTTCACTTGAGCTTGGGGCCGGCGGAGCTTGCCACGCTGGAAGCGGCATCGCCGAAACGGGCGGCTTGGCCTTGATATCGCTGGCCGCATGGCCCGGCCGCTGCGAGCCAATCAGAAATCGCTGGGCAGCCACCGAGGCGGTTTGGGATGGAGTTTCGGCGGGAGCCGAGCTGGTTTCGGTTTCAGGTGTTTCGGGCGTTTCAGCAGACATGGAATCAGCCATCTAAGTAACGAGCAGGACAAAGGTTCCGCCAAATCGGTAGCGACCCATCATTTTAGCAGCCGGTAGGCCAGTCGGACAATCGATTGCGGATACGGGGACGTGGGGAATTCGAGAACCCAAAGAAGCCTCCTTGTTCCGAGGCGGTAAGCAATTGTTGATTTCGAGTTAGCGGCGGCCGCCAGACCGCTGTCTTAACCGATTACTTCCACCACTTGTACCGACACGGGTTGCCCACTATCCCGCTTCCCAAAATATCACACAGCCTCAACGCAAAATGACTTTCCAATCGCGCAGCGTACTAATCACGAAACTTCTTGCATCGCTTCGATTGCCGTTTCAACTTTGCCACTTGCGTTTGATATCGAGAAGCCCTTCGCGTTCCGGCAGCTCCTTGTAGTAGTGGTCGAGCGGGTAGCAGCCGGAGATGAGGCCGTTACGTGGGGCGGTGGTGCAATCGCTGAAAGTTCGGCAGATGCGCTTGCGGGCAAGTGGGCGGCCGGCAAGGGTGTCGGCCGGCAACTCGGGGTACGAAAGCACGAGTCGGCCGACGCCGACGAAATCGGTCCATCCTTCGCGCACCACGGCTTGGGCCACATGCGGCAGGTAATCTTGCAGGTAGGTGTACCCGGTGCCGACGATTGGCACCGAGCCGGCCTGTTTCATCTCCTGCCCCCTGCCCCCCGCATCCTGCATCCTCGTTTCGAGCGCGGCTTTGCATTGCCGCACGGCATCGATCTGCCGCCACACGCCGACGAGCGGATCCTCGGGGGGCTGGTAGCCGTCGATCGGCGGGAAAATGGCTGGCCGCTGGATGTGCGGGTTGTAGTACGGGCTTCCACAGGAAAGATTGATCGTCGCCACGCCGTGGGCTATGAGCGACTCGATGAGCTCGAGCGGCTCGCCCAGATCGATCGAAAGCGGATCGTTCGGGCAAAGACCGAATCCGTACTCGTAGGGCAGAAACGACGAGTACTCCATCGGCCGCCCGATTTCACGACTCGTTTGATAAGGCACCGAGTCGAACAGGCTCAGCCGAACGCCGACAGCCAAGCCCCGAACTTCGTTGTGAATACGGTCAATCACGGTGGTGAGCACGCGCGAGCGGCCAGCCAGGTCGCCGCCGAAACGCCCAGGACGCGAGCGGGCACTCAAAAATTCGTGCAACAAGTAACCGTGGCAGGCCTTCACATCGACAAACTGGAAACCAACTTCGTGCGCGAGCCGGGCCGCGATCACGTAGTCGTCGATCAGTTGCTCGAGTTCCGAATCGGTCCACACAAGCGAGTCATCACGCGGATCGATTTTGAATTTGGCATCTAATAGAGGATGATGATATGCGATCCGCGGGGCCATCTTGTGATGGTCCTCGGGCTTGCAGAAACGACCGGAGTGCGTAAGCTGCAACCCGACCAACAGCCCGTCTAGCGTACCGAACGATTCACGGTGGGCATCGGTAAGTTCGTTTAGTAGCGCGGCAAGACCGCGACGATTCGAAGCGATCGCCATCGTTTGGTTGGGGTTCGCCCGGCCGTCGGGCCGCACGGCCGCCGCTTCGCCGCCCCAAATCAGCTTCGCACCGCTCAAACCAAAGTTCCGCCACCGGCGAAGCGTGTGCGGGCTGGGCGAACCGTCGCGGTTGGCGTCCCAGCCTTCCATCGGGTGAATGCACCAACGATTGCCGACCGTGTGGCCCGCAACCGAGATCGGCTCGGCCAGCGGCGAACCTTCCTCGGCCGAAAGAATGGCTTCATCGACAGGCAGGTCGAGCTGCAGCTCGGCCAACCGCGCGCGAAACGCCGCCACGTCCTTCAATTGAGCAACCTTGGGATGATTTGCCGTCTCCGCCATGCGCTGTCCGAATCGTTTCTAGGGTGTTAAAAGAAGCCTCGGTTCCTTACACCAATGTAGCAAGAATGGCCGCCCGTTTCATGCTCCGGGCCATCGAGCACAGGGCCAATCCGTCATTCATGTTCGGGACCGTAAGGACTCACAAACCCGAAGCGTCAACGAGGGAATGTGCGCTTTTTCGCTCGGTGACGCTTCGGGCTGGTTTCCAATGCACTCGCCCATTCCACGTCAATCGGCAAGCCAAACTGCGTTCCACTTTTCCACAAGACGATTCGATGGCAGCCATCCTGACAATCCCGTCGATCCTCTCATCAAACATATCATTACCATTTGTCACCAAGGCGGTCTACCGAGTGGGCTGCAACTGAAACAGGCGACGGGCGTTTTCCGTGGCCTGTTCTGCAAATGCTTCGAGCGACGTGCCGCGGACCTCGGCCAGGCACCCCGCCGTGAAGCGAACGTGGGCCGGCTCGTTGCGCTGAATCTTGCGCACCGGCTCGGGCGTCAAATACGGACTATCGGTTTCGATGAGGATGCGATCATCGGGCACCGCCGCCGCAACCTCCCGCAGCTCGGCCGACTTCTTGAAAGTCACCATCCCCGCAAAGCTGATGTAAAGCCCCATCGCAACGCATTCCTCGGCCATCGCACGGCTGCCGGTAAACGAGTGCATCACGCCGCGGAGCGGACCGCGGCCGTGTGCTTCACGTAGCATGATGAGAATGTCTTCATCGCAACTGCGCATGTGGACGATGAACGGCAGCCCACACTGTTGCGAAAGGCGAATGTGGCGATCGAAGTAGTCTTGCTGCACGTCGAACGGAACGAGCTGGAATGGTGCGGCGCCTTGGCCGAGCTCGAGCCAGTATCGATCAAGCCCCGTTTCGCCAAGAGCCACGACTTTCGGCTTGTCGAGCAAGGCAATGACACGGTCCCAGTCGCCTGGCTCGGCCTCGGCTAGCGAGTTCGGCTGCATACCCACAGCCGCATACACGCCCTCAAACTGCGCCGCAAGCCGGAGCGATGCCACGCTGCTTTCGGCCGAAACGCCCACCGCCAAGATTTCACCAACCCCCGCCATTTTCGCCCGCGCAACCACGTCGGCACGGTCGGCATCAAATTCAACCTGATCGAGGTGGGCGTGAGTATCGAAGAGTTGCATCGCTAGAAATATCGAACGTCATGGCGATTCGATCAAGATGTCCGAATGCCGTTCGAAATCTGCCTTGCTATAGGCACAGATTCGGCGGACGCCGTTGGCCTGCATGACGGCAATGATTTGTAGATCGTAAATCTTCGCACACGGGACTGGATTCCCGCGACACAGGCCGATCCATCGACCTACTAAGTCCAGCGGAATAGGCAAGACGCTCAATCCGGGAAGTGCCAGGATCAAGTCGATCGTCGCCAATGCCTCGTGCGGGCTCTTCGGAGCGGCAACACGCTTCGGATTGGTCACAAGCGAATAGAATTCGGCCAGGCTCTGCGGCACAACACATAGCTTTGCACCGTGATCGTAAGCCCGTTCGAGCACGGCCCGGCTAGGGACATGATAAGAAGATGAACCGTCAATTGCATAAACCAGGATGTTCGTATCGAGCAGCATCGGCTCAGGCGACGTCATCGTAATAGTCCTCACGTCGCAGCGGTTCCTTTAGCCCCAATTGCCAAACTGGCAACCCAACTTGGCATTCGCTTTCCTGTGACCTGCTCTTGAAAATCTCGCGGGCGCTCTGAACCATGATCTCTATCGCTCGAATCATGGGTTCCGGTAAACCCTCAAGGCTGATTTGATGATTGTTCATGCTGGTCCCCTTGCAGGCAATGGAATTACGACATTCGTGCTGACACTCTCGCCAGCATACCATCCAGCGGGCAAACTCGTCAAAAGTTGCATGGCGGGAAAGGCTGATGGATCGGTTGATTAGAATCCCTTCGCGATACGCACCAAACCACATCGATTGAACCGCAAGCGAGTGCCGAACCTAGCCCCGGCGGGTGCCAGCAACTCCGGGCCACGCTCGATCCTGTTTCCCCATCGCGTTCGTGGCATGACGCAACCGACTGGCTTATTCAACAGGCCGCTATCGAAAAGTTTGCAGCCCGATTTGGCGCTTGCTTGTGCTGCCGAACTAGTGCTTGCCAGCGGCGGCTGGTTTCGGGCCGATGACCGTCGAGGCGATCGGGTTGACGGGGAGCTTTTCGAGCAGTTCGACGTGGCCCTTCGTAAGGCCGAGGGCTTCGGAAGCGAGCGATTGGGCCGCAGGGGCAAGCCGCAATGCATCGACGCAGGTTTCGAGGTCGGAAACATCCTGCCGCAGCAAGTCAATGGATTCTGCGATGAGGAAGTCGATATCCAAGTCGTGGGTATCGGTGAACTCGATGGGAAAATTGCCGTGATCGGGCAGGCCACCCGACTCGAATACAAGCCGGCTCACCCGTTCCGCCAGCGCGTTCTGCCCGGCCACGATCGTTTCGATCGTGCGCATGAAGCTCTCGCGGCCGGTGGGAATGTGCGGCCGACCCCACACAAGGTACTGCGGGAACGAGCTGCCGAGAATCTCCAGCACGCGATTCAGTGTGTTGATCGTGTTTTCGGTTGGCATGGGGGCGGCAAGGTCGAGAAGTGAAACGGTTCCGCGGTTCGATCCGGCAACGGTTGCGCGTAAGGTTCGATCAAAGGATATGTTTGACCGCTTCAGTGGCAAGGTTCAGCAATCGCGCGGGAACAATGCCGTACAACAAGACGGGCAACGAAACGGCAACGACATAAACGGCGGGCAAAATACCGATGGAAACGGCACCGCGTTCCGCCGGCGGCGGATCGATGCAAATCGCTTTTGCCACCCGCAGGTAATACACCAACGAAATTGCGGTATTAAGACTGGCAATGACCAACAGGGTGATCATCCAGAAGCCGCCGGCCATGACGAGTGCTTGGAAGATGGCAAACTTGCCAATGAAACCGACCATCGGTGGAATGCCGACAAGGCTGACCAAGACGACCGTAAAGGCGATGCCCGTTAGCGGTGCCGAGCGAATCAGCCCAGAGTAATCGGCAATTTCTTCGCTGCCGATCGTATTGCGAAGGAAGGCCACGATGGCAAACGCGCCCAAATTCATGAACACGTACGCAAGCAGATAGAAGAGGAGCGAAGCGACGGCTTCTTGCGCGCCGACGGAACTGGTCCCCGCCAATTGCGCGGTGGCTGCGACGGCCATCATCATGTACCCGGCATGGGCGATCGTCGAGTAAGCCAACATGCGTTTGATGTTGGTTTGCCCGTAGGCGGCCAGATTACCGAACGTGCAGGTGATGGCCGCCACGATCGACAGGAGGAGGACCATAAATCGCCGCACAGGCGCCAGTGCAATGGAAGTGGAGGAAACGGCAGAAGGCGAGGCCGCTTCAGCGGCCGCGCCATCGCCAGATTGGTAAAACGCAACCGTGTGGGCGGAAATGGGGTGAGCCAGGGCGGCCGTATGTGTGGTATCGGTGGGAAGCGTGCCGAGGCCGAGCACCACGCGAACCAACAACGCCATCGCCGCCGCCTTGGAAGCGACGGAGAGGAACGCATCGATTTCCGCCGAGGCACCTTCAAACACATCGGGGCACCAGAAGTGGAACGGTACGGCAGAAAGCTTGAACGCGAGGCCCACCATCATCATCAACCCGGCGAGGACGAGCACCATCAGCGTGCCGGCCCCTTTTCCACCGGCGACGAGGGCGGGCAGATCCATCGCGGCCAGCTTGGCGGCAATCGTCGGCAGGTGGGCCGAGCCTGTAAGACCCGCCAACAGGCTGATGCCGTAAAGCATGATGCCAGCAGCCCCTGCGCCGAAAACGACATACTTGAGCGAGGCCTCGCTCGCGCGGCGGCGACCCTTGATAATGCCCGCCAGCACGTAGCTCGGCACGCTCGCCATTTCGATGCCAAGAAACACGGTCATCAGGTGATTGGCCGACGCCATGATGCACATGCCAAGCGTGGCACCGAGCAGCAAGGAATAAAAATCCTGGCCATCCCGCCGATCCGCCAGCCCCGTCATTCGTGCGAGAATAATGAAAGCGAAGGCGAAGGCAACTAAGAAGAACCGAAAGAACACCGTCATCGAGTCATGCACCAACATGCCGGTGAACAGTTCCTGGCGCTCGACCGTCCCCAGCTCGGTTAGGCCACCCGCCGGAATCGCAAATCGCAAGGCGATCAGCACACCGGCCAAGGCAAGCCAGAACGGATCCAGCCAGGCCGTGAGCCGGGGAATGCGCGCAACGAGCAACAACACGATCGTCGCGCACACGACCAGCTCCGGCACAAACCGAGGCAAGCTCAGTTGGAGCGTATCGGAACTCAGGGCTTGAATGAGTGAAGGAAGATTCACGGCGCTGGGTAGTTCTGGCGTATAGGATTTAACCACAGAGAGACACAGAGGACTCGGAGAAGAAGTCAGAAATCGAAAACTGCAGGATGCAAACGGAGAGTTGCAAAATGAAAATCAGAGCTTCTGAAATCCTCACTTTGCACTGCTCAAATTGCAATTTGCATGGTTGCCTTCTCTGTGTTCTCCGTGTCTCTGTGGTGAATATTTTTGTAGTAAACGGTTATGACTTGTCAGGTCGTTGGATTATCGTTTCGGCGGTTGCCGGTTTGGCGGCCGCCGCGGATTCGTGTCTCTTTGTCCATTCGGTAAGTTCAACGACCGTCTTATCCACCGAGGGTTGCATGTAATTGAGCAGCGACTTCGGATTGACTCCGAAGAAGATCGCCAAGGCCAACAGGGGCGCGGCAATCGAAAGTTCGCGGAAGGTCAACGGCGAGAGGGCCTCGCCATGCGGTCCTTTGTATTGGGCACCAAGGTACACCCGCTGGATCGCCCACAAGATATAACCGGCCGTAAGTATGACAACCGCGGCGGAAACAACCGCCAGGGTCGTATTGTAATTCCACACAGAGAGGACGACGAGCACTTCGCCGATGAAGCCGCATAGGCCGGGCAACCCGAGACCCGCGAAAAAGATGCCGACCGCCAAGCCACTGTACACGGGCATCTTGGCGAAAAGCCCACCGAACTCGTTGAGGTTGCGGTGATGCACGCGATCGTACACGACGCCCACCATAAAGAACATGCCGGCCGAGCTGATGCCGTGCGCAATCATCTGAAACATCGCGCCGTTCATTCCCATCTTCCAATAGTCGGGGTTGTATTGGGTGCCGGCGAACGCGCTCCACACGCCAAGGCCCAGCACCACATAGCCCATGTGGCTTACCGAACTGTAGGCCACGAGTCGCTTGAAATCGGTTTGGGCCATCGCCGCAAACGCGCCATACACCATGCTCAAAGCACCGATGAAGCAAACAACATGAGCAAGATCGTAACCCGCCTGCGGGCAGATCGGATAACAGATGCGGATCAAACCGTAACCGCCCATCTTCAGAAGCACACCGGCCAAGATCATTGAGATCGGCGTCGGGGCCTCCACGTGGGCATCGGGCAACCACGTGTGCAGCGGCACACTAGGAACCTTAATCACAAACCCGATCGCCAGCAGCACGAACGCCCACCACTGAAGCGAGTAGCCGCCCCACAGAGGCGCGGAGAAAAGATCGGTATGCTGGCCCATGAGTTGCAACGCCAAGATATTGAACGTGTGTTGCGGCGTATCGGCCGAGGCAATCTTGCTCCACTCGGCAAGTTGGGCGGCCTCCTCAAGCCCCGGGGCCACCACGCCGGTCGCCATTATTTGCGCGGGCGGAACTTTGTCTTGAAGCGCTCGCAAGTCGCTGTGGAAGTACAGAATCAGAATCGCTATAAGCATCAGCACGCTGCCAACAAGCGTGTACAAGAAGAACTTGATGGCCGCGTACTCTTTGCGGGGGCCGCCCCAAATGCCGATGAGGAAGTACATCGGCAACAGCATCACTTCCCAAAATACGTAAAACAGGAAGAAATCGAGCGCACAGAAAACGCCCAACATGCCTGTTTCCAAAAGCAAAAACAGGATGCAGTAGCCCTTGACGAATTTATTGATTGGCCAACTCGCCGCCATCGCCAGCAGGCTGACAAACGCGGTCAGCACAATGAGCGGAAAGCTGATGCCGTCCGTCCCCATGAAGTAATGAATGTTGAACGTGGGAATCCACGGATGCGAGAGCGTGTTCTGCATCCCCTCCGTACCCGCCTTGAAGTGGACGGTGCTCCAGCCGAACGTCATGTAGACCGTCATCAGGAACACGACCGCGGTTGCCGCGAGCGAGATACGCTTGATCGTTTCGCCGCTAGCCGGGATGAACGCCAGGGCAAGAGCGACCACGGCCGGCAGGAAGACTAGCCATGAAAGGAACACGGTGGGATTGGCGAATTCGAGCATGGTTCGAGTTCAATAGTTAAGTGTGGACGATTGGGCGTGGCTTAATGCGTGGCTGAAATTGGGTCAAGCGCGAACAGTGAGGGAAGCTGTTATCCGGCGAGCGCAAGCTTCCAGAAACCGGCAACGAGGAACAACACCACCGTTGCCACGACAAGAAACATGACGTACTGCCGAAGCCGCCCCGTTTGCAGCGAGCGGAGCGACAGGCCGAAATTCCAAGTTTTTTCCGCAAACCCATCGACGCTGTTATCAATCACGAGGCGATCGCCCAACACACTCACCATCACGGCAAAGCCGCGGAACAGCCAGGCGAGCGTATGGATGATTCCATCGATAAGGCCACGATCGAGCATGGCGGCGATAAAGCCGCTCACGGCATGAGTGGGGCGCACGAACACCAAGTCGTAAAGTTCGTCGAACCACCACTTGTGCCACGAAAGCTGGTACAGCGGGCGGAGCGCGTTGCCGAGTTTCTCGGCGCTGAGCCGACGCCACAAGTAAACTTCAGTCGCCAGCCAAATGCCCAGCAGGGCGGCCGAAATCGCCGCGATGCCCGCCGGCATCTTGATCGCTCGGAACATCTCTGGCTCGTGGGCGATGTGCTCATCGGCAATCAGCAAACCGGAAAGGTACACGCCGGGCTTCGAAATCAATGTGCCGACGGGGCGAGCCTGTTCCAGCAAATTCGGTATGCTGAAATTGGCCAGCGGGCCAGGCATGAACGCCGGAAGCCCCCAGCCCGCACACACGGCAAACACACTCAGAAGCACGAGCGGCCCTGTCATCACCCGCGGCGATTCGTGGGCATGGTCGTAACGATGATGGTCGCGCGGCTCGCCAGCGAATGTCATGTACCACAAGCGGAACATGTAGAACGCCGTGAGGGCCGCACTAAACACGGGCACCACAAACAGAAGCCAAGAAACGCCGCTCCGCGCGTTGTGATGCCAATGGCTCATCGCCTGCTCGACGATCGCATCCTTCGAGTGGAAACCGCTGAAGCCCGCCAGAAACGGAACGCCCACCCCCGCTATCGCCAGGCAGCCCACCAGCATCGTGTACGCGGTAACCGGCATCTTCTTGCGCAGCCCGCCCATCTGCCGCATGTCGTTCGAGTGAACGGCATGAATCACCGATCCCGAACACAGGAACATCAGGCTCTTGAAAAAAGCGTGCGTGATGAGGTGGAACAAGCCGGCCAACCAGCCACCCAACCCAAGCGCGAGCATCATAAAACCCAACTGGCTAACGGTCGAATAGGCCAGCACGCGTTTGATATCCATTTGTGTCACCGCGATCGTGGCCGCAATGAACAGCGTAATGCAGCCAACGACGGCAATCACCAACAACGCTTCTGCGGAAAAGAGCGGATACACGCGCCCCACCAAAAACACGCCCGCCGCCACCATCGTCGCCGAGTGAACGAGCGCCGAGACCGGTGTCGGCCCTTCCATCGCGTCGGGCAACCACACGTGCAGCGGAAACTGCGCGCTTTTCCCCACGCAGCCGCAGAAGATACCAACACCCGCGATGAACAGAACCCAATGGCCCCACTTGGCCGGCTCGTCGGCCCGAAGCCGAGCCACCTCCGTAGCCGCCGCCGCTTGCATGGCCGCCGGCTCGGTGGTCCCCGCATTCCGAACCGCCTCGGCAATGCGGTTGCGGCCCTCGAACGCGATCATGCCATCCGTCGGCGCGATCTTGTAGTTATTCTCGGCCTGGTGAAGTTGGCTAAAAATACCCGCTTGCGTGGCGCCATTTTCCCCAGGCATATCGCCAAAATTAAAGGTACCCATCGTCGTCCAAATTGCCATCAGCCCGATCAGCATGCCAAAATCGCCCACACGGTTGACGATAAACGCCTTGTTAGCGGCCGTGCTCGCGCTGTGCCGTTCGATGTAGAACCCAATGAGGAAATAGGAGCAGATGCCCACCAGTTCCCAGAACACGAACGTCATCGCCAAATTACCGGAGATGCAGATGCCCAGCATCGAGAACGAAAACAGCGAAAGATACTGAAAGAACCGATGGAACCGCCCGGGGCGATGCAGGTGATGGCCATCGGCCAACTTCACCTCATGATCGGTGTAGTCGTGCAGTTCATCGTGCATGTACCCAAAGGCGTAGATATGCACGCACGACGCAATCAGCGTAACCATCGCAAACATGACGACCGTGAGCGTATCAATGTAATAGCCAATCGTTAGGCGCAAGCTGCCGAAGATGCCGAGGACGTACCAATCGCCCGTCATGGAAGGGGGCGGGCCGTTGTTGTGTTCGGCGCGCGAACCTTCGGCATGCTGGATACCGCTCGCTGCCGAATGATCTTCTAACCGCTCTTCGGCGTCGAACGCGACCAGGCGCACGGAGTTCTTGCCGATGGGTTGGGGCGTAGCCAGGGCGTGCTCGCCGGCTCCTTCCGATTCACCCTCTGCATGGCTCGCCGCGTGAAGCGAGTGGGCCGGCAACCAGTAACCAAACAAACCAATACAACTGAGAACAAACCCACCGACAATCGCACCGATCGCTAGGTAGGCCGCGTACTTCTGCGTGGCGTACCGAACCTTAACGCCAAGGAACTGCGGTACCGAGTAGGCAATCGAAATAACCGCAAACGACGCCAACGGCATAAGCCAGGCAACGAGCAGCAGTTTGGGAAGCACTACGTCCATAATTTATCTATTCACCACAGATATCCAGAGAACACAGACGAGGAACACGATGGACCACTAATCAACACGAATCATGAAACAAGTGGCAAATAAGATTGAAATCAAGATAGTTATATTGTCCAAAGCAATTAGCGCAAATTTGTTTCGATCAGTGTTCCAAAATGCTTCTGTTTTAGTTTGCTTCTTCTCCGTGTACTCTGTGTCTCAGTGGTTAATGACTATCCTTTAAGCTGATCAGCGCGGTCGACATCAATCGTGCTAAAGCTGTTGTAAAAGTTGAGCGCAATCGCAAGGGCCACCGCCGCCTCGGCCGCCGCCAACACAATGACGAACAGCGACATCAGTTGGCCATCCAGCCCCAGGGTTTGCGAGGCCTCGCGGAGGTACGGGCTTCCGAATGCGATGAAGTTCAGATTCGCCCCGTTGAGCACGAGTTCGATCCCCATCAAAATGCCCAGCGCATTGCGTTTGGTGGCCATGCACACCACGCCACACACGAAAAGCACCGCGCCCACCACAAGGTAGTGCGAAACGCCGACAGGCTCGGTCAACAAGCTGGCTAACACGAGGGAGTTCATTCGACAAGCAAATTCTTCTTGCCGCGAGCACGCGCCAAGTACGCAGCGCCCACGAGTACGACCAAGAGATGAACAGAAATAATTTCAAACACCAGCAAATAACCCGAGCGATCGGGCCCGTCCACACGCGCGCCGAGCAGGCCCATGCCCAACGGGGCAGCGGTGGGTTCGAGCGGCACCGCGCTAACCTGTTTGGCTTTCATCCCATGCCACTCGGGGATGCTCCTCGCACAATATGCGAGCACCACAAACAGGCACACGCCCAGCGTAACCGCCACACCCAACTCGAACCCGCTCGTTTTCATCGAGATGAATCGATCCTGCGAGGTAAGCATCACGCCAAACACCAAGAGCACGAGCGTGCCGCCGACGTAGATCATGAGCTGCATCGCGCCAACGAAATCGGCCCCGGCCAAAAAGAAAAGGCCAGCCGTCGCCGCTAGCGAAAGCACCAGGTAGAATGCCATCCGCACGATGTTCGGCGTCACAACCACCGCCACCGCAAACGCGCACGCAATTGCCGAAAACAGCAAGAAGAAGAACGTCGGCCAGTAAATCGGTGCTTCCATCGCTCACTCAGCCCGCGGGGTCTGGGGTTCGTGCCGAAAGGGGTGCCGCCTCCGCCGTGCGACCGGAAGTAAACTCGGTTGCCACGGGTTCGCGGCTCGCTGTCTTCTCGACTCGCGCTGCTTCGGCCGACTTCGCCTCGGCCTTCGCGTTCCACGGCTCTCGAACCTGGTAAGCCGCGGCCGACTGCGGAAAAATGGCACCATTCGGAAACGCATACTGCCAGAGCGTGGCCCCCACAAACATAGAGGCCGCGATCGGCACGCAGTACTTCAAGCAGGTCGTGATGACTTGATCGATCCGCAACCGCGGCAGCGTCCAGCGGACCCACATCATCACCGTGACGCCCGCGACCCCCTTGCCGATCAGGTTGGCCGTGCCCAATACATTCCCCGCGAATCCAAGCCAAAAACCATTCTCAAACGTCAGGCCAAGCAGGCTCGCCACCGGAATCGGCCCGTTCCAACCACCCAAGAAAAGGATTGAAGCGAGCAAGCTCACCGCAAGCATCGAGCCGTACTCGGCCATGAAGAAGAAGCTCCAACGCAGGCCCGAGTACTCGGTGTGGAAACCGGCAACAAGCTCGCTTTCGGCTTCCGCCAGGTCGAACGGCGCGCGGTTTACGCTTGCCGTCGCACAGGTAAAGTAGACCCAGAACGTGATGAACGTAAACGGATCGTGGAACAAGTACCAGTTCCAAAAAGTCCCCGTTTGCCGATCGCCGATGACGACGAGGTCCATCGAACCGGCCAACAACACCGGCACCACGGCACACATGCCAAGCGGCACTTCGTAACTAACCACCTGCGCCGCCTCTCGCATCGCGCCAAAGAGCGACCACTTCGACGCCGACGAGTAGCCAGCTAAAATGACGCCGAACACTTCTAACCCCAGCACGGCAAGGACGAAAAACACCGCCGTATTCATGTGCAACGCCACGAACGGGTAGCTTCCGCCCGCAAACGGAATCGCCAGGAACGCGGTGAGGCTCGCGCAAAAACTCACGTACGGCGCAATCCGGAAGAGAAACTCGTCGGCCCCCTCGGGCATCAGGTCTTCCTTCGTGAGCAGCTTCAGGCCATCGGCCAACGTTTGCAACCACCCGAACCGACCGCCGACCCGCGTGGGACCCAAACGATCCTGAATCCGACCAGAAACCTTCCGCTCCAACCAAATAAACACGAGCGCGCCAACCGCCACCAACGTGACGATGAGCGTGACTTGAACCAGCCCAGCCAGCGTATACGCCAACCAGGGCCAAATAGAAATGGAAATAAAGAGCTCGGCCACTGACGGTCCGTCCTCTAACCGGAGCGGTGCGAAAGAACCTTCAAGAAACCACGAATCACGGATTGTAACGAATCGGGGCACGTGGCCGAAAGGGCCTCGACCCGCGGTTCGCCAAGAATCCACCCCTGGTAACAAGCCGGGCCATGGGAAAAGTCCGATGACATCCGACAGATTGGTGGGTCCCGGTGGACGCTGGCGGGCCACCCGGTCCCGGCCCACAGGGCCGGGCTATCTACCACACATGTTGTCGTTTGCTCGGAGGGCCCCCGCCGCAAAGGTCAGCCAGCCGACGATCATCGCCACGCCCCCCATGGGAACAATGGCTCCCAGCCACTTCCAGCTTGGCGCGGAGAACGTAAGAACCATGAGCAACCCACAGAACAGGCCGATTCCCACCAAGAAAGCCCACCCCGAAAACTTCCACCAGCAAGAATTACGAGTCTGAAGGGCCACCCCAAGCAGCACTAGGGCCACGGCATGAAACATGAGGTAGCGGACGGCCGTTTCAAAGATGTCGAGTCGGTGCCGCAGGTCGTCGCCCGAGTAACCTAGCTTCTGTTCCAAGAGCCCGCCAAGCCCGTGCGCGCCGTAAGCGCCCAACCCAACCCCCACGGCACCAAGCAAGGCCCCCAAGGCAATCCACCAGCGCGATTGGGAACTCATAGCAATTCTCGTTACGTAATGAGATCAGAAGAATCAGAAAGTGCTTCGTTGGCATCCATAACATAAACCAAGCCACCCTCGGCAGTACACCGTGGGTGGCTTGTATCATGAACAGAAATGTCGAAGTCGCAAACAGTCACCCCGCCGAGCTTCTACGGCGAGGCGATCCCCAGCCGTTCTTCTTCCTCTTCCTGGATGATGATCCGTGGGGTGACCATCATCATAAGGCTATCGGTTTCGCGGCCAATTGCCACGTTTCGGAACAGGCGGTTTACGTAAGGCAGTTTGGAAAGGAGCGGAACGCCAAACTCGTTGCGGCCTTCCGAGAGCCGTTTGATGCCGCCGAGGAGCACAGTGCCGCCATCGGGCACGCTGACGGTCGTCACGACCGACACGAACGAGAGCGAAGGCAACTGCACGGTAACGCCGCTGCGAGACTCGCTCTTACTTTCCTCGTCCGAGCTGCTCTCGTTGTCATCGTCGTTATCGGTGCTCGAGGAGCTGGAACTGGTCGATGAGGATGTACCTTCAAAGGTGAATTCATCCACGTCGCCGATATCGGTGAAGAACGGCACGATCGTCATCCGCACGTAGCGTCGGTCGTCGCTCACGACGGCCTGGATCGTCATCATCGTGCCTTCGTTGAGCACAACAATGACGGGCTGCTGGGCGGCGGCAAACTCGCCCACCACCGGAATCACGCCGATCACGAACGGCCGTTGCGTGGTATCGGCCACGAACGCTTGTTGGCCGTTGAACAACGTCACCTTCGGGGCGTTGAGGACGTTGGTGCGACGGTCGCCTTGGGCCGCTTCGATCAGGAAGTAGGCTTCGATATCGCTCAGGATGGCGAAGCCGAAGTTGGCACCGCCGCCGACCGGGCCGCCGAACGGCACGACCTGCGTCAGGTTGAAGCTATCCTGCCGGAACGGAATGTCCAGATCGGTGGTGTAGTTCGGGAACACGTTGGTGCCCGCCGCTTGCAGCAACCCAACCGTGTTGCTACGACCATTGGGGTTGGTGGGTTGGAAATTGGCCGTGTTGTTGACGCCGTGGTCATCGATATCCATATCGAAGTCGATGCCGATGCGTTCGAAGAAGCTATCATTCAAGCGGATGAACCGGACTTCAATGGTTACTTGCAAATCTTGCAGGCGGCGGAGCTGTTGCAGCAGGTCGGCAATTTCTTCATGCACGGCCTGTGTTTGGCTGACGACGAGGCTGAGGTTCGTGGGGAAGGGGCGGATTTCGGCTTCCCCGCCGCCGTTTTCGGCCCACGTGTCGGTCGAAACGGTGGAGACGATGAGGTCGATGAGGGATTCGAAGTCGGCATTGGCGCCGCCGCCCATGCCGCCCGGCCCCGCGCCGATCGGCACCGTCGAGGGAGACATCCCCGTCGCGGGCGCGGCGTTGAACTGTTGGGCCAGCACGTCGTTGCCGGCCGGTGCGCCTTGGGGTTGGTTGCGGTTGTTCACGAGGACGGTCGGCCCGCCGAAACCGACTTTCCCTTGGCTGGCCGCAGCCATCGAGTCGTTGATCAACCCTTGCAAGCCGATGTTGCTGCTCGGTACGAAGTTCGGAATCGGGGTGACGAGGTCGGCCACATTGTAGGTGACCGGGAATATCTTACCGTCGCGCAATTGTTGGCTGGTGATCTTCAGCACTTCATCGTCCACCACGTAGCTCAAGTGCATGGGGCTGAGGATGAGGTTGAGCGCGCTCTTGAGCGAAACCTCCTTAGTTAGGTGGATCGTCACTGGCGAATCGCTCCCCACGCCTTCCTGCGATAGCCCACGAGGGTCGAGGTGAATGTTCACGCCGGCAAGTTCGGAAAGGCCGGCAGCCACCTCGCTCAGCGGGGTGTTCTCGTATTTCAGCAAGACGGGCGTCTTCAAACGCTCTTCGATCTCCAACTCGCGTTCGGTGCGGCGGCGAGTTCGCTCTTGGGTTCCCTTGCGATTCTTGACGAAATCGCCCCAGTACTTTTGGTCGAAGGCCAATTCCTGCCCATCCTTGGCGACGGGATTCACCGACGAGCTTTCGGTGGCGTGCATTTGTTCCCAGTAGCTGGCCTCTTTATCGGAGGCAAGCTTCGCGTTGAGCATCTCGCGCCGAATGAACTTGGCATTCTGCCAAACCTGTTGGGCCACCGCGTTCTCCGGGGCCATCTCGATAAGTCGGCGCGCGATGATCTCCATTTCGGCGTAGCGCTGTTCATCGCGCAGCCGGTTAAACTCTTCAACCAACTCCGCAACCTTTTGGTCGATCTTGGCTCGCGTCTCGCGGTCGCGATCGCGGGCGGCCAGCACGGCCGCGTTGGCTTTGTCCAGGTCGATATCCGACTTGTGATCATTCACATACTTCTCGGCTTTGCCGAGCGTAATGTCGATCCGCGCGAGCAACTCGCGTTGCGAGGACTCGGGCAATTTGGAATCTCGGACCATCTGCTGCGCTTCGTTAAGGATGGCGATCGCGCGTTCAGGATCGCTTTCTTGCATGCGAAGGGCTTCCGATTGGCGGCGGCCGATCTCGGCCGATAGTTGGCTCGCCAGCGCTTGCTGATTCGCTTCGGCATGGTCGATGATCGATGCGCCCGATGGGCTGCTGCTCGGCGCGGCAACCTCGGTTACTGGTGTGGCGGGGCGGAACGGATTGGGGCCGGCCTGCGCCGCCGCTTCGGCTTCGAGGCTGGGAAGCGACTGCGCCAATCGAGCACCTCCTGACGTGGGCGGTGCCGAAGCCAAGCGATAGGTCGGCTCTGTGTTACTCGTCGGCTCGGTGGTTCTCGTCGCCGGTGCGGCAAGAGGCTGGGGCGAACTTGTCGGCGGCGCCAACATCTGCGGACCTTGCTGGGGGGCCGTCTGTGCAAGGCGAGCATCCGTTGTGCCATCACTCGCCGTTTCGCCAGAGAGATACTCGGTTCGGGTTGCCCGCGGTATCGAGTCGCTTTGCGTGGTGGGATAGGGGTTGATTCCGGCCTGGGCGGCTGGATTGCTATTGGCCGCGGCTATCGGGTGGACATCGTACCGAGAGGGCTGCGGCAAGCGTTCGACAACCGGTTGGCCGGCACCGGCGGGCAAGGCATTCTCGTTGGCCGGGGTTATGGTGTAGCGATCTTGCGGAGCGGCCTGGCTCGGCTGTGAGGAACTGGCGGGCGTAACAGCCGCTGTTTGGAAGGGATCGGTTTTCGGCTTCGCGGGTTGGGTACTGCGAGCGAACGGCAAGAAGCCTTTCGAGGAGCTTGCGTTTTCGGTGGTGGCGGTTTGCCCGCGTCCTGCTTGCGCCGTATTTTGCGCGCGAGTGAGTTCGCGGCGGACGGAAGCGGGGCTAGGCCCGACGTGGAAGACGGAATAGTTGATGTGCGCAGTTTCGACCCGCCCGAGGATTTTCTCGGCCTCATCGAGTCGCCCTTGTTCGATCTTGACGCGGGTCTCGCGGAGCATCAGGTCGGCATCTTCGCGAGTCAGCGGCTTTTGCGGCAGCGCGCTGGCGGTTGCCTGGCTCGATGCGGGCGCGGCAGCATGGAGCTTCGTCGCCACACCTGCGGGGGTGAATGAAACCAATGCAAACAATAACAGCGTTCGCGTAAGTGTTGCGCTCAACTCGCTTCTCCTTCTTGCAACGGCTCCCGCCGGATGACAGGCCGTGCCCAATGAAGGCACGCACCCATCTCGAAGTCCTTGTCAATCCGTGTCGATAATCCGTGCTAAGACGCGCCGAGTGATAAGTGGAATCGAACCGCGGCCCGAACCGCGTAGGATCAGCC
This sequence comes from Pirellulales bacterium, assembly GCA_020849945.1. Taxonomy (GTDB): domain Bacteria; phylum Planctomycetota; class Planctomycetia; order Pirellulales; family Lacipirellulaceae; genus JABDGM01. The sequence goes on along the minus strand of JADZFK010000126.1, from coordinate 11,066 downwards.
CATGCGGCTGAATCCGTTGAAAAGTCCTGCGGGCAGTTCGTTCCTGGTAGATGAGGTGCGGGAAATTACTGGCCCTCAGCGGGTCAGTCAAGGCCGGTTTTTCGCTTCCGCAAATAATTTCTTGATCGCGTCGTAACGCTAGCGAAGAGGCCGCAAGGCCTTTCTCGCGGAAGCACAGCGGAGCAGAGTAGAGACGGTGAATCCGTGCTCCGCTTCGCCGAGCCTTCGCGTCGCGGCTAAACGGAGCACAACCATCCGTTGCCAACATTGAACAGGGCCACAACCTACCCGTTCGAGCGAGTGGCCGGTCAGGCGACCGTGCCACGCCGGAGCGTTTGGGGCTAGGCCCGAAGGCAAGCCGGGGATTTTGCGCGTATTGCAACGGGCGCGAAAACGTGGTTTTGGGTGCAATAATCGGCGCTATTTGCGCCTGGGGCCGGGCGTTTCTGCCGGGAAGTGAAGCGTTTTCCGGGGTGGGGGTGTTGCAATAAGCGATGATTTTGCTCATGGTTTTGAACATTTAACTGTGGAGGTGGGTGGTTGTGGTTGGGTGGGTGCTTCGCCAGGCCCCCGGTCATGGACCGGGGGCTAAATGGGGCGATGGTTCATCAGGGTCGGAGGCCCCTCCTGCAAATCAACCTGCAAATCTAGCGGGGGCATCTTAGCAGGTTACGGTACAAGATTCCACTAAAATTCTTGGCCACTTGGTGGGTCGAGGGTCGAGGGCCAGAAGGGAGGTTGTGTGGTGTTTAGCCGCGACGCGGAGCGGAGCGCGGGGCGAGCGAGGAGGGTGTGGCACGGACTTTAGTCCGTGATGTGGTTTGCGTGGGGCAGGCTGCACGGACTGAAGTCCGTGCCACGAATTGGGGCCGTTGGGGTCGGTGGCGGGCCAGGAGTGTCACCCAGGCGCACGGGGCATACTGAAGCGCGGCGGCCGTGGTGGCTAGGGTGACACGATTTCGCGCCGGGTGCGAAAAATCCGCTTGATATGCGCCCCCATCGGTTAATCTGTTTTCCACCACCTCTATTTTTAGTAGGGAAGTCTTATGAAGCGGAACTACCGGTTAGCAAAGGCCTTCGTGGCAGGGAATGCGTCAAGATAATGACTATCGTCCCCTTCAATTCTTCCCCGAGGGTGCCAACTGGTAACTGTGAATGAATGGCGGGCTTGGTTATTGTTGTTGTGGTGGTGGTTCGGATTCGTGCCATCTTGCACTCGACCGGCATGCACTCGGGCACCTTTCGTTGATGGCCCGGTTCATCAGCCCAGGTTGAGGCTGTGATTGAATGGGAAGTGGGTAGGTGGTGATCGGTATGAGTGGCTAAGATAACCGGTTAAGACAGGCGGCCTGGCGGCCGCCGCTAACTCGGATTTACATTTCATTACAAGCTTGTTGAAGCGGGGTCATGTGGATGTAGCCGGAGACTGGTACGATCAATGCTTGATCTGTTTACGGTGTGGCCGAGTTGCACTCATGGCCGACAGCTTAGAGTGTTGGAAAGCACCGTTCAAGTATTAGGAGCAAGCCATCGGCCACAAGTTGCGTTCGCTGCGGCGGGAGGAACTGGGAGAGTCCCGCTCGGCTCGCGGGACCTACGAAATGGAGAGCGGGTTGGGCTTGGGCGACCCCCTCGGCAGCCGAGTGATTTGGCGTAAGATAAGAAGCATGGAGAATTCCTTGCTTTATCTCGATCACAATGCCAGTACGCCTGTGTTTCCGGAAGTTGTGGAAGCCATGCGGGCATGTTGGGCAACGCCGTACCTGAACCCTTCGAGCCAGCACCAGTTTGGGCAAGCGGCGCGGCGGGTATTGGAAGAAACGCGGGAGCGAGTGGCGGTTTTGCTGGGTGCGGAAACAACGGGGGCTACCCCGGACCGCGTCGTTTTCACGAGCGGCGGCACCGAGGCCAACAACCTGGCGGTGCGAGGGTTATTGAGCTCTTGCAACGAACGTACCGCAACACCGCATGTGCTTGCTTCGGCGATCGAACATTCCAGCATCAACAGCCTTCTCGATGACTTGGAGCGAACGGGTTACGTGGTTGAACGGATTGGTGCGACGGCCGATGGCACGTTGTGTTCCGAGGATTTCGTTCGACGTGTACGGCCGGAAACATGCTTGGTGACGGCGATGCTGGCGAACAACGAAACGGGAGTTATTCAGCCGATAGGCGAAGTAGCGGCCGCGTGCCGAGCGCGGGGTGTTTCGATGCACACGGATGCGGCGCAAGCGGCGGGTAAGTTGTCGATCCGATTTGGCGAGTTGGGTGTATCGACGCTTTCGATCGCGGCGCATAAGTTTGGCGGCCCGATGGGGATCGGTGCGCTTGTGGTTCGCCACGGGGCGCGGCTGGCCCCGCAGCTGTTGGGCGGTCATCAGCAGGGCGGACTGCGTGCGGGCACGGAATCGGTGCCGCTGGCGGTTGGGTTGTGTACGGCGTTGGAGCAGTGGCAAGCCCACCGCGAGCGATGGCACGAAAAGCTCCGTTCGCTCCGCGATCGCTTTGAATCGCTCGTATGCGGCACGGCTTGGGAGAGTCGGCAAGGCGAGCCGAACCTGCAAATGACATCGTGCCAGCCGGTGGTGGTTGCGGCGGGTGCCGAGCGGATGCCGCATACCACGAATATCGCGTTTGTGGGGTTGGATCGGCAGGCGTTATTCGTTGCGCTCGACCAAGCCGGCATTGCTTGCTCAACCGGCTCGGCTTGCGCCAGTGGTTCGAGCGAACCCTCGCATGTACTGGTTTCGATGGGCCTTCCGGCGGAGCGGGTGGCATCGGCCCTTCGATTCAGTATTGGTGTTTCGACGGAACCGGCCGAGGTGGAGGAAGCGGCTCGCCGTATCCTCAAGGTTTGCAACGGTTTGGGGCGATAGTTTCGGCGACGAAAATCGGTCTGTGCCGCTCCCGCGGGCCTGTGAAATCGGGTACAATTCAGGCTCGGTTTTGTTGTCGAGAGTTGTGCCGCCGAGCGGATCTCATCATGCAGAATCGCCGCGATGCCGTGTAACGCTGGGGTCGTTTGGCCAGGCGCGACGCGACAGAGTTCTGTAGCAGAGTTACCCCGGCCCTTTGGGGATGAAACGACTGGCGGAAACGTTGCGTTTTCCGGGATCGTTTCGCCGCTTCGTGACGGGTCGGCTATATGATTCGAGAAGTAACCCCTGGTTTTCCTGTTTCGATGCTTCCTAGCGTTACAGAACTTCCGCTGCCAGGACGAATGCTTGCCGATGCGATCGGCGGAGATTTCGCCGCGCCGAGCGAATCGCTTCCTTCGTTTGTGGCCGGGCCTGAGAACGCCCTACTTGGCGGAGCTGTGCGGCAACTGCTGGATGCCGCCACGGCGGTCCCCAACGTTGCGAAGCGTCGTCGCAGCTGTGCCGCTCCTTCGCCTTTGTATTTGTACGGTGCGAGCGGAGTCGGCAAGACGCATTTGGCATTGGGGCTTGTGCGTTACTGGCAAGCACGGCGTGGCGAGCACACGGCTTGGTACACGACGGCTGCCGACTTTCGCCACTTTTGGAACATTGCCGTCAAGCAGCAGGCCGAGCAACGCTTTCGGGCAGAGCATCGAGGGCGCGACCTGATTGTGATCGAGGATTTGCAGCATTTGCCGGCCGACCGTTCGGTATTGCAAGAGTTGCGTTACACGTTGGACGATTATGCCGAGCGCGAAGCGTTGGTGGTTCTCACCTCGCGGATAGGCGTGTGCGAACTGAGCAACCTAGGAGCGGATATTCGCGGGCGCGTTGCGGCGGGGCTAGTGCTCGACGTGGCCTCGGCAGGCACGGCCGCCCGCGCGTGCATTGTTCAGCAGATCGCGCTGGCCTTGGGAAACAATTTCTCGACAGCCGCCGCCGATTGCCTGGCTCGCCGGTTTGAAGGCCCTGTGAACCAGCTCTATTCGGTTATGGTCGAGCTCTTGTCGGTGCCGGGCGGATCAACCGGCCCGCCGCACGGGGCAGAGGCACAATTGCAACACGTGGAACAATGGCTCGCCACACACGAAGCTCGCCGCCCAACGCTGCGCGAGGTCATTCGCGTCGTGGCGCGGCACCAGGCAATTCCCGAATCGCAGCTCAAGAGCAACACGCGGCGGCAATCCACGGTTTATGCACGCGGGCTCGTTGTTTACCTGGCGCGGGAACTGGCTAACTCGACCTTCGAGGAGATTGGCCGCGCCCTCGGCGGGCGCGATCACTCGACCATTCTCCACAACCACCGGAAGCTTCGCTCGCTGCACGAACACGACCTTGTAACACGGCAAACGGTGGAGCATTTGCGGCGCGTTTTGCTTGTTCGTTAACCGAGCTCGTTGACCGATTCATTTCGCCGTTTGTGAATAGTACCCAAGAACCAACCACAACAACAGAAAGTGAACCATGAAGCGGCCGCGAATGTGGAAAACCTGTTGAGCCGGTGTCGGAATATGCCTTGAACGCGGCATGTTTCGACACGCCAGAATCGCAAACGCCGATTGGCCCCGCGTTACCGACAACGATTCGCCCGTTCAATGACACATGGCAGACACACTATCCACAACCCTTGGCCGAGCGTAACTATTGGCCCACCAACTACTTGTCGCTCGAAATCGCAAACCATTAACAATTTCATCGGTCTTAATATAAATACTGCTTGGTTAGAAACTAATTGATATTCAATTCCGGAAACCGCTCGAGTGTTCGACGGGCGATATCGCTAAGTTTTGCCACGACGGCACGACGGGCACGACGGATTATGAGAAGAATGGACAGGATTACGGGATTAGTAGAATGGAACGGATCAAGTCGTTTATGGGTGGCATGAAAGAACCTTTCGGACATGAGCAAGCAGAACGCTTACCACTTGCCACGAATTCTATTTCATCCTGTTCGGCCAGTTTTGCTGGCAAGATCATCTTGTAGTCGTGGGCATTGTGCCGTTGTGTTAAATAGGGCATAGCGCGGAAGTATTAGGCTCAATTGAAATGAAAAGGATTTAGGAGTCATGAAGATTATTTGCAATCGCGAACAGATGCTGCATGCGTATCAGATGGTAGCGCAGATTGCGCCGGCGCGTAGCCCGAAGGCCATTTTGCAGAACTTGAAAATGGAAGTGACGGCCGACGGGGGAACGCTGATGGCGACCGACATGGAGGTAAGCATTCGCTATACGCTTGGAGGAATCGAGGTAGAATCGCCTGGGACGGCGATATTGCCGGTGGCTCGGTTTGGTTCGATTCTTCGAGAAAGCACGGATGCGACTTTCCGGTTGGAATCGACGGGTGAAGGGACGCATATTCGGGGCGAGCGGAGCCAGTTCAAATTACCATCGGAGAATCCGCAGGATTTTCCGCCGATCCCCGAGTTTAGCGAGACGAGCTACTACGAAGTCTCGCCGCGGTTGCTGCGAGAGTTGATACGGCGAACGATTTTTGCCACCGATACGGAAAGCAGCCGCTATGCGTTGGGAGGGATCAAGCTCGAGTGGAAGGATCATGTTTTGTATGCGGTGGCGACGGACGGACGCCGCTTGGCGAAGATGGAAGGGCCGTCGCGGGCCGTTGGCGAACCGGCGCCCTTCGGCGATGTTGCGGTAGTTCCCACGCGCGCGATGAGCTTGATCGAACGCGCGATGGGCGACGATGCGGGCGAAGTGCAGCTTGTTTTGCGGCAGAACGATGTTGTGGTCAAGAATTCCCGGGCGACCATTTCGTCGCGACTTTTGGAAGGGCGATATCCGCGGTGGCGCGATGTGTTCCCGAACCGGCCCGTATCGGCCAAGATCGGGCTCACGGTGGGGCCGTTTAATTCGGCTGTTCGGCAGGCCGCCATTATCACCAGTGAAGAAAGCCGGGGCATCGATTTCATCTTTGGCGATGGCACGTTGGTGCTTGCTGGCCGCGCTGCGGAAGTGGGTGAATCGCGTATCGAGTTGCCCATTGCGTACGACGGCACGCCGATCTCCATCATTTTGGATCCGCGGTATGTGACCGATTTTCTGAAAGTGCTTGATCCCGAGAAGCCATTTACGCTCGATCTGCAAGACGGCGATGCGGCGGCCGTTTGCACGACGGACGACGGGTTTGGCTATGTGATCATGCCGTTAGCGCGAGACCGATAGTACGATGCCGCAAGTACCACGCAACAGCGAAGCGCGTTTAGGCACGCCGGAGGAGGCCGATTTTCGTGCCCGTCGAGAGCGTGAGCAAAGTCGGTACCGTGCGCGTAAGCCGCGTTCGATACGGGATGTGGTTGCGCAGCTCATCGCGGCGCGAGGGTACGGGCGTATCCAGGCTGACGCCGATTTTGCCGCTACGTGGAAGGGCATCGTTGGCGAGCCGCTGGCCCAATACACGCAACCGGGGCGAGTCCGGCGCGGCATGCTCGAAGTTACGGCGGCTAACTCGATGACCATTCAGGAACTTACCTTCCAAAAAACCGATATCCTTCGCAAGCTCCAGGCCGAATTGCCAGAGGCGAAAATTCGAGACCTGAAGATTCGCGTTGGAAGCATTTCGTAGTGCTACAGCGTGAAGCCCTTTCCACTACGACGACACAACGGACACGACGAACGGAATAAGGCAGGACAGGATAACAGGATCGGCAGGATGAACCGAATGAAGCCGTTTTGGAACGAGCAGAAGAATATCTTGATCGCATCAGCGATCCGACATCTTACCGCTACCCTTGTATTTCAATTCGCGCTGTAAATTCGGGCAATCCTGTTAACTTGTTTGTTCTACTCGTCGAGTCGGCGTGGAAAACTTATCGCAGAAGTATTCGTGCCATTGGAATAGCCACAACATACCGTCGAACCCAAGTCATTTCCCACAGAGCCCCAGAGGTGGCCAAGCGAAACCATTGCAACCTGAAAAAATGCACGATAACGATTGCGAAGAAGACGGGAAGCCGGTTGCTCGGCAGTCTTCAAACAACGATATAGCATGTTTCAAGTTGTGATTCTTGCATCTTCCGCATGGTGTCCTCAGCGTTGGTGGGTTGAATTTGTTTGAATTTCAAGAAAGAACACAGAGACAAGATGGCGAACGAACACGAAGCACCGAACGCGGCAGAGCCACAAGGCGGCAACACGTACTCGGCCGAGGACCTGCAGCACCTGAGCGACCTGGAGCACGTCCGCGAGCGGCCGAGCATGTACATTGGCGACACGACGGTTCGCGGCCTACATCATTTGGTGTATGAAGTGGTCGATAATTCGATCGACGAAGCGATGGCCGGCCACGCCACGACGGTGAGCGTTTCGATCAACGTCGATGGCAGCGTCACGGTGGAGGACGATGGCCGGGGCATCCCGGCCGAGCGTCATGCGCAACTTTCCGAAGAGGCGGGGCGCGACATGTCGACGCTTGAGGGCGTGATGACGGTCTTGAAGTTTGGCGGCAAGTTCGAGAAGGGAGCGTATCAAACCTCGGGCGGTCTTCACGGCGTGGGCGTTACGGTCGTCAACTTCCTTTCCGAATGGTGCGAGGTCGAGGTCTGCCGCGAGGGGCAGGTCTATCACCAAGAGTACGAGCGCGGAGTGCCGAAGACCGACGTTCGCCGGGTGGGAAGCACCTCGAAGCGCGGCACCAAGACCACGTTCAAGCCCGATCCGCAGATATTTCAATCCACCAAGTTCGCGTTCGCCACATTGCAAAAACGGATCCAGGAACTTGCGTTCTTGAACCAGGGTGTGCGCATCGTCATCAGCGATGATCGCACGGGCGAAAAAGAAACGTACCAGTACGAGGATGGCCTGCGCGAGTACGTGAAGTACCTTAACCGGGCGAGCGAGTCTGTCCATGCCGACGTGCTTTACATCAAGGGCGAGACGGAAGGCGTCACGGTGGAAGTGGCCATGCAGTACTCTGCCGAGTACACGGAAAACGTTCACTCGTACGTGAACAACATTAATACCACGGAAGGGGGCACGCACCTTTCCGGTTTCCGCACGGCATTGACCCGATGCATCAACAAGTACGGCAAGGATAGCGGGCTGTTCAAGGACCTTGTTCCCACCGGTGAAGATTTCCGTGAAGGGCTGACGGCCGTTATTAGCTGCCGTGTGCCGCATCCGCAGTTCGAAGGACAAACCAAGACGAAGCTTGGCAACGGCGAGGTGGAAGGAATCGTCAATTCGCTTTTCGGTGAGTACCTCAATAAATACCTTGAGGAGAATCCGAAGGCGGCGAAGGCGATTGGCAGCAAGGGCCTGCTGGCGGCCGAGGCCCGAGTTGCCGCTCGAAAACAAAAGGAGCTTATCCGCGAACGGAAAGGCGCACTTTCGGGCGGTGGCCTTCCGGGAAAGCTTCGCGATTGTTCGAGCCGAGAGGTCGATAAGTGTGAGCTTTATCTGGTGGAAGGCGACTCGGCGGGCGGTAGCGCCGAAGGGGGGCGAATCCGCGAATATCAAGCCATTCTTCCGCTGCGAGGCAAGATCATCAACGCTTACAAGTCGCGCGAAGATAAGGTCCTTGCCAACGAAGAAATTCGCAGCATGATCTCGGCGGTCGGCACGGGCATCGGCGAAGATCAGGATATTTCGAAGCGGCGCTACGGGCGCGTCGTTATCATGACCGATGCTGACGTGGATGGCTCGCACATCCGCACGTTGCTGCTCACGTTCTTCTACCGGCAGATGAGCAAGCTGGTGGAGGGCGGACACGTTTACGTGGCCCAGCCGCCGCTGTTTCGCGTCAAGACCAAATCGAGCACTTACTATGTGCAAACCGAAGAGGAGATGCGAAACCAGCTGCTCGACGTTGGCCTTGCCAATGCCATCCTCTTCACTACCCCCATTTCAAGCCCAACCACTACCGGCGAACCGGTTCCAGGGGTTGGACCTGAAAAACCGGCCGTGCCGGGGGGGCCACCCGCCACGATCGAAGGCGACTCGATGGCTCGCCTTGTTCGGACGCTTGCCACGCTCGAGGATTCCATCATCGCCCTCGAACGTCGGGGCATCAGCCTGAAAATACACGCCATCCGCCAAGATGCCAAGGGTCGCCTTCCCATCTATCACGTTTACGTGAATAGTCGGGAAGAATGGTTCTGCTCGCGCGAGGAACTCGATAATTTTGTGGCCGAGGAGGAAAAAAAGGCCCAAGGCAAACTGAATGTGGATGTGGGCCTGCCCTCGCCCGTGCCCAACGGGGGCGATTCCGCGTCTAGCGCAACAAGCGCCAACGGTTTGCACGAAATGCCCGAACGGCTTCGCATTGTGGAACTTCACGAAGTTCGCACGATGAACACGATGCTTGCCGACCTTGCCAGGCAAGGATTCGGTATCGATTCGCTCATTCCCCAAGAGCGGACCGGCGAAGAAACAAGCCGCTTCACCCTTCGACGTGGTGAGAGCGAGACGGGCCTTGAAGACCTGCGAGGGTTGCCCGCCGCGATACGCACCGCCGGTGAGAAAGTTCTGCAGGTTACCCGGTTCAAAGGCCTTGGCGAAATGAACGCCGAAGAACTTCGTGAAACCACGCTTGACCCCACGAACCGAACCCTCCTCCAGGTGAAGATGGAGGACGTCGGCAGCGCCGACGAGCTTTTCCGTGTTCTTATGGGCGACCAAGTCGAACCTCGCCGCGAGTTCATTCAAAAACACGCGCTCGACGTGCGCAACCTCGACGTGTAAGAAGCGGGCGAAACGGCAAGCCGAAGGGGGGGCGTGGGGGCCAGGCAGTCGGCACAATTATTCCCGCGCGATTTGCGTTTTCATACGCGGCGCGGTAGTGATTTTTTGGAAAGTGGGCAACCGGTTTCGGCACAAGTGGCAAAGATAACCGGTTAAAACAGCGGCCTGGCGGCCGCCGCTAACTCGAATTGACATTACATCACAAGCTCGGCGCGGTAGCACAGCGTGGCCACGCCCGCCGTGTTACGGCTTGTGCAGTTGAAACAATCGCTGTAGTGCCTCGAGCAGCGACTGAAACGACCCGTTGTGCGATTCGTTACGGAGCGATTCCAGCGGCGGGTGGAGCATCTTTGCCACCAGCCGATCGGAGAACTGTTGAATTTCGCGGCGAGAGCGATCGTCCAGACTGGGCAAGCGGGCGTAGAGCCGCTCGAGTTCGGCGGCTTGAGCCGTCTCCAATCCTTCGCGGAACCGAGCAATGACGGAGCTGGAAGCCTGATGCTGCGTTTCGGCGGCAAAGGAAATGACTTCTTCCTCGATGATGCGTTCCGCTTCGGGCAGCGCGTCGGCGAGCGCGAGCCGGTTTTGCTCGCATGCTTCGGCGAGGTCCTCCATGCCGTACAAAGTTACATTCGACTCATAGCGGATTGCGGGATCGAAGTCGCGTGGGAGGGCCAGGTCGAGCAGGAACAAAGGCCGCTGATTCCGTAATGGGGCGACGTGCTGCTGGTAGTCGGCCAGCGCGACGATATGCCGATCGGCGCCGGTGGTGCTGACCACCAGATCGGCGAGGGCCAGCTCTTCGAGCAGCGAATTCCAAGCGGCCGCGCGGCCATTCCACTGTTTGGCCAGCACTTGGGCGCGAGGGAAATCGCGATTGAGAACGACGATCTCGCGTACCCCCGCATGGATGAGATAACGAAGCGTTTTCTGAGCCATTTCGCCGGCACCGATCACGAGAACACGTTTGCCGTCGAACTGGTGGAAGGCCCGCGAGGCGAACTGGGCCACGGCTAGGCTTGGTATGTTTGCCTGATGCCGATGGAGCGTCGTTTCGTTTGCCACGCGCCTGGCCACACGAATGGCGGCCTGAAAGCAGCCGTGTGTCACGGGGCCGGCGGTGCCGATTTCGTGGGCCTGCTCGTATGCCTTTCTTACTTGAGAGAGAATCTGAGCTTCGCCCACCACCATGCTTTCAAGGCTCGCCGCCACGCGGAACAGGTGCCGCACCACGTCGGTGCCTTCGAGCACGGTCAGCTGTGGCCGGGCGTCTTCGAACGGCACGTTGTGGAATTCGGTGAGATAGTGAGTCAACGCGAGCGGAGAAAGTTCTGCCCGCGGGTTGGCCGCGGCGGCGTACAGTTCAACCCGATTGCACGTGGAGATCAGCACGGCCTCGTGCTCGGGCCGCTGGGTGCGCCAGGCGGCCAGTGCATCGCTCGTTTGCT
>JADZFK010000125.1 GCA_020849945.1 Pirellulales bacterium | reverse complement strand
GATCGCAGATATTCATCAAACCTTGGAGCAAGGAACGATGACGCTACGCAAGCAAGTGATCACGTTGCTGGTTGCACTCACGCTTGTGCTAATCACGATCACGTACGCCGTTCAGGTGTGGGTGGTAATGCCGGCGTTCGGTGAACTGGAATACAAAGGGGCGGCCCGCAATGTCGAGCGTTGTGCGGATGCCATCAAGCGCGACATTCATGCCATCTCGAACCAGGCTAACGACTGGGCCGCCTGGGATGATTCCTATCGGTTCATCGTGGACCACAATGAGGATTTCATTACTGCAAACCTCACTAAAGAGACTTTTCAGAACCTCCACATTCATTTGTTGTGTTTCATCGACCTCCAGCACAACATTGTATGGGGAGAATCGCGTGATATGGAAACGAGTGTGCCGATCGAGGCCGGCGATATCTTCGATACGCTTCGGCAACCCGACTACGTACTGACCAAGCACGCAAATCCCGAAGATGCCAAACAAGGTATCTTGCAAACAAGCATGGGGCCGATGCTAGTCGCTTCCCGGCCGAGCCTTACCACAAGCCGGCAAGGACCGATTCGCGGTTCGGTTATCATGGGCCGATTCCTGAATGCCGAGGAAGTCGCCGGGTTGGCCGATCGGATGCGGATTTCGCTGAACGTTTGGAGCCAAAACGATCCTGCCACTCCGCCCGAAGTATCGAAATGGATGGCGGCCAGCTCTCGCGCGAAGCGGCCAATAATCGATCTACTCGACAACAAGGTGCTTCATGCCTATGCCTGCATGGAAGACGTGGAGGGGAAGCCAGCGCTTGGTTTACAAGTTGAAACTCCACGCGAGGTAACTCAACAGGGTCGCGTGGCCGCCATCGCCGCCACGGCGTGTGGTATTGGGGGGGGTATCCTGACGCTTATCGTGATGGGGTGCGTGCTTCAGTGGCAAATCGTTGGCCCGTTGCAATCCATGGCAGCCCACGCCGAGAGGGTTGGAAAGAACGACGACCTCAAGGCACGCCTCCACTTCCAACGAGATGATGAAATCGGCACGCTTGCAAAAGAGTTCGACTCGATGGTGAGTAGCCTCGACGAGTCGCGCAAGAAAGTGCTCGATACGGCTCATCGCGCCGGCATGGCGGAAATCGCCTCCGAAGTGCTCCACAACGTCGGCAATGCCGCCAACTCCGCCAACTGCTCGATCAACTGCCTGCACGAACAAATCCACAACAGCAAGCTTAGCGGGCTTGAACGGGCAACGTCCATGCTGAGCGAGCAGGCCCCGCGGGCGGCCGAGTTCTTTGGCACCGATCCGCGAGGCCCCAAACTGGTTGAATACCTAGTTGGCCTGGAGCAGTCGCTCCGCGAAGAACAAGAGTGCAACCGCGCTGAAGTCTCGCGCCTCCGAGGCACGCTTCAACATATTTGCGAAGCCATTGCCTCACAGCAATCGGTCGCCGGTCGCTGCGACTTCCGCCAGGACGTTGAGCTTCCCAACCTCATCGCCGAGGTGCTCAAGCTCAACGAAGACCTGATCCGTTCCAGCGAAGTGCAAGTGACGCTCGATCTGGCTCCACTTCCCGAGTTGCAACTCAACAAGAGCAAGACCGTTCAGATACTTGTTAACCTCGTGCGAAACGCCGTGCAGGCCATGGCCCACCAACCTTCCGATCGCCGCCACCTGACGATTGCAGCCCGCAGCGCGGAAGACGATAGCCTGGAACTCGAAGTGACCGACACGGGCATGGGCTTCGATGAAGAAGTGCGGAGCAAGCTCTTTACGCACGGCTTCACCACGAAGCCGGAAGGCAACGGGTTCGGTCTTCACTACTGTGCGAATGCGGTCCGCGAGCAGGGGGGCCACATCTCGGCGCAAAGTGCGGGCCGCGGGCAAGGTGCCACCTTTCGCATTCGATTGCCTCATGTCCTGCCCGCATCGTGCGCTACCACAACCTGAATCGTGATTCATATCCTCGGATGTACTGGAAATCGCCATGGCTACCATCGAGTCTCCGCACCGCATCCTGATCGTCGACGATAACCCGTCCATCCACGAGGACATGCGGAAGATACTCTGCCCGGTCGTAGACGACCGGCTCCAAGACGTCGAGGCCGAGCTGTTCGGCGACACGCTCAACTCGGCATCGAAGACGGCTCCGGTGGTTCGGTTTCAAGTCGAGTATGCCCTCCAAGGGCAGGATGCCCTCAAGATCGTAGAGGAATCGGTACGGACGGGGAATCGCTTCAGCCTCGCCTTCGTGGATGTTCGCATGCCTCCTGGATGGGACGGCATCGAAACCATTCAGCGGCTCTGGCAGGTTGATCCCGAGTTGGAAGTCGTCATTTGCACCGCTTACTCCGATTACTCGTGGCAAGAAATCGGCGCTCAGTTGGGCAGTTCCGATCGCTATCTAATCCTCAAGAAACCCTTTGAAAGTGTCGAAGTCCGCCAGTTGGCCATGACGCTCACCGCCAAGTGCGACCTACGCGCTGCCCAAGCTGCTAATTTGGCCAAACTTGAACAAACGGTTGTCCAGCGATCGGCCGACCTCGAAACGGCTCAACAAGGCAGCCAGGCAAAAAGCGAATTCCTGGCCACCATGAGCCACGAACTCCGAACTCCGATCAACGGCATCGTTGGCATGTTGGAACTGATCGATTCCACCCCGCTCGATGACCAGCAAAAGAGGTACCTGCAAGGGGCACAAAGGTCGGTCAGTTGCCTGCTGCACCTCATCAACGAAGTTCTCGATTTCTCCAAGATCGAAGCAGGCAAGTTCGAGCTTAGCCCCGTCGAGTTCAGTTTGAGCTTGATGCTCGAAGACGTGGCCGAGATGATGGCCCCCCAAGCCCAGCAAAAGGGGTTGGAAATCTGTTGCGATATCGCGGCCGATCTTCCCGCGCTCGTTCATGCCGATGCCGACCGCCTGCGTCAAGTCGTTTTGAACCTCGCCAACAATGCGGTCAAGTTCACCGACCGCGGTCAAATTACGCTGCGTGCCCGCACCGGCGAAAAGTCCTCTGAGGGTACTTGGTTTCGCATCGAAGTCGAGGACACCGGCATTGGCATCCCCTCCGATCGAATGGATCGCCTGTTTCAAGCCTTCTCGCAAGTCGATACCTCGACAACCCGCCGTTATGGCGGCACAGGCCTCGGCCTGTCGCTCTGCAAACGACTGGTCGAACTCTTCGGCGGCGAAATTGGCGTCGAGAGCACTGCCGGCTTTGGCTCCAAGTTCTGGTTTACCGTGCGGCTCCCTGTGGTCGAAAAACCTGAAACCTGCCGGGTGATCCCAAGTAGCCTCAAACACCTTCGAGCCCTGGTGGTCGACGACAATCCTACCACCCTCGAAATTATCAGTGGCCACCTGCAACGTTGGGGGATATTCTGCCACACGATGAACAACTCGTTTAATGCGGTCAACGAGTTGAAGGAAGCACGCCGGCAAGGCCGACCCTACGGGTTGCTGCTGCTCGATTTTCACATACAGGGCATCGATAGTTGCGATCTGGTCCAAGAAATTTTGGCCATCGCGGAGCTTAAGCAGGCCCCCATCATCATGATGACCTCGCATGGGCACAAGTGCGGTTGCCAGTCGAAGCTACCCGCGAACTCGATGATCTATCTCAACAAACCGATCCGCCCTTCGCGCCTGTTCAATGCCATCATCCGCGCGACCTGCGAAGGTCCCCAAGAAAAGCTGCTGGAACGCCCAGGGGCTAAGCAAAAACTTCCTTGGCGACCGAGCGGCTCGGAGTTCCAGGTGCTCGTCGCGGAAGACAATGAGATCAACCAAGTGGTTGTGGCTGGCCTGCTCGGCCTGATGAATATCAAGGCCACAATGGTGGACAACGGCATCGATGCCGTCCAGCAAGCCCAAACCAAACAGTTCGACCTCGTCCTCATGGATTGCCAGATGCCCGGCCTCGATGGTTTTGCCGCTTCCACGGCCATCCGCGAACAAGAGGACCCCACGGGCGGCTGGGCTCGCCGAGGGGGGCGATTGCCGATCATCGCCCTCACCGCCAATGCCGTTTCTGGCGACCGCGAGCGGTGCCTTGCCGCCGGAATGGACGACTACTACACGAAACCCATCAATCGGGCGGTTCTCGGGGCGATCTTCGAGCGCTGGTTCCCTCAAACGGCCGACGATCATGGGGCACCG
>JADZFK010000124.1 GCA_020849945.1 Pirellulales bacterium | reverse complement strand
GTGCCGACGGTAACCAAGGCGATCCAACTGTAGGGAATGGCCCTTCGGCCCATTGGGTGGGTGAAAAGCCTTGTAAACATAGCATTGAGTAACTGGCCGCGGCGGTAGGCTTTTGGGAAATCCGCTCTCGTGACCGACGTCGAAATCGTGGAAATGTGAACTTCGCGGGGCCATTGGTACAACCGGTTCGGCAAACCCGTGCGACCGGTCCAACCTGCATAAACGGTTCTGAAGGCCTGGGTGGTTGAGAGTTTGACGGGGCACGGTGGGCGCTTTAAGCTGGTTTTCGCAGGCGGGTTGCCGTTTTGGCGGCCTGCCGTTCCTTCCCCCGCGAGGACTTGCCGAGCGCAAGTGATGTCATGAATTCGTTCCTATGCCACGGGTGCTTCGCCGGAAGAGTGCAGCGCGCCGTCTCGCTGCTGCTTGCAATGGTCATGGCGGGTGGGCCCTCGGTCTCGGCTTGGGCACAAGGTTTTGGGGCGATTCAATCGACCCGGAAGAGTGTTTCGGGCTTGCAGCAGGTCGCGCCCGAAGCGTCGCCGGTGGAAGCCGCCCCAACCCCCGAGCAACCACAGCCGGCCGAGATGCCGCCGCCCCCCGGATACTCGGTGCCGACAACCGGCGCGACAGGTGTCGGGATCAACACAGCCTTCGTGCCAGGCACGGCCTCGTTAGTGCTGGCGATTCGACCGGCACAGGTGCTCAATTCGCCGCTGGCAAAGATGTTCCCCGTGGAAGTGGCCTCCGCGGCAGGCCTGAAGTACTTGGGAATCGACCCCGCTGATGTTGAAGAAGTCGTGATGTTCGCCGACATGACGAAACCGATCCCGCTGCCGAGTGAGTTGCCGATTCCGTTGCCGGGAGCGCCCTCGTATGGCGTGATGGTGCGGTTTACGAACCCGTTTCGAGCGTCGGCGCTATCGCCTTCGATTCGCCCCGCGGTGCAGTTGGCCGAATTCAACGGCAAGACGTATTGGCAGAGCACACAGCCGCTGCTGCCAAGCTTTTATGGTGCCGATAACCGGACGCTGATCGCGGCCCCCGACAAGTTCTTACAGGAAATCGTGCTAGCCAGCACGCAACCCAAGAGCGGGCCGATTATCGATCGGGTGCGTAATACGCCAGCGGGAAACGACTTTTACCTTGCGGTGGAGATGGAGAAACTTCGGCCACTGCTTCAAATTGCAGCGAGTTTCTCTGGCCCCGAAACTTCTCCGCAAGCGAAGCAAGCGCTGGAAGTGGCCAATTTGGTTTCCGCAATTGAGTTGACGTTGAACCCCATATCGGCGGGGCCGACGGAATATGTGCTGCACGCGACGGATGAAGCAAGCGCCCAACAATTGGAGGGGATATTGCAGGCGCTTGTGCAGAGTCCGCAGATGGCGATGGAAGCGGCCGGGCCGGCCTTGGATGACCCCATCATGCAGGCGCTCGAAAAATACCAACAGCGCGTATGGCTGCCCTTCCAGCAAGTCAGCCGGGAAGGGACAAAGATCACATGGTTTCGGATGGAAGCACTAGACCCATTAGAGCGACAACAGAAGCTGACAAGCGCCGTATTTGGCTCTGTCGTGGCAATGTTGTTGCCCGCTATACAAGCAGCGAGGGAAGCCGCGCGACGTGCTCAGGCAGGTGCCGCCGCGGGTGGCCAGCCGCCGGGGCCTGGGGAGAGTTTTGAGTTCACGCCGCAGCAATGAGTTCGGCTTTTCCACTCGTTTAGGGAACCACGAAAAGCACGAAAGCACACGAAAAAGGGAGATTGGAATCGACCTTTCTTGAGGCGGTGGGTTTCGACATGCCTACGATTAACCTGGTCTGGCGAAAGGACAGGCACTCTACCTAAAATTTCGTGCCTTTCGTGTATTTCGTGGTTAAAACGTGCAAAAGTCGACCTTAGCCTTTCGTGCCTTTTGCGTTTTCTGTGGTTCTGAAATTTGCGAAAGTTAAACTCAGTCATTCCGACGATACCAATGGCCTTGACGTGGCACGAGTAACGCGGCGACCAGGGTGAGGAAGCCGATTCCCGGCTCGGGCACGGAGTTGGAAGCCAGCCCCGAGCCGCTGGCTGGGGCGGTTGCGCCGAAGCTGGCGCGCCAAATGTTGTAATCGTTCGCGCCGACGATGCCGTTGCCATCGCCATCGGCCCCCGCGTAATTGGTCACCGATTCGTTCAGCGTTCCACGCCACATGATATAATCCGCTGTATCAACGACGAGATCGCCGTTGTAATCACCCGCCAGGCGGGTCGTGCCGCTGAGCATCAGTGTAATCGATTTGTTGAGTGCGCCGGCGATGTTTTCATCGGAAAAGTTAAGCGTGTAGCTGGCCGAGAACGTGCCGACCGTTGCAGCCACGAGCGAGGCGTTAAACGCGTGCCCCGAACCGCCCGCCAACACGAGCGCCCCGGCCGAGGCACTCAGATTCGTGGTAAAGGCCGACGAGTTGCCGCTGGGAACGACGGTATCGAAATCCATATTGGCGGTGAACCCGGCGGTGGCCAGCAGATTGTATACATCAAAACTGAACGAAGGCGAGCCACTGCCGAGCGTGATATTGCCGAAGTCGTGCGAGAGGGTCGAGAGGAGCGATCCCGAGGCAAACGACGGTGTGGCATGGTCGAGTACGGTGAGGCTAATGTTGAAGGTGTCGTTGGCGTCGTTCGCCCCGTGGCCGGTGCCGCCACCGGTAGTGATGTCGAGGTTATTGATCGCAACGCCGCCGCTACGCAAACCAGCCGTGGCCGTGGAGGTGGAGAGGCCGACGTTGATCGACTTCGAGTCGGTTTGGTTCGTGCGCATGGCGTTGAAACGACCCGCGAGCGAACTGGTAGCCTCGCCACTTGTGGTTACTTCAAAGTAGGTGCCGTTGTTGCCGGTTTTGTTGAGCGTGAAGTTCTGAGCGGCCGGCACGGCGGCGTCGACGAACACGCGGCCGAGATCAACGTTGCGCGTCGAGCTGCCGTTGGAGTTGACCGTTGTGCCGGCGATCGAGATTTGGCTATTGTTCGATTGATTGACGAAGACCGACCACACGAACTCGGGGCGGTCGATGAACGGATTACGGTTCAATTGGAACTGGTCATAAACCACCTGGTTGCGGCGTCGCTCATAGGTGTCGGGCGACGAGGCGAAGTGGTACTCGATGAGGCGATTCAAATCGCCGAGCGTGGAGCCGCTATCGGCCGGGTTGCCGGCGGCAAGTTCGAGATCGGTTGTGTTGCTGTCGGAACCATCGTAACGAACGGCCATGTAGAACTGGGCGCGGGCGATCATGCCGGCAAAGGCATCGCCTGGGTAGTACTTTGTGCCGCCATCACTAACGATGCCATTGCCTTGGGCACCAAATACGCCACCAAAGTTCAGGTTGCTACGAGTACTATTGACGGTTGGATTGCAAGGAAAGACATGGTGCAAGTCCGAGCCATCGGGTTGAGCCTCGGTATCGACCCCTCGGCTTTGCGGCCAACTGTGTTCGCGGTTCCAACTATCGCCGAAATCCCAGCCTGCCGGCGGGCCAGCAAAGCCGGAAATATCTAGGATCGCGCCGTTGTAAACCAGGCGAATCTTGTGATCGCTGGCGTTATCGGGCGTGGCGTCGTCGGTGATTTGCAAGTCGGCCCGAATTTGGTCGTAGCTTCGCGTGGTGTGGTTATCGATGACGTCGTGAAGCTGCGATTTGAGCGTGGCCCCCGTACCGGTGGCGGTGTTGTAATAGTTGGCGGGCGGGTCGTAGGTGTCGGCCAGCGTGGCCGATGCAAGGGCGAAGAGCGTGGCCCATGATGCCCAATAGATCGTGGGTGCCGAAAGCTTTCTCACCGAAACGCCTCGCAAAACTGCCTGCTCCAGGGCATCGGCTGCGATGCCAAACCTTTATCATAATCGCTGAGGGAAAAATTGCCGAGCGATTGGCGAAGAATCGAGCGGCAAGAGATCGGCTTGCAGAACACCCCCGTTCGGCCGATAATCGCCCCGACCTCGCGAACAAACGCGGGCCCGTTGCAAGTCGAGCCGGCCGATGCCACACATCGCGGCTACGCCCCCCCAAGAGGAGCCAAGGCCCGAAGTTTGTAATTCCCCCTTTCACCGTCTAATGGGATTTGTATCATGCCGTTGCTCGTAGTTGGTTCTGTTGCGATCGATAATGTTGAAACCCCGAACGACCGGCGGGATGGCCTGTTAGGGGGGTCGGCCACCCACTTTTCGTACGCGGCCAGCTTCTTTACAGAAGTGCAGTTGGTTGGCGTTGTCGGCAAAGATTGGCCCGCCGAGCACACGAAGCTTCTGAGTGATCGCGGGATCGATACCTCGGGGTTGCAGGTGGCCGATGGAAAGACTTTTCGTTGGACGGGCCGGTACGAACCGAACATGAACGACCGCGAAACGCTCGATATCGAGCTAAATGTGTTTGGGGAGTTCAACCCGGTGCTTTCGGATCATTTTCGGCGTACCGAATATGTGTTCTTGGCCAATGGCGTGCCGAACCTGCAACTGAAGGTGCTCGACCAGGTTCCCGGCTGCCGACTGGCGGTGGCCGATACCATGGAACTATGGATTCAGACGACGCACTCCGACCTGATGAACCTTTTCAAGCGGATCGACGGGCTGATCATCAACGATAGCGAAGCGAAGATGCTCGCGGGCACCGAGAACCTGGTGCTGGCCGGCCATCGGGTACGCGAGATGGGGCCGCGGTTCGTGGTCATCAAAAAGGGCGAGCACGGGGCGATGTTCTTTAGCGAGCATGAAACCTACGTGATGCCAGCCTTTCCGACCGAGCAGGTCGTTGATCCCACGGGGGCGGGCGATAGTTTCGCGGGCGGCATGATGGGGTATTTGGCCCAGCACGACAATTTCGAGCCCCACACACTCAAGCTGGCGATGGCCTACGGCATTTTGGTCGCCAGTTTCAATGTGGAAGGTTTTGGGCTCGAACGCATGCGCCAGATCACACGCGAGCAGATCGAAGAACGCATGGCGGCGTACAAAAAAATGTTGCGATTCTGAACGGGGCAAATCGCAAGCAGCCACCTCCCGCACGGTCACTTAGCCGTATTTCTCACAATCAACACCACGGAGCGGCTGTGTTGATTGTTTATAGCCCGGCCCTCTGGGCCGGACGACCGGGTGTAGGAGCCCATGCCAGTTCGCCGAGCCGATACGGCTCGGCTATTTACACACAAGGCACGGAGGCACGGAGGAAAACAGTAGCAAGTACCCCTGCCACCATAAACGGTGGAAACACCCTGTCTCGTAGCTACGGGCGGTTGACCTTGCTTCAAACGATCTCTTGGCTAGTTCTTCGTGTTCTCTGTGTGCTCCGTGGTGAGAAACCCGAGTTAGCCACAACGCGGAGCTGTGATGTTTTGGGAAGTGGGGAACCGATTTCGGCACAAGTGGCGAAGATAACCGGTTCAAAAGGCGGCTAGCCCGGATTATTCATCAACCTGTGCATGCTGGCGGGATAGTGTTTCGGGCACTGATTTTTTCGACGGGGTTGTTGGTTGGGAGGGCACGGCCCCTCGCAGTGCTAAAAGAACTCGACGCCCGCGGCTGGCGCACAAAGCGCTGGACCACGCGGTGGTCGCAGTTCTTTCTCGAATGTGTCTGCGAGGCCGCGGATGACGGAGTGGCGGGCGCGCAACGGCTCTTTGCTTTGCTGGCTGAAGACCGCCAGGCCGTCGTTGCTCATACCAGCGTGACGAT
>JADZFK010000123.1 GCA_020849945.1 Pirellulales bacterium | reverse complement strand
TCAAGGTCTGATCGGCCTCACCGACAGATACCTTGAGTTACAACAGTAAAAGAAACCGCCGGATACGATGAGTACGTCCGGTGGTGTGGGAGGACGGGAGCCGCGAGGCTCCCTCCTACCCGATTGCGGGCCGGTTCCTCAAAAACAAATTCCCCGTTTGAACAACTTCCGGTTCCCTCCCCCTTGCGGGGAGGGAACCGGAAGTAGGTCGAAGTGTCAATGCGATGAGGCTTGGCACGCGAGGCTCAAGTGCATTAACTCCGTGGTCATTCTTGGCCATCCCTTGGCCATTGTCCGCCGACTTTGCAATTCTATGCCTAATCTCCAATTCCAGTAGGTCAGGCTGTGACTGACAACCGTGGACTTGGACAGGGAATACGTGCGAAAAAAACCTACGGCTTCCGTCTCCATGTGCCGAGATCTTAACAGTTTGCCGCTGGGGCCCCGGCCCCTCCAACCGATGTTAGAATAGTGGGGTAGAATCGCAACAGTAGTGTTTGAAATGGCTAACTACGTCGACATCAACCCGGAGCTAATTCGCTGGGCGCTCACGCGTTCTGGTTTGCCAAGAGAGGACTTTTCTGAAACGGTGACGGCTTGGATGAACAAGGAGAAGAAGCCCACATTGAACCAACTCGAGGGTTTTGCCCGCAAGGCCATGGTTCCCTTCGGTTTTCTATTCTTGGATGAGCCACCAATGGAAGAACTTCCTGTTCCCGACTACAGGACTCGTAAGGACAAAGGTGTACGCAGCGCGTCACCCAACTTGATTGAAACTGTTTTCGAAATGGAGCGGCGGAAGGATTGGATGCATGAATACTTAACTTCACAAGGTTACGGAAATCTAGCATTTGTAGGGTCGGCAGGAATCAACGACCCCGTTAAACCGGTCGCTGAACACATAAGAAAAACTCTCAGGCTAGTGCCGGATTGGGCTGAAAGGCAGTCAAGTTACACTAGCGCCTTGGCCTTTCTTCGCAGGAGAGTAGAAGAATCGGGAATACTTATCTTTGTAAACGGGATTGTGGGTAACAACAGGTACCGCTCCCTCGACCCAGATGAATTTGAAGGATTTGTTCTGGTTGACTCCGTTGCACCGTTAATCTTTGTAAATGGTGCCGATTATAAAGTTGCTCAGATGTTTACCGTTGCGCACGAGTTGGCTCATGTCTGGATAGGACAGAGTGCTCTGTTTGACCTGAAAGCAACTGTTCCCGCCAATTACGAAATTGAGATGTATTGCAATGAAGTGGCTGCAGAGCTTCTCGTGCCCGAGATATTATTATCAACCGCTTGGCCGACATTGCCGAAGCGCGACGAAGCTTTTCTGAGCTTCGCGAGTAGACACAGGGTAAGCCCAATTGTCGTAGCACGAAGAGCGAAGGATCTAAAACTGATCGGTCCTGAAGATTTCTTTCGGTTCTACGAACGGTACATGAAAGCGGAGCGGAAACACGAGGCCAAGAGGCAAAAGGGAGGCGATTTTTGGAGAAACCAGCACCAACGCATTGGATACCGATTTGGTACTGCCGTTGCCAACGCCGCCCTCGAAGGTGCAATAACGTATACACAGGCGTATGAGTTAACTCGGCTTCATGGGAAAACCTATGTCGAATTTGTACGTCGCCTTTTTGAGCGAGGCGACGAATGAGCAAAAAAGCCCCAGATTTTCTTTTAGACTCGGATAGCTTTATTCGCGCTAAGCAGCAGCATTACGCTTTCGACATCTGCCCAGGTTATTGGAACGCAATACTAGCTGGCTACAATAGCGGGCAACTCCTTGCGTGAAACCCGTTCGCGATGAATTGATCAAGGGAAAGGATGCGTTGTCGCAATGGGTACAAAATACACTGCCTGACAAGTTCTTTCTCCCTATAGATGACATAGCTGTCGTCACAGTTTACAAACAGCTGATCAAATGGGCCGCTGACTGCGGTAGTTACAAGACAGGAGTTGTCTCTAAATTCGCCGATGGTGCGGACGCATGGCTTATTGCATCTGCAGCCGTTAGCAAATGTCGGCTCGTAACTTATGAAGTGTCATCTGGTGCAAAGACAATAGTTAAAATACCAGATGCAGCTCATCAGGTTGGTGTAGAATGTATTGCTCCCTACTCGATGATGCGCGAATTAAAGGTCGTACTGGTACTCCAATAGCCTACTTCCACATTACAGCTCGGACTACCGACCTTGTCATAAACCGGCCGCCAGCAATCACTTCTTCCGCACCCTCCCACGCACATACACATCGCCTTCGAGTTCATCGATCGCGATGTCCATGAGCGCCAGCGCGTCGGCCATCCGTTCGACGCCGGCGCCTTCGACTGGGCTGGGCGCGTTCATCCCGCCTGCGAATTTGGGGGCGATGAAGACATGGGCTTCGTCCACGGCCCGCATGTCGAACAGCGTGCCCAGCAATCCGCCGCCGCCTTCGACAAGGATGTTCGTCATCCGCCGCCGGCCGAGTTCGGTCAGCAGTGAAGAGAGCCGCTGCTCGTGGGTGCAGCCTTCGCACACGAATACTTCCACGCCCGCTGCTTGCATTCGGTCACAGGCTTCGGGCGAAGCCTCTTCGGCCACGGCCACGAGCACGGGCACGTCGGCCGCCGTTTGCACGAGGCGGCTTTTGGGCGAAACCGAAGCCGCCGAATCGACAACAATTCTTACGGCCGTGCGCTTAAGTTCGGTTCTATCGAGTGGGCGGGCAGTTAGCAGGGGGTTGTCGGCCGCGGCTGTTCCGCTGCCGACGAGAACGGCATCGACTCGCCCACGCAGGCGATGGACAACGGCCCGCGAGGCTTCGCTGGAAATCCACTGGCTGTTGCCGCTGCGGGTGGCCAGTTTGCCGTCGAGCGTCATGGCCCATTTGGCGATCACCCAAGGTCGCCCGATCGTGATGAGCTTCATGTACGGTGCCAGCACCCAGTTGGCGTCGTTTGAGCAGACGCCGATTTCGCACGCGATGCCGGCCTCGCGAAGTTCCTTGACACCTTGGCCGCCAACTTCCGGAAACGGATCGAGCGCGGCGACGAACACTCGCGCCACACCTGCCGCGATCAGTGCCCGCGTGCAAGGCGGTGTCTTTCCGTGGTGGCAGCATGGTTCGAGCGTTACGTAAGCGGTTGCGCCGCGGGCAAGCTCGCCGGCATCGGCCAGTGCGTTGATCTCGGCATGGGGGCCGCCAAAACGCTGATGAAAGCCCTGGCCGACAATTTCGCCATCGCGCACGATCAGGCAGCCAACCATCGGATTGGGTTCAACGGACCCCATGCCGCGCACTGCGAGCGAAAGTGCATGGCCCATGAAATGCCGATCGTCGTCGGTCGTGCGGCTTGTCACGATAAGTTCACTGCCGCTGTTTAGGAAGGAGTCCACAATGCCGACTTGCCACCGCTGGGACGATCGCTGCCGGGGGTCCAAATGCGACCGGGGGCCGAGCTTTCCGCCGTACCACTTCGTGCGGTGGGCCGTTCGTCGTGTGCATCGTGGTGATGACCATGTGCATGCGGAAGCAATTCATGGTCATCGGGCACTACACCCGCATCGTAGAGCAGTTGATACAGTGCCGCCGCAACTTCAGGGTCGTGGCCGTGTTCGCGATCGATCCGTTCGAGTGTATCACGAACCTTGTCGACGTGTCCTTGCGCGAGGCGGATTTCCAATTCCAGGATGTCCCAAGGTGCCGTCGAAGTATTACTTTGCCGTGCCCACTGCCTCGCTTCCTCCAAGGTCTTCAAGGCGGATTCGGGCTCGCGTTCGGCCATCACCAAACGGTGGTATGCGTCCTCGGTGCGAATGTGATTGGCGACCGAAGGTCGCCGTACGGCCTCGAGGGCCAACCGCGCGATTGATGGCGGATCGCTAACGAGCCCTGCGCGACGGTATAGTTGCACGAGGTCGTCATCGGAAAGGGCGGAAACATTGAGGCGCGGTACGCGCACCAGTGGCAGCGTGCTCAACGCTTGCCCGGGTACCGGCTCGATCGAGGCGGGCTCCGGCAGATTCAAGTCCCGGCGAAGCTCGGCCACGGCCTCGGCATCGCGCATTCCCGAACTGTGCTCGATGATCAACACGGCTGCAAGCAAGGGAATGCGATACTGCGGATCAGCGGCTACCTCGCGCGGAGTCTTATCTCCCAAAGCCAAATTTGGCAAGCTGGGCCAGCGCTCGACGATCGCAGCCCTCCGTTCCTCGGCGTTCAGTTTTTTCAAAAGCTCGCGTGGCGTATCGCGTGGCGGATACCATCGCCAGCGCAGGGCGTGTTCGGATCGCGCGACCGTGTTGATCACTTCGTCCTCTTGCGAGCTGCCGAGTGCATCGCCGCCGATTTCTTGCAAGGCACTCATGGTCCGATCGAAGTCGGGGCCACGCTCGAGTGTGATTTCTAACCGCTCGTTGCGGTCGGTCTGGCGGCCATACACGGCCAGTACAGCCGACATCTGTGGCACTTGCTCGCGCGTAAGCCCTTTGCCCGAGTCGGGCATGGGGCGATCGAGCAGCGAATAGGCCTGGCGAGGACGTGGATTCTCTTCATCAAACTCTTCATCTGGAATTTCCGTCGGCACGATTCGTTTGTCGGCGGCGAGCCGAGCCATGAGCGAATCCAAATCCTTGACTTCGAAGCGTCGCACGATCGTATCGATGCGAGGCTCCTTTTGATCGGGATCGAGCAATTGGGCGATTGCCTCGGCCTCGACCGCGTCATCGAGCGGCACCTCCAACTGCGCGAATGCGTGAAGCCCCGCCACCATCGTCCGATCATCTCCCAACCAACCGGCCAGGAGCGAACGATTGAACAAAAGCGATGGGTCGGCACCGTGCTGCGCGCCCAGGCGATCGACAATCGCCACCGCCTGCTGCCACTTGCCTTGGTCGGCCCAACGCGAAGCCTCCATCGCTTCCTTGTGCCACGGTGCATCCTGCGGCCAAGGCCGAAAGTTTTGTCGATCACGCACCAACAGCGGCAAGCCCGAATACTGATTCAACGCCACCAGCACTTCGCGGCCACGAGCGTCGTCGCGCGGCGAGAGGACGGCATACAACCACAGATGTGCTTGTGCCGCCAAGATATGGCCGGACTTCAAGAGTGCTCCGCCCACCGAACCGACCGCCTCGTAAACCCGCCTTGAAATCGTCCGATCGATCAACGCAATGGCCCTTTGCAACGACTCCACAGCGGCCAAAGCCTCATTGCATTCGGCAAGCACGAGCGCCTGGCCGGCGTGGGCCGTCGCGCTATCGGGGTTCTGCTGCACCGACAGCCGGGCCGTTTCTCCGGCAGTTTCCAATTCGCCGAGCGAGAGCTCGAGCGTGGTTTTCAAATCCAACAACGATGCCCGCCCTGGGTGAGACGCCAACGCTTGCTCCACATGCCGCAGCGCCGCGCGTGGCTGATCGCCTTCTATCATGCGGTAGATTTTCTCGATCTCGCCCACCAGATCGGAGCAGCAGAACTTGATCTTCTTTCCGCTGCCACAGGGGCACATTCCATAGGGATCGATTGCCATAGGAGTAGTATCCACAACGACTTGGTGAGTTCTTCAACACGACTTCCACAGAAATCGCGGCGGGGTGCCGAATACATCGAAGGTACGCATGTAATTCCGTCCGAACGCGCAACCCGGCCGAAAAGCCAATCGTATCAGAATTCGCCAAGTTTGGCGACCCGCCCCTGACCAGCCGCGGGGCCGCTCAGTTTTTTCGATAGAAGCGCCACCAGTAGGTCCCGCGAGCCGAGCGGGACATGAAACAACCGAGCAAAACAGACCACCACGGTTCGCCTAACCAATACCTACAGCGACAGGAATTGAGGTTTCGCCTTGCTGTTGGCGCGGTGTTAAACAAGCAATGAAGAATAACCACTGAGGAGTAATCTGCGCAGCGGGCAGCAATCAACCGCTCATTCGCTTTGCGATTGCCCGATGCTTCCTCGCCCCGAGCTTGTGATGAAATGTCAATTCGGGTTAGCGGCGGCCGCTAGGCCGCTGTTCTGACCGATCATCTCTACCACTTGTGCCGGAACCGGTTGCCCGCTTTCCACTAAATCACAGCCTCTCCGTGTGGGGGCGGCAATCTATCTTACCAAGAGGATTTCGGGAGCTCGCCGATCGGCTAGCAGCTTCAGCAATGCCTTCTGCGGGTCGGCAAACTTGGCCACCCCTTCACGCATCAGTGTTTCTTCCATGTGGGCCACGTTCACTTTGGCATCGATATCGGCGAGCACGTCGGCCGGCGGCAGTTGGTCGACCGTGCGATGGAACGTGCAGTCGCTCTTCTCCACGGTATCGTTCGTAGCTGGCGGGTTGGTTTGGATATCGCTGCCCGCCAGGGCTTCGACATACTTCCAAGGCGCATCTTCAGGCTTCTTCGTGCCCGTGCTGGCGAAGATGATCTCCTGCCGTAACGGTGTGCGATGCCCTTGCCAAAATTGCTGATTCGCGCGCCATATACGCTTTGCTCCCACAATGCCCACCAACCCCTGCGCGGCCGACGAAAGCGTGGGAACGTGCTTCTCGGTGTATACATCGACTCGTGAAATGAAGATGCTGTACACGCTCTTGAACTGCCCGAGCGAAGATCGCCGTTGGGCACCCCGCCATACCGCATCGCGAGCAGCCTCGTACTGCCTCATCGTAAAGATCAACGTAACATTGAGCGTAACGCCTAAGGCACAAAGCTCTTCGAGCGATCCTAAACCGGCGGGCGTGGCCGGTACTTTGATCATTCGGTTATCGTGCCCCCGAGACCACTTGCGACCGAGCTCGATGTACCGTGCCACTCGCTCGGCATGAGGCATATCGAGCGCGGGATCCTCCAGCAACGGATCAAGCTCGAAACTCACGTAGCCATCGTCCCCTTTCGTGTCTTTCCAAACACCGTGGAAGACATCTTGCGCCGCACGAACGACCTGGTCGGTAAGCCGCCATGCGACTTCATCGTCGCCCAGATCGCCTTCGCGTAGAAGGGCATCGAGCTGCCGATCAAACGCCCCGGCCTTGATCAGGTCGGAAATGATAATCGGGTTCGACGTGGCACCGGTGGCTCCCAGGGCGCGGTTGGCTTTTACCAAGGTCGGGTCCACCGAATCGAGCCAGAGTTTCGTTCCGCTGGAAATCAGAGATTGGAGTGGAGAAGGCATTTGGGGTTCCTTGAGATCGCAAAGTGAACGCGAGCTAGCATCGATAGCAGCGCGCGTCTTATCAATTGTGTCGGCACATGGGCCATGTACTTCTGAAGGCGAAATAGGGCGGGTGCGCAAAATGCGGCTTCTTTGGAAAGAGTTCGGATTACGTCGAAGATGCCGATTCTTCCGATTCTAACGTTTATTCCTGCATTGGCGACCCTGGAAGGTCGATTTAACGAATCACCGGCTAAGCTAAGTCGGCTGCGCGTGCGATTCGCTCGTGTTCTTAACCACGAACGAAGCGGCATCGTGGAGAGTGAGCAAACAGTTAACACGTTCGCGTTGGGGGAGAATCTAACCATGACCAACTCGACCAGAATGATCGGGCTGATCATGTCGGTACTGCTGTCGGCGGCGATCGCCGAAGCTCAAGGGCCGGCGATGGGTGAAGTGGGCAGCGAAGTGTTGCCCGAATTCGAGTTGCCGTTGCCGGGCACGGAAGGTTTGGCGGCACCAACCGCTTCTCCGCCGGGCGTACCCGCACCGGCCGAAGGTGGCTTCTCCGCCGAGTCGTTCCCCGCGGCACAAGCAGATTGCTATGACCTCTCCGGCGATACAAGCTACCCCGATGTCGGCGGCATGTGGGATTATGTGGCTCCGATCGAGAGCACCGGCACGTGGCTCCAACGTGGTTTTTGGTACGCCGAAACCGATGCCGTGGTTCTCAACCGAATGTGGAACCGCAACGATAAGCGGTACGCGGCCCAGGATGTCAACGTCGAGGCGCCCCCGGTGAACAACACGAACCTCGGGTTCAACCCACTCTTTCTGACGACGAACCGCATCCTGATTGTCAGCGGCGCCCATCCGGGAGAGGATGCTTCCGTGCGAGGCACGTTGGGGCATTTCCTGTTTCGCGACTCCTCCAACCGCGACCATACGATGGAGTTCACCGCCTTCGGTGGCGCGAATTGGGAACAAGGCCGCGTGCTTTCTTCGGAAACCCCCAATGGTTTGTTTGTGCCCTTCCTGATCGACGGCGGCAATCGCTCCTTCGACGGTTCGACGCGTCAAAGCATCCGCTACACAAGCGACCTCAACAGCTTTGAGCTAAACTACCGCGTGCGAAGCCGGCTCGGGCGCGACCAGTTGGTGATGGATCCGAACGGCAGTTGGCATCGTGCCGCCAATGCGGGCTTCGAGCGCGATTACCTCGTGGGCCTGCGATACTTGAACCTTGGCGAACGATTCAAGTGGAACGCCGAAGACATTTTTGTCATCGGGGATGACGGTTCCTATCTTGTGCAAACAAGCAACGACTTGATCGGCCTGCAGTTCGGCTTGGGATTCAAGTATCAGGCCTCGCGATGGAGCCTCGGGGTCAAGTGTAAGGGTGGGGCGTACCTGAACAATGCCGATGGAAGCTCGCAACTGAACTTCACCGCCGACGACACAGGGGATGCAGACCTTCATTTGAGCGAGAATGAATTCTCATTCGTTGGCGAGTGTGGCATTACGGGCCGCTACCACATCACCCCCAATGTTTCGTGGCGGGCGGGCTACGATGCGATGATCGTATCGTCGGTCGCCCTGGCTCCAAACCAAACGACCTTCATCACCGATTACTCGTTCCTCAATACGACGGGCGGGCCCTTCTATCACGGCTTATCAACGGGCCTGGAGTGGTATTGGTAAGCCGGCCATTGGCTCGGGGCCTGTCGAAGGTCCACGGCATGTCGCTCTTGCTTCGCCGTGTGTCGCCGCTGACAGCCTTCGACCTTCGACCTGGGGCCGCCGCATCGACTCCGTGCCTTCAGGGCCGTTCCGTTATTCATGTTTGGGGCAGCAAGGACTCACGAATCCGAAGCGCCAGCGAGGGAATGTGTGGTTTTTCCCCTCGCTGACGCTTCGGGCTGGTTTCCAAGACACTCGCCCAATTTCAATAAATGATCGGCCCTGTCCGAGCCTTATCGCCCATTGCGAATCGGGCGCTTGGCTGGGATGATTGAGCTTCTGCGGAAGCGCGGCTTGGAACGTGTCTTGCAATTCTCTTTCTCCTCGTGGGAAAGCGTTCCAAGGCCATTTCCGAACACGTTCTTGGCCCGATAGGTTGCACGGCTCGAAATATCATAGGGAATCGCATCATCCCTTCGCTATTCCGTGGCCGATTGGCAGCCTTACGGCGAGGCCCAGTATTGGGTGGAGGCGAGATTCTTTCGAAGTGGTTGTCGTCGAGTGATTTCGTTTGTTCGCGTAATCGGTAATTGGATTCATGCCTCGCAGAAACCTGCTTCTTCTCTTGTTGGCGGTGGTTGGTGCGTGGGTGTGTTTTGCCCGCTCTGAGCACGATCCCTACACTCGCAATCTGGCCAGTGGCATCGCTTCGATCCGCCGAAATGCGTTGGAACCCGTGGGTGGCCGAGCGTTGTTCGATGGCGCGATGGATGGCATGGTAAAGGTATTGCGGAATGAAGGCGACGAACACGCACAGTTTTTTGACGAGTCCGAGGCGAATTCGCTTCGGAACAAGATTCATCAACAATACGGGGGCATCGGCGTAAGGATCATGTGGCAAGGTACGCCGCCAAGGCCCGTCCTTGCGGGGCCTATCGCCGCGGATACACCCGCGGGCAAAGTAGGTTTGCAGACCGGCGACCGCATCTTGGCCGTGGACGATCACTCGACCGCAGAGGCAACGCAACGTGAGTTAGTGGCTTGGATCATGGGCGATCCTGGAACGAGCGTGCGATTAACCGTGCAACGCGGCGAGGTGGCACCCCCCCAAACCTTTACACTCGTCCGCGAGGTCATCGGTATCGACTCGATCCTTGGGCACCAACGGAATGCTCAAGGGGCTTGGACGTTTTCCCTAGCCGAAAACTCACAAATCGCGCATGTTCGTATGGTGTCATTCGGTGATCGAACGGCGCGGGAATTCGCCGATCTCGTGGCTCGGCTCACAGGCGATGGGGTGCGTGCAATCGTACTCGACTTGCGGGAAAACGAGGGAGGCTCACTGGATACGGCCGTGGCCGTATGCCAACAGCTCCTGCCGGCCCACTCCTTGATCGTGGAAACCCGCGGACGGGGCGATGTCGTCTTGCGACGATACGAAACGACGAGCGATGGCATGCACTGCACCATGTCGCTTGTGGTACTGGTGAACCGCAACAGTGCGAGCGCCGCGGAAATCGTTGCCGCTTGCTTGCAAGATCATCATCGGGCAGCTGTCGTGGGAGAGCGCTCCTACGGAAAGGGAACCGTGCAGCAGTTGTTGCCGCTCGGAAAAAGTTTGCTGAAGCTCACATGGGCGCGGTTTCGTAGGCCAAGCGGTATCAACATTCATCGTTTCGCGGGGGCCGGTGCGGAGGACTCCTGGGGTGTGCTCCCAGACAAAGGCTGTGATCTTCCACTCACGGATCAAGAGCACGAAGCCTTCCTCAGGCATCGCGATTGGTTGGATGAGGGCGATTCCGCAAAGGCCGAGCCAGGCTTTGTCGACTCGACATTCAATAAAGCCGTCCAGGTCTTAAGCTCGCAAATGGAAAATGAAACCTCGCCCCCCGTACGCTAGCGGCCCGATGGCAAAGTCCTCCCCAAAGGCCTTCGCCTTTGGGACGCCGTTTGCAGGAGTTTCCGGCGAATCGTAAATGTGACAGACCGCAAGCATGGGCAAGAGGAAACAGAACGAGCCGGCCTTAATCGCCACAAACCATTTCGCGGAAAGCACTTGCGCCTTTTCGCACGCTGGCAATTGGGTCCTGCCACGTGGTTTGGCACGGCGTCTGCATTATCAATCCTCCAACGCCAGTGGAACTGGCGGTGGTTCTCGCCGACGTAGGACGCTTACGGTTCACCTCGCACCGACCTCGCCGAATCGAGTGCCGCGTGGGCAACGGATGGGGCTCACGCACTCGTCTTGTTTCTTTTCACACGCGATTCGTCATGGGAGGACTGCAAAGTCTCGGGCCGAGGGGTTCGGTCCAAGCACTCGCTAAGTTGAAGGTGGCCACGTTGTTGGCCGACCGAAACTCGCCGAGTATTGGACCCGACCCCGACTTTGCAGTTCTCCCGCGACACGATGGGGGACAATTCCAATGGTTGCATTCAATCGAGTTCGTTGCACGGTGCTTGCCGTAAGTGAAATCCAACGCGGTGGGGTGGTTCGGGCAACTTCCGTACGCGATTTGTTGCCCTGGGCAGATCCGTACGTGGCTCAGTTGATCAAGAACCTTCAAGAGGAGGTTCGTGCCGAACGCAAAGCAAAGGGCCGCATCCCGCACAACCGCATGGCAAATTCGTTCCGATCGGTCGAAGAAGGCTGTGGGTATTGAGGAGCGAGGTGCGTGAAGCGAGGAGTTGGGTGTGTGAGATTGGGATCACACTTTCGTGAGTTGAGTTTGACCGTGGTTCTCACCACAGAGCACGAAGAACACCAGGACAAGAGGCCATTCAATGGGCCTTGCTAACCTCACTGCCCATCACCACGGATGACTTGATTCGCACGGCCGTCGAACGTTACGGAGCCCGATGGAACATCGAGGTCTTTTTCAAAACCTTGAAGTCCGGCTGTCGCATCGAGGAACGCCAGTTTGAGTGCTTGGATCGTGAACTCAACGCCATTGCCGTCTATCTGATTATCGCTTGGCGTGTGACGGCCTTGTGCCGACTCGGACGGGTGTGCCCCGATCTCTGTTGTGAAGTCATGTTTGAACCATCGGAATGGCAAGCCGTCCACTTGATCGTTGAGAAACAACCGCTGCCAAAGACTCCACCCCCACTCAGCACCATGATCCGCATGGTCGCATCGCTGGGCGGATACGTGCAAAAAATACCACCGAACCCGGCACCCAAACCTTGTGGATCGGCCTGCTACGAATGCACGACTTCGCCCACGCCTACGATACCTTCACCCCCCAGGTCAGACAAAAAAATACTTGTGTGGTACGATGAGGGCTTTGCCGGGGGCTGAATGCGGTTCCAATTCCCGGACAGCTTCAACTGGTTTGTTGCAATGGTGTATGTGAATTCAACGCCCTGAAAAGCTCGCTTGCAGAGTTGTTATTACCGTATAATGGCCGACTCACCAACCTTGCTTCCCACTGGAGACGAACGATGTATGGTAGCCTGCGATCATGCGTGTTGACCGCGTTCTTTGTTTCTCAGACGGCGTCCGCCGCGATTGGTACTCCTACCGAGCCGCCGAGCGTGGAAGCGCGAACGGTCGATTTTCGGTACTCATTGCCGTGGTGGCAAACGGCGATCTGCATGCCAGACGATCCGGACAAGACCTTGGTTGGCAAGGAAGGCCAGGCACTTTTCGATTACGGTCGAGAGGGTGGTTATCGCAAGTTTGGGATTTGCATGCAGCCGGACCTCGCAAGTGGCACGAGATGGGTGAGGCAGCAAACGCACACGGCTCGCGTGCCAATAGTCGAAACGGAGAAAGAAGCGGGCCCGTTGAAGGTGCTTGAAGAGGCGTTTGTTGTGGTGCCCACGAAGAGCGAGCCGGAGGAGCCGGCACGGTTCGAACGGCTCGACGGCGACAACTGCAACATGAACTGGTGCAAGCCAGCCCGCGCGTGCCCGGCGGGTTTCTGCGATATCATGCTGGCCAACAACGGCGAGCTTCGCTACCACCTGCGTGTGCCAAAGAAAGCGCGGATGACGATCGTTTTCGGAGTGTGCGAAGGGTGGCACAAGGAGGCCGGCAAACGCCCGCTCGTGCTTGGTGCCGAAGGAGCGGTTTCGCGGACAGTCGATCCGATAAAGGATTTCGGTCCCAGTGAGCCGGGCCTCTATCGCGTTAAGAGTGAAGACACGAATGGCGACGGATTTATCGATCTTAGCGTTGGTACGCCAAGAGACACGGCCGACCGGAACGCGATTCTCAATATGCTGTGGGCCTTCGAGGGCGATCCGCCGAACGACGAGGCGATTTTCTCACAGCCGGAGAATGCCTACGCCTTTTTACAAGCCGGACTGGCGATGCCCGAGCGGCGTGTAGTCGTTTTGATGACCCTGAAAAACACGTCGTCGGAGCCTGTTTCTTGCCAACCGACGATGCGGGTGCAAAGCGTGTCGGCGTGGTCGGTTCTTCCGGTGCAGGGCACGACGGTGGTGTTGGGAAGCACGACGCGGTTGACCGCCACTTGCGGTATCGACACGTGCGAACCGAGAGCGAAGGGGGAGTTGCTCGTTTCGCTGCCAACGATGACGTTGCCTGCCAACGAATCGGCGCAAGTTGCGTTTGTGATAGACCGCAACTCGAAGACGGCGATTCCGGCGGGCGACAGCCTGGGCGCGAAGTCGGCATTGAACGTTTCCGAGGTGGTTAGTTTGCGTGACGCCGCCCGCGATTGGTGGGAGAAGCTCGACTTGCCGTACAGCACGGTGCAGATTCCCGACGCTGGGATTCAGCAGATGATCGAATCATCGGTGCGTAACATCTGGCAGGCTCGTGAGATCAAGCAGGGCAGAATCGCTTTTCACGTCGGTCCGACATGCTATCGCAGTCTTTTTATTGTCGATGGTTCCTTCTTGCTCGAATCGGCCGCGATGCTCGGTCGCGGCCAGGACGCGCGGGCGGGGGTGGAATACATGCTGAGCAAGCAGAAGCCCGACGGCGGGTTCGAGTTGTTGCACCGTTACTGGAAGGAGAACGGGATCGTGTGTTGGGCCGCCACGCGTCATGCTTTCTTGACGCAAGACAAAGACTGGCTACGGACGAAATGGCCTGCCTTACGGCGTGTGATCGAGAATACGAAGGCACTGCGAGCCGAGGCCTCGAAGGATCCGAATGCGCTGGATTATCGGCTTCTGCCCGCCGGTTTTACGGACGGCGGACTCAGTGAGTATCAACCTGAATACTCGAACGTACAGTGGAATTTGGTTGGTATGAAGGCCGCGATTGCCGCCGCGCATTGGCTTGGCGAAACGGAGGATGAGAGCGCCTGGCAGAAAGAATACGACGACTTTTACGCAACTTTTTGCAAGGCAGCGGAGCGAGACATGCTGAAAGACAAATTCGGCAATGCTTATCTGCCGACCATGATGGGCAACTACCGTAATCACACGCCACAGAAAGGCCAATGGTCCTTTTGCCACGCCATCTATCCGGGCCAGGTCTTCGCCATCGACGACCCGCTCGCGCAAGGTCAGATGAACATGCTTCGAGCGACGAAGGTCGAAGGCCTGGTTTGCGACACCGGCTGGATGCGGGACGGTTTGTGGACCTACTTCGCGTCGTTTTACGCTCATGCCGCATTGTGGATGGGACACGGCGGCGAGGCGGCGCAGATGCTCTACGATTACGCCAATCACGCAGTCCCCACGCGTGTGTGGCGAGAGGAGCAGAAGCCGGTCGGAAAAGGCAATGACGAGGTCGGTGACATGCCGCACAATTGGGCGAGTGCCGAGTTCATCCGCCTGACGATCCATCTGTTGGAGATCGATCGCGGCGACGAACTGCATTTGCTCGAAGGCATGCCGGCCGAGTGGCTGAAGCCCAGCATGACGACGCGCCTCAACGGCGTCGCCACACCGTTTGGTCCGCTCGATATGATTGTCGCGGTGTCGGGGGACGGCAAGACCGCCGTGCTGGAAGTCAAGCCGTTGGCGGATAATTGCAAGGCCGTGGTCGTACACCTGCCAGGCGGCGGTAGGCGCGAGATCGCGCCCCAACAAGGCGGCAAGAGAACATTTGCGTTGGCCGACCCGTGAAATCGAGAAATGTCTTCGGCCTGTTCAGGATCGATCGCATAGCGGTTCGAAGAGGGGCAAGAATCCTGCAATCTTCGAACCCTCCCCCAAGCCCTTCGGAAAAGGGCATGGCCATCAACACAAGTTGTACTGTTTAACGTACTCCGCTCGCTCCGCGAGCGGAAATTCATCTCGCGGAGAGATTGTGGTTTGTTGGAAAGTGGGCAACCGGTTTCGGTACAAGTGGCAAAGATAACCGGTTAAGACAGCGGCCTGGCGGCCGCCGCTAACTCGAATTGACAATTCATCACAAGCTCGGGGGGGAGGGCTTGGCAGGGAGACGTGGAGGGAAGACGACAGTATCACGGCGAAGGTGGGCCAACCTGCAACGGGGGCTTCTCTCTCCTTTTATGATCCCCAAAGCCATAGGCGCGGCACCCACCGTACAAGATTCATTGGCTACGTAATCCTCATAACACGCTCGCAATTCGGTTGGCGATTTCCTCGGTGCGAGGCGATGTGCCGCGGATGGTGAATTGGCGTTCGGTTTGGTTGGTCGTTTCGATTTCGATTTCGATTCGGTCTGAGGGCAGAAGGTTAGCCACCCGGTCGGCCCATTCGACGAAGGTGATGCCCTGGGAGTCGAAGTATTCATCGGGGCCGAGATTGAGGAACTCATCATCCTCCTTCAAGCGGTACGTATCGAAGTGGTAGATGGGCAATTGGCCGCCGAGGTATTCGTTGACGAGGACGAACGTAGGGCTCGTGACGGCCTCTCGTGGGACCCCCACCGCGGCGGCCACGGCCTGTACGAGCCGGGTTTTTCCGGCGCCCAACGGGCCGATCAGAGCCACGACCGTGCCCGGCACCAACGCCGCGGCGAGCGCCGCGCCCAGGCGGTCGGTTTCGTGTTCGGTGGGGGCGGTAAAGGTGAACATGAATAGCGAGGGGAGCCGCAGTTTTGCGATCCGCCTCGCATCGCGGCGAAACGGAGTCATACGATGCGAGTTAGTGCTGCCAGCCGGTTGGTTCCAAGGGCGAGCGATCTCCGGTGGCGAGTTGGTGCCAGAGGCCTGGCTCGGGGACGAGTTTGCCGACGTGGGCGAGTTCGCAGTTGATTGGGCGGTCTTCAAGAATCTGCCGGGCCGTTGTTGGATCGGCGGCGATGAGGAGTTCGAAGTCCTGGCCATCGCCCAGTGCGTGCCGTAATGCGAGCGTGGGCAGGTCGCAGGTGTTGGCCGATCGAGATTCGATTTCAGATTCGGCAAGTGCGATGGCATCTTGCGAGATGGGGATGCAATCGAGGTTGAGCACGGCTCCGCAACCGCTCGCGGCGGCGAGTCGTGAGGCATCGAGCGCGAGGCCGTCGCTGATATCGATCGCGGCGTGAAGGTCGTAGCGTTCGTGGAGCAGGATGGCTTCGCGGACGCGTGGGGTGAAATCGAGCATGTGGCCCAAGATGCTGCCGCCGAGCGGTCCGGTAACGATGAGCCAATCGCCCGGTTGGCCGGCGGAGCGGGTGAGCGGGCCGTGCCCCGTGGTGGTGCCGAGCGCTGTGACACTCAGGGCGAGGGGGCCGTCGTAGGTATTGGTATCGCCGCCGGCGAGAGCCATATCGAACTCGGCCGCTAGCGGAATGATGCCTTCGCACAAGGCGATGGCCAGTTCAAGCGCCGAGTAACCAGCCCCGCCGCCACGGGGCAAGGCCAACGAAACGAAAGCCGCGAGCGGCTTGGCGGCCATCGCGGCCAGGTCGCTGAGGTTGGCGGCCAGGGCCTGCCGACCGATTCGGCGAGGTTCGTGCTTGTCGAGCTGAAAATCGACGGCATCGGTGAGCAAGTCGGTCGTGACGACAACTTCATCGCGCCCCGCGAGCGACACGAGCGCGGCATCGTCATTCAGGCCGAGCTTAGCGCACGGGTGGCACGGTGTGTGCGAGCGAAGCCAATCTAAGAATTCGCGTTCCATGCCCACCAATTTAGACGGAGAAGATCGCCAAGCCAATGCAGTAGCAATTGGGCGGCTTGACCGCGCTTTTTTCACCAGCAATAGTAGGGGGGGCCGAGCCGAGACGGCTCGGCTATGTGAGGAAGGCAGGGGGGGATGGAGGAAACGGATTTGTCATGGGTCATTGGACCTTTGAAATTGGCCATTTCAGAAATGGCAAAGGGCAAAAGGCAACTTTGCAATGAGCAATTGATCGCTGCAGTTTGACTGCGGCGAGCATTCCTGATTAGGGCACGCCGTTATAATTGTCCCCAACGCGTCCGTCGCGGCGGTCTCCCAGGTTGGCAAACAATTTGTCGCTGATATCGTCGTTCAAGAATTCGACGTGGCCATCGACATAGAGGAAATGAGCGCCGCCGGGATGACGGCTGCGGAAGTTGCAGCCCGTTTGATAATTGTATTGATCGTGTTCGGAGAAGCTGAGCCCGAGACGCGCGACGTAATCGGTATTGATGCCCCACACGGTGGAGGCGACGCTCCAGGTAGACATCCAGTTATTGGTGGAGAAGCAGCCCGACTTGTTCGTTTCGCGCGCCACCCAACAGGTTTCGCCCACATGAAGTGTATTGGCGGTTCCATCGGGCACCTTGCCGACCGAGATTTTGTTGGCCCACATATCCATCATTCCCGGACCGCCTGGATTCTGCCCGTGATACCAGCCGCGTTGACCGCCGCCAGGTTTATTTCCAGAGATGCACGGGCAGTTGGTGCTTCCCACACAAGCGCCGCAAATGACATCCTGGCCACCCCAACTGCCATCGACGGGTCCGGTTGCGACGGGGCCTGCCGAACCGTAATACGATGCAATGGCCGCCGCATTCGCACCGAACCATAAGTCGGTGCCCGATTTTTGCTTGAGGTAAGGGCTTTCCTCGCTCGGGCAAATGTAGGCGGAAAGCGGTTCCTGTTGCAGGGGGCTTTTATCCCAAGGCCGAGCTTCGGGATACTTGCAGAGGTTCTGCCCCGTTGCGGAATTCATGTTGCTCTGGGCGGCGAGCGGAACCAGTTGATCGTAGAGAGGCTGATATTCCATGTACGGCAGGATCAACACGCGCCAAGCCATGACTTGCCGATCGGGCGTCTTCGCTTCGCAATCGCCGTCGTTTGCGCCGTAGGGAAAAACCTTCTTGGCCGCATGATAGCTTTGAAGCGCGACTCCGATCTGGTGCAGGTTATTCTGGCAACTTGCGCGGCGAGCCGATTCACGTGCCGCCTGAACAGCCGGCAACAGTAGCGCTACCAAGATACCAATAATGGCTATGACGACCAAGAGTTCGACCAGCGTGAAGCCATGAAGGGGTCGAGGGTCGAGGGGCGAGGGGCGAGGGCCAGAACGGAATGTTGCGTTCGGTGGGGTGGCGAGCCGCAAGCGTGAGCACCCCGACGGAGAGCGGGCCTCGGCACTCGATTCAGCATGAAATCCTCTCATCGCGGTGCTCCTCTTTCTTGGACCGGTACGGTCGTCGTTAGAGTGTTGGTTCGTAGGCAGGACGCAACTTGCGATTGTCGTGGCACGGACTTCCGTCCGTGAAAAATACAGACTATTCATTGATGGCTGCACTGCCAATGAACCCTTACGGGTTGTTTAGCCCGGAGCCAACGGCGACAGGATTCGAGGTTCTCCCTCGCCGCTGGCTCGGGGTTAAACGAACGAAGGTTCTTTCGCTGCGCATGGATCAATAAAGTCTGTGTTACGAGTTGCAGTCGAAGGCCGCGTTAGGTTATTGCATCATCCATTACTTGGTTAACTCAAGCCGCTTAAAACCAGGGTGCTTTGCGTCAACGGAGTCGGTTAGCTCAGATTTGAGCGGGTCCGAATACTTCTCGGGGATCATCCGCTTGGGGCCGGGCACGGCTCCCGCGGCCGATTCCAATTGTTCGCGCGTTGGGGCCTGCGAAGAGTAGGCGGTGACAGAAATGTTGTATTCGCCTGGCACGACTCCGTCGCCTTCTTGGAAGGTGGTCAACCGGAAAGACCCATCCGGCTGGATTCGACCGCTTGCCTGGCGGCCGACATCGGGCGACTTCGGCACGTAGCGAACCAACCCCTGGGGAACGTTTTGCAACGCGGCACCTTGATACCAAACCTCGCCCCGCACGGGTATGGTAAGAGGCCCCTTCGGGCCGCACCCCGCAACGACCACGACCGCGAACGCCAGGATAACGCTCAACGATCTTGCCGAACAAGCACGCGTGCCGGGGCGAATGCGCAAGGACATAGGAAGGACCGTCGGGAGAAAAGAAACACTGAATTCGGTTAGTGTACAGCCCTACTGCGGCAAATCAAGGATGTACACGTATTGTATCCTAAAAAGGACTGCGTGGCGAAAGAGACCCGGGATTGGGTTGTGGGGCCGATTGAGCGTAGTCCATTCGCTCGGCGAGCAGAAAACCTGTTGCAAAGAGGTTGCGACTTGATTGGATGTTTGCAACCTATTGCGGAGCAAGTGACGAAGATAATCGGTACAAACGGCGGGTAGGAGGTCGCCGCCAACTCGAATTCGCAACCA
This sequence comes from Pirellulales bacterium, assembly GCA_020849945.1. Classification (GTDB taxonomy): domain Bacteria; phylum Planctomycetota; class Planctomycetia; order Pirellulales; family Lacipirellulaceae; genus JABDGM01. Next base: position 1,992 of record JADZFK010000123.1, on the reverse strand, counting down.
ATCACAGACTCGAATCGAGAGGAGAACACGAAGGTTCATCGGGCGAACTGCCGTTTCGCGGCTTCGCTAGCGACGAGAAGCGGACCCGCTGGGGCGCGTGGCCACGTTGAGTTGGCCCACGAGCGTTTCTTGGCCGCGGAGCACGTAGAACTTCATTTGCCCCAATTGATCGAGGTTGGGGCGCGTGACGATGTATTGGATGTCTTGTTCCGAGGCAGTTTCCCATTTGTGCATCCCCACCAAGATATCGCCGGGGAGGATCCCTTCTTGGGCGGCAGGGCTGTTGGGTCGAACGTTTTCGACCCGCATGCCGCCGCGGTAACGCGAGCTACGGCGAGCAAAGGTGGCGTGGGGTTCTTCGCTCAGTTCGAGGCCGAGCACATCCCATGCACGGGCGTTTGCGGAGCCGGCAGTGCGAGAGTCCGCGGGCTTTCTTGCGGCGAGCGTTTGGGTCGGCACCGGCGACTCGGCGAGGGCGAGTTCGAGCCGCATGGTTTGGCCACCGCGTTCGAGTTCAACCGCGACGGGCTGGCCAACGGCTTCGTCGAGGAATGCGCGTTCGAGGTCGAGCGGGCTGCTGACGGCCCGCGAGCCGATCCGGAGGATTCGATCGCCCGGTTGAATGCCGATCCGCTCGGCGGGGCTGGCCGACTCGACTTTTGCAACTTGCAACGGGCCATCGGGGGTGCCGACCGCGCGGGTGATAAGCCCATGCGAGCGGCCGCGAAGACGCTGCACGTTGAGCAGGTGCGAGGCAACATCCAGGGCGCTATCGATCGGGATGGCGAAGCCGATGCCTTGGGCACCGGCCCGCACGGCCACGTTGACGCCGATCATTTCGCCGTCGATATTCAGCAGCGGCCCGCCCGAGTTGCCGGGGTTGATGCTGGCGTCGGTCTGGATCAGGTCATCGTACGATTGGGTATCGCTCACTTGCACATCGCGCCCCAACGCGCTGATGATCCCGAGCGTAACGGTTTGCTCGTAGCCAAAGGCGTTGCCAAGCGCGATGACCGATTCCCCTTCCATTAGGTCGCCGGAAGTTCCGAGGCGAATTGTGGGAAGCGGCTTGGGGGCTGGTATCTTGACGACGGCCAGGTCTGTGGACGAGTCGTGTGAGACGAGTTCGCCAATGTACCCGCGGCCATCATCGAGCGTGACTTCGATGCGGCGAACGTCGGCCACGACATGGTAGTTCGTGAGGATGTAGCCTCGCTCGTCGATGATCGCGCCGGTGCCCATGCCGTTCACTTGGCGTGGCACTTCGGAGGCGGCTGAGGAGTCGGTGGGGTCGGCCGCTTCGAGCACGGTTTTCTGCCCGCGGAGGCTAACGACCGAAGGACGGGCGTTTTTTACGGCCACCACAACGGGCGAAAGCCGCCGCTGAGAGATTTCATGGGACTCTGCGCTGGCAATGGCCGCCAGTGTGGACCATGCGAAACAACCAATTAAGGCCGACACGCTCAGCGCGGCGGGGGCGCAAAGGGGTCGGCGGCGAGCACGCGGTGAATGGGTCATCTGCGGCAAAGCCGAGCGGGTTCGATCGTGAGGCTCGACGCAGGCGACGAGCCAAGTCAATTTCAGGGCACGGTCGTTCCCACTCTGCCCGAATCGAGCGCGGGATCGCACGATGCGGAACCAGGGGACGCCATGCAAGCAAGATCGGCCCACCCTTACGATTGGCTTAAACGCTACGCCGTGCGCTGGAAGAGTCGGCCCAGTTTGACGCCAGACGGGTTGGTAGCATTGATACCAGCGGGAGAATGGTGGGGATTTCTCCCCAGGACCGATCATTTATTCAAATTGGGCGAGTGTATTGGAAACCAGCCCGAAGCGTCAGCAAGGAAAAAAGCACACATTCCCTCGCTAACCCGGATTTCTCACCACGGAGCACACCGAGGTCACGGAGAACAAGCCAGGAGATCGTTGGAAGCAAGGTCAACCGCCCGTCGCTACGAGACAGGGTGTTTCCACCGTTCCTTGGGGTAGGGG